>JAJPKK010000008.1 GCA_021323775.1 Hyphomicrobiales bacterium
GACTGGGGGCTTCCGCCGGCGGCAGCCGCCAATCCGTGGCCGAAGCCGCCGGCCGGCCTGCCGGCGCCGCTCACGACGCGCGACGTGCTGCGCTACGCCACCATGAATGGCGCGAAGGCGCTGCGGCTCGACGACAAGGTCGGTTCGATCACTCCCGGCAAGGAGGCCGACATCATCATTCTCGATGCGACGCGGATCAACGTTGCGCCACTCAATCAGGTGCCCGGCGCCGTCGTGTCGCTGATGGATCGCACCAATGTCGAGACCGTGATCGTCGCCGGCAAAGTTCGCAAGTGGAAGGGGCGGCTGCTGGATGTCGACCTGCCGGCGCTGCGTCGTCAGCTTGAGGCTTCGCGCGATTACCTGTTCAGCGCGGCAGGCATTCCGCAGGACCTGTTCCGCAGCAATTGACGCGGTTTGGTCATCGGCGGGACTGTGGGGCGGCTCCGGCCGCCCCACAGTCCGCTGCGAATGACGGCGGCGCAGCGAGGCCCCTTCCAATCCTCGCAACGGCAATCCCGAGCCGCCGGCCGGTCAAGGCGGTCTGCATGCGCCGGTTGGTTCGGCTTAAAGACCCGGCCTGCCCCGAGAGGCGGTTCGCGAATTGTTGCCCGCGGGAGACATCCCCTTCGCTGTCGAATCCATCGTGAACCCCAGCCGCGCATTGCGCTACTAACCGCACGCGGGATCGCAGGTTCGGAGGGGACCTGTGGCCTAAGGAGGGGCCTATGGCCGACGACGTTCAAGCCATCACAGGGCCAGTCAATGGCGTGACGCCGCTGGCTGCGGCGCGGCTGTGCAATTTCAGAACCGGCGAGCATGCGCCGCGCGACACGCATATCGAATGGATCAACAACACGCTGAAGAACGCTGTCGCGGGCTCGCCCAATCCGTGGGTGGACATTTACGCCTATGCGAGCCGCAGGGGCACGAAGACTGGCTACGACAACCAGGCGCTCTCCGAGCGTCGGCGCGGCGCGATACATGAAGCGATCGTGACCGCCATTCCGCGCACCGGCCTCATCAAGCAGGACAAAGCATTCGGCGCCTCGCGCAGCGGCGGCGGCGCCAACGACAATGACGGCTACTGGCGCGCTGTCGAGGTCTACGCCTATGGCGAGTTGCCCAAGAAGCGCGAGCCCGATCCCGTCCCGCCGCCCCCGCCGCCGAAACCAAGGCCCAACCCGACGCCGATGCCGCGGCCGGACTGGTGGGTCAATTCATTCAGCGTCGGCGGACTCTCGCTCGTCATCGAAGTGGGCGGCGGCTTCGCCGACGGCACGATTGGCTTCGAGAACCTGACGAGCGGCGAGACGATCACCGATCACATTCGCATCGGCGGCTTCTCGGTGGGCGAGAGCGTTGGCGTCGATAAGCTGAAGAAAGTCGTTGACATCCTGGCGAAGAGCTCCATCGCGAAGAAGGCGATCGACTGGGTGGTGAACAGCCTCTCCGCGGGACGCGAATCCTGGCCGAGCTGGGCCGTTGGCCCAGTCTGGCCGATGCCCGGTCACTCGAACCTCACGGGGAATGATTTCCTTGGCACCTGCTTCAGTGTCTTCGTGAACGCCGCCGCCGGGCCCGGCAATGGGGGCTTCTACCTGATGTTCATGGGCAAACAGGAATCCTTCGCCGCTTTCGTGGCTTGGGTCATCGCCGCGCTTTCGATGCCCGCCATTGGCCCGGCGATGATGGCGAGCAGCATCATGGGCAACGCGCACGCGATCACCATCTTCCCGGCCGCGAGCATCGGCCTCGGCGCCTCGATCGGCATCACTGCAAGCGCCTGGGCGGGCCGCATCTTTTGAGCAACAGGGTAAATCGGCTCTATCGCAGATGCAAAACGTCGGTAGAGCGGCGTGCTCCGCTCACGAATATGAATAGTTGTTCAGACCAAGATGACCCGGCTTTTAAACCCCTTATTGAGCATCTTACCCCTCACCTGCCCGCTACCGTCGCATTATATAGGGGCTCTCTTAATGAGGATTGGAGGAACGCTGGCAGCGGCCCGCGCAAACCGTAGGACCGTCCCAGCCTGAATCGCTCCACTCGCCGGGCCGAACGCCGGCAGGCCGGTTAGCAAATTCCGAACTACCCGCGGCTAGCGCCCCACCCGTTCCGGAAAGCTTGCGGCCAACGCCTCGCGCGTCGGCGCGATCAACCCGCGTTCCGTAATAAGGCCGGTGACGAGCCGGGCTGGGGTCACGTCGAAGGCGTAATTGGCGACCATCGAGCCGTCAGGCACCACCGTCACCGTCTCGATCCGGCCATCGGCGGTGCGGCCCGTCATCGTCGCAACCTCTTCTGCGCCGCGCTGTTCGATCGGTATTTCGGCAACGCCATCGCCGAGCGCAAAGTCGATGGTGGACGACGGCGCCGCGGCATAGAACGGTACGCCGTTGTCGCGCGCCGCCAGCGCCTTAAGATAGGTGCCGATCTTGTTGCAGACATCGCCCTGTGCGGTGATGCGATCGGCGCCGGTGATGACGAGATCGACGAGGCGATGCTGCATCAGATGGCCGCCGGTGTTGTCCGCGATGACCGCATGCGGGACTCCTTGGCGGCCAAGCTCCCAGGCCGTCAGCGCCGCGCCCTGATTGCGCGGCCGCGTTTCGTCGACCCAGACATGAACGGCCAGGCCCTTGAGGTGGGCCTTGTAGATCGGCGCGAGCGCGGTGCCCCAGTCGACGGTGGCGAGCCAGCCGGCGTTGCAGTGGGTGAGCACGTTGACCGGAGCGCCGGGCGGCTTGGCGGCGGCGGCGCGCTCGATGATGGCAAGGCCGTGCCCTCCGATCGCTTCGTTGTTGGCGATGTCCTCCTGACAGATCGCGGCAGCGCGCGCATAGGCGGCTGCGACACGCTCGCCGCGCGGCTGGTTGCGCACCGCCGCCACGACCTCATTGAGCGCCCATTTCAGGTTGATCGCCGTGGGCCGCGTCGCCAGCAGCGTCGCATAGGCCTGCTCCATTGCGGCATCGGACGCGTCCGCCCGTAACGCGAGACAGAGCCCGTAGGCTGCGACCGCTCCGATCAGCGGCGCGCCGCGCGTTTGCATGGCGGAGATCGCATTGGCAGCCTCGCCAAGTGTGGTGAGCCGCACCGTCTCAATCGCATGGGGCAGCCTGGTCTGATCGATGATGCCGACCGACCAGCCGTCCGCTTCGACCCACACGCTCGACATCCATTTGCCGTCGATCCGCATCACGGTTCCTAGAATTCCGGCCGAACAAGCGACTGTGCGGCGCCCATCTTCATTCACCCAACCCTACGCTTGCCCCACCCCGGGCCTCACCCCTAACAGGGATGGGGTAAGCGGGGGCCTCCTGAGAACCAATGAACCAATCCATGACCTGGCCGCAATAAGAACTTGTTAAAGCGTGATTTCCCAGGATGCTTGGGCTACCTTAGGCGCCCTTTTTGAATTGTTGCAGCTCCATATGGACGCTCAGGACGATTCGGCAAACGTCGTTGCGGCTGAAACACCGGGCGGCCGCGAGAGCAAGGTCGCGGCAGGCATGCAGACGCGCTCGACCGACTGTGCGCCAATCGACTACGAGCCGATCGTCGAAGATACCGTCGCCGGTCTCGCCCCGCCGACCGCCGATAAACGCCGCAAGATTTATGCATATGCTCGCGGCGTAATCACACGCGGCTCGGCAGCCTTGGGGCTCCCGGAAGCGATTGCCGAGCTTGAGAAGCTTGCCCTCGATGTTGCTATCGCACGGGTTGAGGCAAGGTGGCGGGCGAAAGAGGCTGTCGAAGAGTCAACTGCGGAAAAGGCCGCCGCTGGGAGGGCGATCCGGCCCATTGTGCCCGAACGCCGGCCGTCCGCAACCGCGACCGCCTTAACGGCTCCGAGCTTGCTGCGCAGGGTGGCGTGGCCGATCGGCGTTGCGGTGGCGCTGCCGGTCGCCGCGGCTGTGATTTTTTTCCTCTCGCAAATCAATCACAACGCGGCCCACAGGGGGAGCGCGGTCAGTGACAGCATTCCACACCGGACCTCGCATCGCGGTGCCGACCCGAGCCGGACGGGCCGCGTCGCCGCCCTCGATGCGCCATCCGCGCGCCGTTCCGCGCGGGCTGCCCCAATTCATGGCGCATTCGCGACGCCTGAGCCGCCGGCCCCCTCCCCTCGCTCCGCCGCGCCTGTGGGTGCAAAAGGACAAGGACAGAGCGGGGCGTGCGCCAGCGGATCGCCTTTGTCGGCGTCCAATGGCTGCGCGCCCGGTCCCACGGGCCACATCGCTGCACCGCAGACGTCGAAAACGGAATCAGGCCATCCTTGGCCCGAGAGCTATAGCCCGTTCAGTGACATGATCCGGGGTTTCGGGCCCTCGAATGCTCTCAACGGGCCCACGGTGGCTGCGGAGGATTTCGTGGCTGGCAGCGCGATGCCGTATCCCGCGCTGGTTCCCGATGCGCCGCCCGCGTCAGCCCCCACATCGCCTGCGGCGCCGCCCGGTGCAGCGGCGCCGCAGGCGCCCCAGCCTCCTTCAGTGAGGCCGGTCAACCCCAAGGTCGCGGCGCTTATCGCCAGCGGCAAACAGGCCGCCCTCAAGGACGATCTCGACCGGGCGGTGCACGATCTCAGCGAGGCGATCCGCATCGACCCCAAATATGCGGACAGCTATTTGGAGCGCGGCAAAATTTACTTCAAACTGGGCGAGACCGAGCGAGCGATCACGGACTATTCCGCCGCGCTCGCGCGCGACCCGCAGCACGCCGCCGCGTTCCGCGCGCTCGGGATGGCGCATCTCTACGGCGGCAAGAACGATCTCGCGCTGGCCGATCTCTCGAAGGCGATCGAACTCGCCGAGGATGATCCACGGCTGCTGGCGCCAATCGAATTGTTCTATGCGCGCCGCAGCCGTGCGGCGCTTTATGATTCGAAACAGCAGTACGACCTCGAGATTGCGGACTGCACGGCGATCATCGAGTCGTCCGCGCACGATCCGGCACTCGCCGAAGCCCTTGCGGCCAATTACGGCAGCGCCGGGACCACCAACATCCTGGCCAAGCTATACCGCCAGCGCGCCAACGCCTTGGTCAGAACATCGCGCGCGGAGCGGGCGGTGGCCGACCTTACGGAAGCGATTCGGCTGAGTTCGGACCGTGGCTACGCCGCATTGCTCGACCGCGCCAAGCTCCATGAATTGCTTGGCCGACGCGATCTGGCCGTCGCCGATGCGCGGGCTGCGCTCAACATCCGGCCCAGCAGCGAAGAGGCGCAGGCCGCGCTGTCCCGCCTTTCCAATCCGGCTCCGCCGAAGGGACTGTGATACAGCCACGTCCACCCGCGCCTTTGTGCCTGATAATGCGATTTACCAATACCAACCTTCGGCGCGCAGGCCGCACGAGAGCGGGGCGACCACCGCGGTCGCCCCCACAGCCGGCAATGCTGGGCGAGCGGGGTTAACCCTCACGCCGTTCTGATGCCCTCATGCATCAGCGGGACCGATCGCAGCCGCTTGCCGGTTGCCGCGTAGATCGCGTTAAGCACGGCAGGCGCCGCGACCGATACCGTCGGCTCGCCGACGCCGCCCCAGAAGCCGCCCGAAGGCATCACGATGACCTCTACGTTGGGCATCTCGCGGATGCGCAGCGAGTTGTAGGTGTCGAAGTTGGTCTGCTCGATGGCGCCGTCCTTGACCGTGCATTCGCCATAGAGCAGCGCGGACAGGCCGAACACAAACGAGCCTGCGACCTGCCGCTCGATCTGCGCCGGATTGACGGCGTAGCCCGGATCGATCGCCGCCACGATGCGGTGCATCTTCAGTTCGCCGCGCGGGCTGACCGAAACCTCGGCGCAGGCCGCGCAGTAGCTGCCGTGGGCCATGTATTGGGCGAGCCCGCGAGCGACCCCCTGCGGCGGCGGCGTTCCCCAACCCGCCCTCTCGGCGACAGCCTTGAGCACGGCCGCATGCTTCGGCTTGAGGAATTTCAGCCGGAACGCAAGCTTGTCTTGCCCGAGCGCATCGGCGACCTCATCGATGAAGCATTCGGTGTAGATCGCGTTGTGGTTCACGTTCACGCCGCGCCAGAAGCCCGCGAGAACATGGGTGTTGCGCATCGCGTGGTCGATCAAGAGGTTCGGGAACGCATAACCGAAATTCCCCTCCGGGGAATTCGGAGTGAGGCCCTGGAAGACGATCGGGTCCCTGCCATCCGGGTCCAGCCGGTCAGGCGCGAGCGAGGCTGCGATCGACTGGCCGGAAATGCGCATATGGAAGCCGACCACGTTGCCGGCCGCGTCGATGCCGGCCGTTAGCTTCGCCTGGGTGACCGGATGATAGCCGTCGTGGGTCATGTCCTCTTCGCGCGACCAGATCAATTTGATCGGCGTGCCCGGCATCTCTTTGGCGATCGCCACCGCTTGCCGGACGTAATCGACGCGGCCCCTGCGCCCGAAACCGCCGCCGCACAGGAACTTGTGGACGTCGCACTTGCCGATTGGCAGGCCGGATTCCTCCGACACCGCCGCGAGTGCGGCCTCGGCGTTCTGGGTTGGTCCCCACACTTCGCAGCGGTCCGCCGTATAGAGCGCCGTCATGTTCATGGGCTCCATGGTGGCGTGGTTCTGGTAGGGATAGCTGTAGACCGCCTCGATCTTGCGCGCCGCGCCCGCAATGGCGGCCTTGGCATCGCCCGCCCGGTTGCCGACGAAAGCCTGCTCGGCGCCGAGGCCGCCCTTGAGGAACTCCGCGATCGAGGCGCTCGATACCTTGCCGGCCTCGCCCGGATCCCAGACGATCGGCAGCGCTTCAATCGCCTTATGGGCGCGCCAGTAGCTGTCCGCGATCACCGCAACGCCGGAATCACCGACCTGCACGACCTTCTTCACGCCGGGCATCCCGGCGACCTTGGCGGCGTCAAAGCTCTTGATCTTGCCAGTGCGCACCGGCGAGTCCTTGATGGTGGCGACCAGCATGCCGGGCATCTTGATGTCGATGCCGTAGATCTGCTTGCCGGTGAGCTTGTCGGCGGTGTCGAGCCGCTTTACGCCCTTGCCGACGAGCTTCCAGTCCTTGGGGTCCTTGAGCGGGACGTTCTTCGGCGCTTCGAGTCTGGCGGCTGCTTCCGCGACCTTGCCGTAGGTGGTTTTGCGGCCCGAGGGCTGGTGCGTGATGACGCTGTTCGCCGCGCTGCATTCCGATGCCGGCACCTTCCACTCATTGGCGGCGGCCTGGATGAGCACCGTGCGGGCGGCAGCGCCAGCCTCGCGGACATATTGCTGCGACGTGCGAATGCCGCGGCTGCCGCCGGTCGACATATCGCCGTAGACGCGCTTGCGCGCAAGGCTCTGGCCGGGGGTCGGATATTCGGTGGTGACCTTGCTCCAGTCGCATTCGAGTTCTTCGGCGACAAGCTGCGCAAGCCCGGTGAGCGAGCCTTGGCCCATTTCGGAACGGGCGATGCGGATCACGACGGTGTCGTCGGGCCGGATCACCACCCAGGCATTGACTTCGGGCGAGCCGTCGGCGGCACGGACAATGTCGGGACCGAACGGCAGGCGCAGGCCGAGCGCGAGGCCGCCGCCGGCCGCAGCGGCGCCGATTACGAAAGAGCGGCGATCAAGCTTCGGAGCGTAATTCATGGCGTCCCTCCTCACGCATTGGCGGCGGCGTGAATGGCCGCGCGTACCTGCTGGAAGGTGCCGCAGCGGCAGATATTGGTGATAGCGGCGTCAATGTCGGCGTCGGTCGGCTTGGGCTTGTTCTTGAGGAGATCGGCGACCGCCATGATCATGCCGGATTGGCAATAGCCGCACTGCGGCACGTCGTGATCGAGCCAGGCCTGCTGCACCTTGTGCAGCACGCCGTTGGCCGCAAGTCCCTCGATCGTGGTGATCTCCTTGCCGGCGACGTCGGCGAGTTCAACCGAGCAGGAGCGCGTCGCTGCGCCGTTGACGTGGACCGTGCAGGCGCCGCATTGCGCGATGCCGCAGCCGTATTTGGTGCCTGTCATGCCGAGCGTGTCGCGCAGCACCCACAACAGCGGGGTGTCGGGCTCGACGTCGACGTCGTGCCTTTGACCATTGACGATGAGCGTTGTCATTGGGTTTCTCCCGTTCGTCGCCCTCTTGCGGGGCGAAATGGATTGCGCGCAGCCGTTGTCCAGGCGGCGAAGTCATCAACGCAGCAAAAGGATCAGCGCGCTGCGCCGGAGCATAGCTGGTTTTGCGGCTGATGAGAATCCGGGCGCTTATTTCACGTTTTTCACGATCCATTCGTCCACAACGTGCGCGATATCGAGATTGTTCTTCTCGATCATCACCATATGGCCGTTGCCGTGAATGCCCTTGTCCTGCAGGCGGATGTACTCGGTCTTGACGCCGGCTTGGTTGAGGTATTTCGCCGTGCAGTGGTCATAGACCTGGTGATACGAGGCCTCTGCCGCCATCACCATGACGGGGATGCTTTTCAGGTTGATGAGCTGGCGCGCCGGCGGCTTCTGCATCCAGCACACGAACAGGTCCGGGCCGTCGGCCTTGGCTTCGCGCTCGACTGCAAGTTCGCTCGAATCCTTTACGGGCGGATCGTAGGTGATCGGGATGTCAGTCGGTCCCCAGGCGCGCGCCTTGCCGGCGCCATTGATGGTTGCTTCGAACGGCGGGCCAGATGGCTCGATGGCGACAATCGCCTTGACCAGGCGCGGCCGCGCGTCGGCGATCAACCAGCCGAACGAACCTGATTGCGAATGGGTGAGCAGGATCGCAGGGCCGATCCGATCGAGCAGCGCCGCGCCGGCGTCCTTGTTGCGCTGCTGGGTCTCCTCGTTGGAAATCACGGTCTCGACCTGCGTGGCGTAGAACGCATCGAAGATCGGATCGCCGATTTGACCTTTGCGAGGACCATCGCCCGGCCATTGGGTGTGCAGCTTTGCCTGGGGCCATCGGTTTTCCTTCTCGATTGCGGTGAACTGCCACTCCTCGTTCTCCGCCGTGAACATGCGGGTCGGGCCGTCGCCCGGATGCGCCGCTGAGCGCCCGCGCATCGGCTGGTCGATCATGTAGACGATGTAGCCCTGCTCGACGAAATACTCGGCCCAGCCCTTGCGCCCGTCGGGGGTGCCCATCCAATTGGTGGCGGTCTGGGCGGCGCCATGGATCAGCACCAGCGGATAAGGCCGCCGCACATCCTTGGGCGCCAGCACCTCCACATAGATCTGCCCCTGCATGATTTCCTTGCCGGGCTCGCCGACATATTTGCCGCCGACATAGAAATAGCCGCGCTGGGCGACCGCGGATTGATCGACCGCCGGCACCGGCAGCTTGGGCGGTTCCGCATATGCGGGCGCAACAGCGGCGGCAAGAGCCGGCAAGAGCACGCCGCAAGTCATTCGCGAAATGAGATGGGTCATGGTTTTCCTCCCGATGCCGCTGCGAGGGCGTCCTGCGATGCTTCGCCGCTCCAGGGACGACTCTCGTGGACGCCCGCGGCGGAGCCAAGGCTCAATCGTCCCTTTAGGTCCGGCGCGAAGAGGGGCGACCACAAGGGCCGCCCCTGCAACATCCTCCCCCTCTGACTTTGGGCGCCTGGCGATGTCTCGACTGCCTTAAGGGGCCATCCAGGTGGCGTTGCGCGCCGGTGCGTACCCGACCGGAATGAGCGCGGTTTCCTTCAAGGATTTGATGTCCACCACCGACACATTATTCGTGTGTTCGTTGGCCACATAGGCGGTCTTGTCGTCAGGCGTGATCGTCAGCCAGCCAGCGCCCTTGCCGCCAAGAGCGACGCCGCCCAGGAGCTTCAAATCCGGCAGCGAATAGGCATAGACAGCGCTGTTGAGCCGGCTGTTGACCAGCAGCGTCTTCTGGTCCGAGGTGACGGCAATGCCGTGAGATGCCGCAGGCCCGCCGAAGGGGTTCTGTTGCGCCGGCGGGATATCGGGAAGCTTGATTTGATTGGTTCTCGCGCGCGTTGCAAAATCCACCACCGAGAATCCGTTAAGGCTGCCGTTTTGCGCATAGATCTTATCAGTGGAGCCGTCGGGATTCTTCGTGACGGCCATCGGCGACGGGGCCGGACTGATCGGCATCGTCCACGCGATCTCGTTGGTCCGCGTGTCAACCACGGTCATCACGTTTGCCGGCGGCTTGGCGCCCCGGCTGTTCCCAACAATCACATATTTGCCGTCCGGCGTGACATTGAGATCGTGGACGCCGCCTCTGATCGCGATGGTCTTGACGTTCGTAAGCGAGGCCGTGTCGATCACGTCGACGCCGCCGCTCGGATTGGCCTTGATCTGCGGAAATTCCGACACGTCGTCCCACGTCAGGGCGATGGCGACATAGAGGTAGCGCCCGTCAGGCGTGAGATCAATGAGGTTGGGATTGCCGCTCAAGGGAATCCGCTTCGTCACCTGAAGGGTTTTGCCGTCTATAACGGTGACTGTGTTATTGGCTTGTTCGCTGATGTAGATCCGGCTGTTGTCCGGGGCCACCGCGACGCCGTGAGGCGCCTCGATCCCCTTGATCTCTCCCACCACCTTGTTGGTCGCGGCGTCGATGATGTGGACGTTATCCCCGGCGGAGTTCGTCTGGATGATCCGCAGCTTCGATTGCTGCGCAGTCGCGATTGAAAAAGACCCTGCGCACAGCAGGATCCCGGCCAAAGCCGTCAGACCCCCGCGAAATGCCTGTTTGCTCGTCATCTGGTCCTCCCTGTTTCAACGACTAGTTATCCTCCTGAGCATTGATCAGGAGATACGTCCGTTCGTCAGGAGACAAATCGCCTACGCATCGCTACTTCAGCTTCGCTCCAAGCACGAATGCGTTTAATGTCTGCCAATCCGGATCGTTCTTGGAGGTAAATTGCTGGCCTCCGCCGTGATGCGGATCGCCGCCGGCTTCTTCGGCGAGCGGATGCACGACCAGTTTGCTTCCCTCGAAGCCGGGCTGGGCCACCTTCTGGATCAGCTCGAAGTTCCGACGCGACTGCTCCTCGTTCCAGGTGGTTGCCCCGGGCGAGAGCCGCACCAGGTGGAACGGAGCGTTATTGAAGGTATGGCAAACAACGCATCGTGCGTGGCCCGGACGCTTGGCAAGGAAGACGGGCTCTACCTTGGCCTTGAAGAACTCATAATCCAGCGACGGCGATGCGGTGGAAGAAGCCTGTTGGCTCCACGCTTGCGTCGACGGCCCGGCTGCCAGCAAGGACAGACACGCCGCTACGAGCGCGCAAGACGAGGCCCTCTTCATTCGGAACCTCCCTTAAAATTATGTGATTAGGGAATAAAAACTTTAGGCTGCGGCTAAAGGGCTTGTCAAGTTAGGGCCCCAGGATGAGACCAGGATGAGGCCGCGAGGCCGCGGCGATGATGCCGCGGAAAACTCGGGCAAGGGCGCGTCGGACGACACGGTATTCGACACTTCAATGAGGCCGCGGCGGTGATGCCGCATTTTCTAGAAGAACTTGACGAGAACCGTAATTACGATCCACCGGCCGCTCTCCTCGACCGCGTATGCCTCCACCTGTTTATTGGCATAGCGCTGGCCACCCCACAGCCCTCCAAACGGAAAGTTGCGCCGAAAACCAGTTCGTCCCAGGCGCGCCGGGAAGCTTTCTCCCTGCGTGATCGCCGCAACGACCTCATCGACAGTTGCGCCACGCTCGGCCGCACGCTCTTTGGCGTGCGGATGGAGCACAACGGATGTTCCCCCCATTTTGCCCCTCACACATCGACCTTCAGCGCCGCGATGAACGCCTCCTGCGGGATGTCCACCTTGCCGAACTGGCGCATGCGCTTCTTGCCTTCCTTCTGCTTTTCCAGAAGCTTGCGCTTGCGGGTCACGTCGCCGCCATAGCACTTGGCGGTGACATCCTTGCGGAAGGCGCGCACGGTTTCGCGGGCGATGATCTTGCCGCCGATCGCCGCCTGGATGGGAATCTGGAACATATGCGGCGGAATCAGCTCCTTGAGCTTCTCCACCATCGCGCGGCCCCGGCTCTCGGCGCGGGTGCGATGCACCAGCATGGCGAGCGCATCGACCGGTTCGCCGTTGACCAGGATCTGCATCTTCACCAGGTCGGCGGGCTTGTAGTCGGTGAGGTGATAGTCGAACGAGGCGTAGCCCTTCGACACGGACTTGAGGCGATCGTAAAAGTCGAACACCACCTCGTTGAGGGGCAGGTCGTATTTGACCATGGCGCGGCTGCCCACATAGGTGAGTTCGACCTGGCTGCCGCGGCGGTCCTGGCAGAGCTTGAGCACGCTGCCGAGATATTCGTCCGGCGTGAGGATCGTGGCGCCGATCCACGGCTCGCAGATCTCCTTGATTTTCACCACGTCCGGCATGTCGACCGGATTGTGAATTTCGATCTCCTTGCCGTCGGTCAGCGTCATCCGGTAGATGACCGACGGCGCCGTGGCGATCAGGTCGAGGTTGAATTCGCGCTCCAGCCGCTCCTGGATGATTTCGAGGTGCAACAGCCCGAGAAAACCGCAGCGGAAGCCGAAGCCGAGCGCCGCGCTGGTTTCCATCTCGTAGGAAAAGCTCGCGTCGTTGAGGCGCAGCTTCCCCATGGCCGCGCGCAAATCCTCAAATTGCGCCGCATCAACCGGGAACAGTCCGCAGAACACGACAGGAATTGCCGGGCGGAAACCCGGCAGCGCAGCGGCGGCCGGCCTACGGTCGTCCGTGATGGTGTCGCCGACGCGGGTGTCCGCCACCTCCTTGATGGAAGCGGTGAGAAAGCCGATCTCGCCCGGCCCGAGTTCCGCAGCGTCCACCAGTTTAGGCGTGAACACGCCGACGCGGTCGACCTCGTAGCTCGCGTTCGTGCCCATCAGGCGGATGCGCTGGCCTCTCTTGAGCGCGCCGTCGACGATTCGCAGGAGGACCACTACCCCGAGATAGAGGTCGTACCAGCTGTCCACCAGCAGCGCCTTGAGGGGCGCGTCGCGGTCACCCCGCGGCGGCGGCAGGCGGGCAACGATCGCCTCCAGCACCGCGTCGATGTTGAGCCCGGTCTTGGCCGAGATCAGGATGGCGTCCGATGCATCGAGGCCGATCACGTCCTCGATCTGCTGCTTGACCTTGCCGGGCTCGGCGGCCGGCAGATCAACCTTGTTGAGGACCGGCACGATCTCATGGTTGTTGTCGATGGCCTGGTAGACGTTGGCAAGCGTCTGCGCCTCGACGCCCTGGCTCGCGTCGACGACCAGAAGCGAGCCCTCGCACGCCGCCAGGCTGCGGTTGACCTCGTAGGCAAAATCCACGTGCCCGGGCGTGTCGATCAGGTTGAGGACATACTCCTTGCCGTCCCGTGCCCGGTAATTCAGCCGCACGGTCTGGGCCTTGATGGTGATGCCGCGCTCGCGCTCGATATCCATGGAATCGAGCACCTGTTCGCGGCCGGACATTTCCCGCTCGGTGAGGCCGCCGGTGATCTGGATGAGCCGGTCAGCGAGCGTCGACTTGCCATGGTCGATATGGGCGATGATCGCAAAATTGCGGATGTTTTCGATCGGTGCGGTGGCCATGCTCCGCATGTAGCAATGCCGGGGCCGGGAGGGAAGCGGGGTCGGCAGGCAAGCTTCTCGTCAGTCCACCTGAATCTTCGCCCTCATGGCGACCGTCTGCCACTTCTCCCTCTCGGTCGCCAGAAACGCACCGAATTCCTCAGGCGTCCCGGGCTTCACCTCGACGGAGAGCTTATCGAGCGTCGCCTGCACGGAGGGGGCCTTGAGGCTTTCGTTGATCGCGGCGTTGAGTCTCGCAATGACGGCTCCTGACACGCCAGCCGGCGCCACGATGCCGGTGAACGACGCCGACACGAAATCCGGGATTGTTTCGCTTAAAGTGGGCACGTCCGGTATGCGGGGATTGCGGACGCCGCTCGTGACTGCGAGGGCTCGGATCTGGCCGGCCAGCACCAGAGGCAGCGACACGGCCGGGTTCTCGAATGTCATCGAGACCTGGCCGGAGACCACATCCTGGGTCGAGCTGCCGCCTCCCTTGTAGGGGACGTGGGTGATGTCGAGTCCGGTGCGCTGCTTGAACATTTCGCCGATCATGTGGGGCGGCGTTCCGACCCCCGGCGTCGAGTAGCTGAGCCGGCCGGGATTGGCTTTGCCGTACGTGATCAACTCGGCGAGTGTCTTAACCGGCAATGCCGGGTTGACCACCAGGATATTCGATGTGGTGCCGATCAGCGCCACCGCGCGAACGCCTTGGCCGGATTGTAGTCAAGGTGGCGGTATACGGCCGGGTTGATGCTCATCGTCGAGGTGTTCGCGAACATCAGGGTGTAGCCGTCCGGGTCAGCCATCGCTGCAAGGCGCGCCCCGATGGTGCCGCCGGCGCCGCCGCGGTTCTCGACCACGATGCTTTGGCCCAGAATGACATTGAGCTGCTGGCCGATGATGCGGCCGATCACGTCGGCCGGGCCGCCGGGCGCGAACGGCACAATGAGCCGGATGGGCTTCGCCGGATAATTCTGCGCCGCCGCGCCGCTGGCCAAGCCCAAGCCGATCGCCAGCGCAGCCGCAAAAGAAACCTCACGTGCGGGTCTGAGCATCGGCATGGTGGCCGCCTCCCCTGTCGCGCGACCTCGCGTGTGCGCCGTAGTTGCAGCATCTTCACATTCCGCTGGCGTGCGTTCAATGTCATTGCCGGGCTTGACCCCGTTGGCGCTAAACTTATGCCATAGCGGTGTCGCGGACTTCTCCCCTCCCCCTTGTGGGGAGGGGGTCGGGGGTGAGGGTCGGGAGGTCTGGCACTTCAGTGCCCCGCGGCATGACCCCCCACCCCATCCCTCCCCCACAAGGGGGGGAGGGCGCCGCAAGTGGTTCGGCCGCGATTAACCTAACGCCTATGCTGAAGCGAGCGACTAACGTCGTGTGCCACAGCGGGCAATCTCTAACAAGCCCTTGGGAAATTGTCTTCCGGGCAGATTTTACCGCAGTTCGCCGCCACACGACTTTCCTGGCGAGATTGCTATATATGATCCCATGCGCGTCATCGGATTGGCGGGGTGGAGCGGATCGGGGAAGACCACCCTGCTGGCGAAAATCATCCCCCGCCTGGTGGCCCGCGGCTACACGGTTTCCACCGTCAAGCACGCCCACCACGGCTTTGACGTAGATACGCCCGGCAAGGACTCTCACACTCACCGCATGGCGGGCGCAACTGAAGTGCTGGTCGCCTCCAGCAGGCGCTGGGCCCTCATGCATGAGCTGCGCGACGAATCCGAGCCGTCGATCTACGATTTGCTGCAGAAGATGTCGCCGGTCGACCTCGTCTTGATCGAGGGCTTCAAGTCGGCATGCCACATTCGCATCGAGGTGTATCGCCGGGATGTCGGCAAGCCGCCGTTCCATCCGGAAAATCCTCACGTGGCCGGCATCGTTTCGGACACGCCGTTTCCCAATGCCGGCCGGCCAGTGGTTGATATCGACGACATCGAAGGCGTCGTCCAACTGGTCCTGGCAAAGGCCGAACGTCTCGAAACCCTGTTGGGCCGGATACGCGCGCTCGCGGTCGGGGAGCCCTGATGGCCCAGCTCAGCGATGACTGTTTCGCATTTTCGGGCCCGCTGCTGCCGATCGCCGACATGGAGCGGCTGATCATTGAGCGCGTGACCCCGGTGGCCGAGATCGAACAGGTGCCGCTCGACGGCGCCCTCGGCCGCGTCGTTGCATTAGACATCGCGGCGCCCGAGGATCTGCCTCCCTTCGATAATTCCGCCGTGGACGGATTCGCGGTGCGCCACGCCGACCTCGCTACCGGCGCCGACACCCGGCTCATTATCGCAGAGCGCGTGACGGCCGGACATGCGGCGGCGCATCCGCTCGCGCGCGGGCAGGCCATTCGGATCTTCACGGGCGCTCCGATGCCGGCCGGCGCCGACACCGTTTTCATGCAGGAGGATTGCCGGGTCGAAGGCGACACCGTCATCGTGCCGCCCGGGCTCGAACGCGGCGCCAACAGCCGTTCTGCCGGCGAGGATCTCCGCAAGGGCGCCATCATGCTGCCGGCCGGGCGCAAGCTCACTGCCGCCGATCTGGCGCTGGCCGCAGCGCAGGGGGTGACGCAGCTTCCGGTGCGGCGAAGGCTGCGCGTCGCGGTGTTCTCGACCGGCGATGAAGTCGTGGAGCCCGGCGCCTGCCGCCCGGTGGCGGCCATTTACGATGCCAATCGGCATCTCTTGCGCGGATTGCTGCAAAAATTCGGCGCTCTCGTAACCGATCTCGGCATCTTGCGCGACGATCCGGCGGCGCTCGCGACCGCGATCGCGGCTGCCGCGGGCGACCATGATCTCGTCATTACCTCGGGAGGGGTATCGACAGGCGACGCGGATCACGTGCGCACAGCAGTCGAGCGCATCGGCCGCCTGGTGTTCTGGCGCGTGGCCATCAAGCCGGGCCGGCCGGTCGCCATGGGCGTGGTGCCGGGCGGGCCTCCCGGGTATGGAGCCGCCTTTGCGGGTCTCCCCGGCAACCCGGCAGCCGTCTACGTTACCTTCGTGCGGGTGGTCTGGCCGCTGCTGCTGCGGCTTGCCGGCGCCGCGCCGCGCCAGCTCATCGCCCTACCCGTGCGCGCGACGTTCGCGTACCGCAAGCGCAAGGGCCGCCGCGAATATGTGCGCGCCGCGTTGCGCCGCGCGGCTGACGGCGGCGTCGAGGCGGTGAAATTTCCTCGCGACGGCGCCGGCGTCATCACCTCGCTGACTGAAACGGACGGCCTCGTCGAATTGGGCGAGGAGGCGACCCAGATTGCTCCCGGCGCCATCGTGGGGTTCCTGTCCTACGCGGCGCTCACGGGGTGAGTTCGTGGCGAATGGCTCCCGCCGGATACTGGTTAGGTTATCTTTGCGAATTTTCGGCGGAACGGAGGGGCCGCCCAACGCTTTATCTAGTCTCATGAATTAGCTTGGCCCGATCCGCACGCTCGATCCGGGATTGGCAAGTCGCAGCCGATAGCCCCTTTCGCGGACGCTCGTGGTGTCTCGATGGAACTGGTGAAGTTCGTCCTCCAGCGGCCCTATTCGGTAGCTGCGGGCGTGATCCTGCTCTGTATCATCGGCATCGGTTCCGCGCTTCGCATGCCGACCGATATTTTCCCGGAAATCAACATCCCCGTCGGCGCCGTCGTTTGGAACTATGTGGGGATGAACCCTCTCGATATCCAGAACAGGCTCCTGACCTTACATGAGCGGCAGCTTGCATCCCTCGTGGACGACATCGCGCGGATCGAGGCCACGAGCTACTATGGCGTGGGAGTGGAAAGAGTCTTTCTTCACGAGGGAGCCGATATAACCCGCGGAATTGCCCAATTGGCGAGCAGCGCCCTCGACGTTTTGAAATATATGCCGACGGGCATCACGCCGCCCCTGGTCTTGCGCTATGGCGCGACCGACGTTCCGGTCATCCGGCTCGCGCTTTCGAGCAGCAGCTTGCCGGATACCAAGCTCAACGATCTCGGGCAGAACATCATTCGTCCTTACCTGGCGGTCGTCCATGGGGCAGATGTCCCATATCCCTACGGCGGCAAGCCGAGGGTCATCATGGCCGATCTAGACCAGCATGCGCTCGCAGTGCGCGGGCTGTCCTCTCAGGATATCGCTGAGGCCCTCCGAAAGCAAAACGTGATCCTCCCGTCGGGCAACGTCAAGATCGGCGACAAGGATTACATGCTTGCAACCAACAGCAGCCCGGACGTCATCGACTTCATCAACCAATTTCCGGTGAAGCAAGTCCGCGGGCGCATGGTCTTCATGCGCGATGTGGCGCATGTTCATGACGGCTATCAGATTCAAACCAATTCGGTTGCAGTCGATGGCGCTCCGGGCGCATTGATGTCGGTGCGCAAGACCGGCCGTGTCTCGACCCTGGCAGTGATCGAGGGCGTCAAACGCGCTCTGCCTTATATCGAAACGCTGCTGCCCGAAGGCGTCAAGCTCAAGCCGATCTTCGATCAATCTGTTTTTATCAAAGCTGCGCTCAACAGCGTGATTATGAGTGGCTTGATGGCGGCTGGATTAACGGCCCTCATGATCCTCATGTTTCTGGGCAACTGGCGTTTGACGCTCATTACTATTGCTGCGATCCCGCTTTCGATCGTAACGGCCGTCATTGTACTTTATATCTCGGACGAGACTTTGAACACGATGACGCTTGGCGGCTTCGCGCTCGCTGTCGGCATATTGGTCGACAACAGCACAGTCGTCATCGAGAATGTCGAACGTCACGTGAAGACCGGTGAGCCGTTGACCCCGTCGATCATAACGGGGTGCGGCGAGGTCGGCGTCCCGACCATGCTCTCCACCCTGTCGATATCCATCGTCTTCGTGCCGGTATTTCTGCTGCACGGCACGTCAAAGTATTTATTCTCGCCGATGTCGCTTTCCGTCTGCGCCGCATTGATAGCGAGTCTCTGCCTCTCCTTCACCCTCGTCCCGGTATTGTTCAAATATCTCATGCGCTCATCGGTCGAACAGCCTCCGCAAGAGCCAGCAACAGTTCCGGCATGGCGTCGCTATTTGCTGCGCCCTCTGGCCGCCGTTCAGTCCGGATTCCAGACAGGCTTTCACCGGTTCCGCGAGACCTATCGCGACGTCGTCGCCTTTTGCGTCGCGCATGCGTCCGTCACGATCGCCTTTTTCGTTCTACTGCTGGCATGCTCTCTGCCGCTTTTCTCCGAACTCGGCAGAGATTTTTTCCCTCACGTGGACGCCGGTCTGATGCGGCTTCATGTGCGGGCGCCGCCCGCGACCCGCATCGAACAAACACAGCAGTATTTCACCGAAGTCGAAAACGCCGTTTGCGAAATCGTCGGCCGAGATCAGATCGACACGATTCTCGACAATATCGGCTTGCCTTATAGCGGCATCAATATAGCCTTAAGCGATTCCGCCACGGTAGGGACGATGGATGGGGAGATCCTCGTTTCTCTTACGAAGAAGCACAGCTCCACGGCGGATCATGTCGCCAGTTTACGGCGCGAATTGCCGCGGCGTTTTCCCGAGCTGACATTCTTTTTCCAGGCCGCCGACATTACCAGCCAAGTGCTGAATTTCGGTCTGCCCGCGCCGATCGATATACGGATTTCCGGCCCGGACCCGGATGAGAATTATCCGCTCGCCGAAAAAATCACCCGCGACATCAGCCAAATTCCGGGCGTCGTAGACTCGCACGTGTTCCAGGTGCCCCATGCGCCAGCCCTCGGCATCGAGGTCGATCGTGCGTTCGCGCAGGACCTCGCCATTAACCAGGACGATGTCGTCAGGAACGTGCTCGTCACCACCGTCAACAGCGGCCAAACCGTTCCAAATTTCTGGGTCGAGCTCTCGACGGGCGTCAGCTATCCTCTGGTCGTGCAAATGCCAACCTATCATATCAACTCATCGCAGGATCTCTGGACCGTGCCGATCGCCCCGGGAGCAGAGAAAAACAGCCAACTGCTCATGAATGTTGCGAAGTTCCCGCGCAAAAATGTCCCGATTGCTATTTCTCAGTTCAATATCATGCCGGTATCCGACGTCAATGCCAACGTCCAGGGACGCGATCTCGCCTCTGTTGCCGCAGATATTGAAAAGGTGCTGGCCGGCGAGAAGCACAAACCCAGCATCAAGATCGCCCTCGCCGGGCAAGTGCAGACCATGCTCGAGAGCTACGCCGGGCTCTTCTCCGGAATGGCCTTTGCGGTCCTCCTTGTATATCTCATTCTGGTCATCAACTTTCAGAGCTGGATCGATCCGCTGATCGTTGTTATGGCCCTGCCATTCGCCTTGTGCGGAGTTATCTGGGCGTTGCTTCTCACCGGCACCCACCTCAGCGTCCCGGCCTTGATGGGGACTTTGATGAGTCTGGGGCTTGCGACTGCAAACAGCATTCTGGTCGTGACTTTCGCCAATCAGCGGATGGAGGCGGGCGATGATGTCGGGACCGCCGTTGTCGTTGCGGGCTACACAAGGCTCAGGCCCGTGTTGATGACCGCGGGCGCCATGATTTTGGGCATGATCCCAATGGCCATAGGAGTGGGTGAAGGGGGCGAGCAAAATGCGCCACTCGCGCGCGCCGTGATAGGCGGGCTCTCGTTCGCCACTTTTGCGACCTTGATTTTTGTTCCAGTCATTTATCGAATTCTGCGCCGAAGGACCCTGACCGAAGCCGGTTCCCCTGGCTGATCTTTAGGCATCGAGGGTTCAATGCCACATGGCGCCTGCACCATGCGCTCGTGCCCCGCGGTGGGACACCCGGCACCAGTGCGGCGCTTCGGCCTGCCGCTGAAATCGCCCGCCATGCTCATGCGGAGTTGCTCACCACAATGCGTAGGGCGCAACGTCGCATTGCCAACCCCGTAACGACCGTCGCGGAACACAGTGCCCCCAGGCCGGTTAAGCAGACAACTCCGCCAGTGTGTCGCCATGTCTTCAGACGTGCAATCTGACAAGCCTTCTCAGGCACGCCCGGCCACTCGCAGCGAGAAAATTTACACTTACATTCCGGCGCGGCTCGATCGGCTTCCGTTGAGCCGTTTTCACCTGCTCGTGGTGACCGCTCTCGGGGTGACATGGATCCTGGACGGCCTCGAGGTCACGATCGCGGGGGCGATCGGGCCCGTGCTGCAAAACCCGCAGACGCTGGGGCTGTCGGCCTCGCAAATTGGAAACACGGCATCGAGCTACGTCATCGGCGCCGTGATCGGCGCGCTGCTGTTCGGCTGGCTCACGGACCGCTTCGGCCGCCGGTTCGTCTTTTATACCACTCTCGTCATCTATCTCACCGGTGTCCTTCTGACCGCTGCGTCGTGGAATTTTGCGAGCTTCGCGGCATTTCGCGCCATCACCGGCCTGGGTATCGGCGGTGAATACGCGGCCATTAATTCGGCCATTGACGAGCTCATTCCAGCGCGCTTCCGAGGCCGCATTGACCTCATCGTGAATGGCAGTTTCTGGGTTGGAGCAGTGGCGGGCTCCGGTGCCTCGCTTCTGTTCCTCGATCCTGGCCTGATAGCGCCCAACCTCGGCTGGCGCCTCGGATTCGCGATTGGGGGCCTTCTTGGCTTAGGTGTCCTGCTTATGCGTCGCCACATCCCGGAAAGTCCGCGCTGGCTTGTCATGCACGGCTATGCGCGAGAGGCCGAAGCTACTGTCAGAGGTATCGAGCAACGTGTGGCGCGAGGAGCTTGGGAATCCCTGCAGCCGCCCGAGCACGGCCTTGAAATTCATCCTCGGAAAAGCGTCGGGTTTGGGCTGATCTTCCGGACGATGTTTGGGAGATACCGGGACCGCAGTGTACTCGCACTTACCCTCATGATCGCTCAATCGTTTCTGTTCAACGCGGTGTTCTTCTCATATGGACTGGTGCTCACCAGATTTCACAACGTACTCGAAGGGCGTACCGGAGTTTACCTCGTGCCTCTTGCAGCGAGTAACTTCTTCGGTCCCCTGCTTCTTGGCCCGTTGTTCGACACCGTCGGTCGTAGGACCATGATCTCCGGAACCTGCGCGGTCGCGGCCATGCTCCTGATTGCCACAGCTGTCGGGTTCGGTTCTAATGCATTTTCGGCCTGGACGCAGACCGTCGCCTGGATATTGATCTTCTTTTTAGCATCGGCCGCAGCGAGCTCTGCCTATCTGACGGCGAGCGAAATTTTTCCGCTCGAAGCGCGCGCGCTCGCGATCGCGATCTTTTATGCCCTGGGCACGGCAATCGGTGGGACTGCCGCTCCATCGCTTTTCGGGTATCTGATCGGCACCGGCTCGCAATGGGCGCTGGCCGGAGGGTATGTGTTGGCGGCCATTTTGATGCTTATTGCTGCTTTGGGCTGAGGCCGGTTTGGGTGTGGATGCGGAGGGCCGCCCCCTAGTTGAGCGTTTCCTAAGTTCGAAGCATATGGAGCCCGCCCGGAAGGCCGCGTTTACCGGCCCAAGTTGAGGTCTCCAATTGATAGGTTTCATGGAATCGCTCTA
>JAJPKK010000044.1 GCA_021323775.1 Hyphomicrobiales bacterium
CGCGCCAATCGCCCTTGACCGGCTGCCGCCGCCCGCAAGACTGCATCCAAGCGATCAAGGCCGTTTCCAAGGCCGCGCGCCCTTAAGGCTTCTGCACCCACTCAAGAAGATTCAAAAGAGGCATCTTTCTCGACAGCGCCAAACCGGCGAACATGCAGCCGTTATCGGCATGACGCCGTTATCTCCCTTATGCTGCATCTTCTTATGGCTGCGCCCGGCTGCACCAGCACTCTCACCGCCAATCCTCCGAAAACTGGCGGTCCCAAATTCCCTGAGAACAGGGAAAATAACAGGGAATTTCTGAAAGTCTGAGGCTATGTCGGTGCTGTTACTTATCTCCTGATAACCATGATAACTGAGCCCATATATTAGTGCCCCATCCGGGTTTTGTCAACTTCAGGTTGTCTTGGTGCGAAGATGAACGAATGAGTGAAGCAGTTAATATTGTGGCGATCCTCGCTGGTGAGGCTTGCAGGACTGTTCGGACAAAGATCGCGCGCAAGTCAAATCGATTGGCGCAGAGCCCATTCAGCGCGCAGGATGGGTTGAACGCAGCGAAACCCATCCGGGCTTCCCGGAGGGGCGGCCGATGACGTATTTCGGTGCGCTCAACCCGTCCTACGGCCGCCACCGATAGATCCAATCATATCGCGCAAGCAGCCGCGGGCCGCCGGCCGCCCGCAGCATCGCGTCGCGTATGAAAGCAGCCGGCTGCCGCAGGTGATAGCGAACATCGTTGCGCCGTGCTTCGCGCTGTACGCGAGCGGTGCGCGGCCATCGCTCGCGCTCGTAGTGGCGCAGGGCGGCGGCGTAATCGGCCGGCGAGCGGGCGAGTTCGCGCGCCAGCACTGCGGCGTCCTCGATCGCCATGGCGGCGCCCTGCGCCAGGAACGGCAGCATCGGGTGGGCCGCGTCCCCGAGAAGCGTCACCGGCCCGCGTCCCCACGGCGCCGATTGCTCGCGGTCGTAGAGCGCCCATTTCCGCCAGTGGTCCGGCGTCGCCAGCAGTTCGCGAGCTGCCGCTGCCCAGGCCGCCGCGGGAAATCGTGCGAGCACCTCCTCGCGTCCGGCGCCGGTGCTCCACGCCGGGCTCTGCCATTGGTCGCCGCAGACCGCAACGATGTTTACGGCCGCACCGGCGCGGACCGGATAGTGCACCAGATGCCCGCCGGCGCCGATCCAAAGATTGACGACCGGCGCGCGGTCTTGCGCCGAGAGAGGGGCAGCCGGGACTATTGCCCGAAAGGCGATGCGGCCTGCAAAGCGCGGGGCCGCGCCATCGCCGAGAAGGGCGCGCAGGCGCGACCACAAACCATCGGCGCCGATCAGCGCTGCTGCGCCGTAATCCACGCGCTTTGCGGGAGAACCAAGCGTCTGAAACGAGACCCTGGCGCGCACGCCGGCGGGGTCGATCGCGAACCCGTCCACCGTGGCGCCAAGCATCAGGGCGATCTGTGGTTCGTCTGCGATCGCCTCGATCAGCGCCTTCTGCAGGTCAGCACGGTGGATCACCCAATAGGGTGCGCCGTAACGGTCGGGCATCGCGGTATCGAGCCGCATGGTCGCAATTTCGCGGCCCGAGCGCCCGGCCCGCACCCGGATGGCAAAGGGTTCGACAATCGTCGCTTTGAGACGCTCGCCGAGCCCGAGGGCAACCAGAACCCGCGTGGCATTGGGCGAGAGCTGAATGCCGGCGCCGGCTTCCCCCAGTTTCTCCGCCTGCTCGATGAGCGTCACGCCGATGCCGCGGCGCGCAAGCGCGAGGGCTGCCGTCAACCCGGCGATGCCGGCGCCGGCGATCAACACGCTGTTCGCAGTCACCTGGTTTCCGTGGCGCGCCGCCTCACGCCGTTTCCGTTTCCGGTAGCGCGCACTCCGCCGGGCGTGCCGCAGCGGGCGGCAGTGTCGGATCGAAACGGTATAAGGTCGAGCAATAGGGGCATATGATCTCGGTGTCGCCCCCCATATCGAGGAACACGTGCGGGTGGTCGAACGGCGGCCGCGCGCCGATGCACATGAATTCCCGGGCGCCGATCTCGATGACGCCGACGCCTGGGTCATTGTGGAAATGGGGTACGATGCGGTCCGCCATGGAAGAGCCTCTGCGCTGAAGACAGCAAAAAGTCGGCTGAACCATAGTGATGAACAGGTCCAATTCCTAGATTTTTGAGGTAGAATTGCCGAGAAAGGTACACCCAGGCCAAACGTCCGGGTGCGGCTTTATGGGCAAAGCGGGATTTGCAGACCAGAGTTCCTCGATCTCGGCGCCGAGGATGAGACGCATCATCCCGGCGGTGATGGCGGCTGCTCTGTGCGCGGCGGCGGCCTATGCCGTGCTGCCTCGCGCGCATGAGTCCTACCGGCTCCTTGAGGCCCAGGACGAGCCGCCAGTGCTTGCGGATATTGCCGTCGACAAAGCGCTGTCTGCATCGGTGGCGCAGGCCGAGATCGAGAATGCGCTGACTAACGAAGATCCGGAACTTGCGGCGAGTTTCCTAGAGCTTGCGCGCGATCGCGGCGTGGCGGTGGATCCGCAGCTTGCTCAACGCGTTGAGGCCGCGAATGCGGTCAGTGCGCAAATGGTTCGCGCCGCCGCGAGCTTCGGCCACGGCTTGGTCACCGGAGCGCCTGACGACCTTGCCGGACTCGCTGGTACTGCAACCGGCGATCTGTTCGTGTTTGGCGACATTCGCGACGCGGTGCGTGAAGGCCGGCGCCTCGCCCGTGGGGAGCCTGCCGATGAACTCATCCTGGGCCTTGCCTGTGCAGGTATCTTGGTAACGGCCGCGACCTATGCCACCCTGGGGGCGGCTGCGCCGGAGCGCGTCGGCCTGTCGTTCGTGAAGGCGGCTCGAAGAACCGGGCGGTTGGCCGCGCCGGTCGCGGAGTGGATGACGCGTTCGATCCGGGAAGTCGTCGATACCAAGACGTTTGGCGTCGCGCTGAGCAAAGCGTCGATCACCGCGCCCGCTGAGACCTTGCGGCTCGCCCGCGACGCTGTGAAGCTCGAGCGGGCCGAGGGCGTCGTGACCATGATGCGCGATGTCGGGCGGGTGCGCACCAAGGCCGGCACCCGGGCCGCCCTTGAGGGTCTTAAGCTTTCCGAAAATCCTCGCGACGTGGCGCGGCTGGCCCGCCTCGCCGAGAGCAAGGGCAGTAAGACGCGCGCGATCCTCAAGCTCGTCGGCCGCGCCGGCTTCGTGCTCACGGCCGCAGTCATCGATCTATTGAGCTGGATTTTCACCGCATTTTGGCTGGCCTTCGGATTCTGCTCAGCGATAAAGCGCACCACGGAGCGGATCACCGAGCGCTATCTGCGCTGGCGCAAGAGACGCCGCGCGCGCCGGCAGGCCATCGCGACGGCGCAAGACAGAGCGATTGCGGCTGCGGCGGGTTGAGGGCTGGAGCCCGCATCGAGCCACGGGTCCGGCCTGCGGCCGGCCCGAGGATAAACTCCGCGAAATGCGGGACGCCTGTTCCCGGATGCCGCTTCGCTCCATCCGGGCTACAGGATTGCCCTCTCATTTGCCCGCTCTCCGGTGCAGAGCGGGCGGAACGCGTGCGGTCCCGAGCCGGTCACGCCGGCGGCGCGGGCTGCACGCACATGAAGGAACCGATCCGCCTGGTCCACTCCGCCGGCAGAGTCGCGTAGGCGCCCGGCGGGAGAAGCATCGATTCGCCCGCGAAGTTTTCGTCGGAGAAGAACTCCCAGACCCCAGCGCTCACAACAATCGAAGAGATCTCGTTGCGCCATCCGCTCTCTGAGAGGGTGGGCTGATTGTCCCCCGTCGGAGCCGAGTTACCGGCGAAATTGGGTTCTGAGTAGATCGTGGTTTGGCACGTGCCATTCTCAGAAGGCGGCGGTGGCGGCGGCGGCAAGGTCGCGGTCTGCTCCGGCGGGGGACCGGCTTGCGGGCAATACTGCACGCACTGCGGCTCGCCGCCGCCGTCCTCGAAATCGACCATGCGCCATTGCAGTTGACAGCCGTCCGCGGTGAAACCGGTGCAGGCCGGCCCCGCCATTGAGACGTAGGCGTCGGGATACCAATAAGAACCGCCGATCAGCACGACGCCGAGCAGGCCCACTGGAACAAAGAGCCTCCGCTGGCCCCGGACCCACATGAACCTGGAGCCTCGATGGATCGGCCAGAACCTGTCGTTGAGATGCACGGCCGGGAAAGTGGGTGCGGTCTGTAACGAGCCGGCAGGGGCTCCTTTCGACAACGCTGGATTGCCGAGCGGCTTGAGCGTGACGGGACGCGGCGGCGCGGCGGCGTTGCCCTGCTGCACGACATTCGGATTATTCGATGGGACGCTTGGTCCGACCGCACCTGGATTGCCGGGCGGGAGGTTAGGCCTGAGCGCGCCCGCATCGTTGAGCGGGAGGTTCGGTCTCAGCGCGCTCGGGTGCTGCACGCTGGGCGTCACGGCCTGGAAATTGTCGTTGTGCTGCGGCTGCGTGAACGTCGGATTGACGCCGACCGGCCTGTTCACATTGGGATGGACCGTGGCGGGCGGCATGACCGCATGGGGGGCCACATGCTGCGTCGGGGCGGGGTGAAACACCGGCGCGGCGCGCTGGAACGGAGCGGCGTGCTGCGCCATAACGGCCCTGTGCGGCTGCGCGGCCGGCGCGCCGGCGGCGGATCCGATGGCGGCCGCCAACATCACTGAAGTGATGCCTGCAGCCAATCGCGTTGCTAACAACAGGAGCACGTGGACCTCGCCTCCGGCCAGTTACTGTCGCCAAACCTGGCCATGGGACCGGATTGCCTGTAGCCAAGCTGATACCTTACACCGACGGGAGCGTGCGTTTTCGGTCGAGGGTTCAATTTCGTGTGACGTTGAGGCAGTTCTGTGACTTTTGAATTTCGAGTGGGGCAGGACGTGAAAAGCGGCCAACCGGCGATCACTCGCGGCCTTGATCGCTTGGATGCTCTTTGTCGCGGGCGGCGGCGGCCGGTCAAGGGTCTCGACCGCTTAAGCGGCGATTGGCGCGCGATTAAACGCGCGCCAATCGCCCTTGACCGGCTGCCGCCGCCCGCAAGACTGCATCCAAGCGATC
>JAJPKK010000015.1 GCA_021323775.1 Hyphomicrobiales bacterium
AAGGCGGTGGCAATTGACTTTTTGGCGTCCGCCGGGTCAGGCTGCAGCACGGCGACAAACTTACCAAACTGCATGATTTGATTGACGTAGAAGATGTTCTGTTCGACGACGCCGGCCACTGGAGCATCGACGCCGGTCGCCTTGGCGAGAGCGGCCTGGTCGATTTCGGCTTCCGGAACCAGCCGCAGCTCGCTCTGGAATTCCATGAAATCCGCAATCTGTTTGTGGTTTTCCCGGATCTTATTCACCAGCATGATGCCGGTGGGCAGCCGTCCTTCGAGCCGGTATTTGGATTGAATGCAGATCAGGGGGGCGCTGCTTTCGCACCATTGGCGCTTCGGATTATGGTTCGGCGAATTCGGGTCCTTGTTTGGAATAACGTCAGCCGCCGAGATCAACCGATGCTGAATCGATGGATCAAGCTGCTCGATCATGGCAAGCGAGATCATTTTCGACAGGTCGATCGAGGCAGCCGGCTTGGCGAGCGCAAAGCGCGCTTCCGCCACATAGACATGAAGCCGCCGCTTGCGCGGCTTGGCAGCCCCCTCGGCGCCGCTCACGATCGGCTCCTCCAATGAGGGAAACAGACTCAGCAGTTGTTTTTGCAGGAGCCGCGAACGCTCCCAGTCGGAGAAGTGGATGAGCCCGGTGGTGGGATCGACCAGTTCGTCCTTGCGATGATCCGTGAACAGGATCGTGCGCGGCGCCAGGGCGCCCGCCGCCAGCGGCGGCAGGGAGGGAACTTCCTTCATCTGGAATTCCTGGGCCCAGGAATGAGCCGGCGTGCACATCGCGACAGCCAGAATTCCAGAAAATGCAACGTTGAGCAGTCTCATCTCAAGTCCTTCTCACGATCGCCATGACCGTTCAACTCTATGTCAATAGTCGCCGCGCTGGCGGTCACGCCACGGCACATCGGGGTCGACCCGCCGCGGCGGGAACCACCGACGGTCCTCCGGGCTCCGTGAGTAGAGGTCGCCATACCCGCCGCCAGCGCTGGGCGGGTAGGCTGGCCGCTGCGGCTGGCCGAACAAGCCGCCGAACAACTGGAAGAGGTCGGGGGGATTCTGGCGCTGCGGTTGCGGGTAATAGTAGCCGCCGCCGTAGGGACTGGCCCCAGGGTAGAGGCGCTCGCCCGCATTGGGATCGCGAAGATACTCGTCATCGTCGCCGGGACCATTCGCCGCCAGCTCGCCAGGCGACACCAGCGCATACTGGGTTTCCTCGACTTGCCCATGCCGAACGCGGAAATATTCTGTGAAGCCCTCCGGACCCGGACCGTTATCGCGGAGCGGGGTTCCGGTATTAAGATCGATCTGCATCGCTACAAGTTCTTTCCTTGCCTCGGCCGACGGCGGATTGAGCGGCGTCTTGCGCGCGTAGCTCGCCCACGTGGCTTCGACGATCTGCTCGAAAATCGGCACCGCTACCCGGCCCCCGGTCTGGCTGCCGCCGAGCGTGCGGCGCTTGCCTTCGGCATTGTCGTAGCCGACCCAGACACCGATCGTGACGTCATTGCTGAAGCCAATGAACCAGGCGTCGTTCGCGTCATCGCTGGTGCCGGTTTTGCCGCCCACATACGGCGACAAGCGCGCGATCGCGCGCGCAGTGCCGCGGGCCACCACGCCCTGCAACATAGTGCGCAACTGAAAGAACGACGGCCGGTCGCCGCCGGCCAGCCATTTCGCCTCGGGCGTATGGGTATAGACCGTGCGGCCGTTCTGCTCGATCGACTCGATACTGTAGGGCGAGGGGCGGCGGCCTTCCGTGGCGACTGCTGCGTAGAATGCCGCCAGGTCAATCAGCCGCGCCGGCTGTGCGCCGAGAACAAACGGATAATACGCAATGCAATCGTGGTAGATCTGTGCGTCGATCGTCAGCTCGCAGACGCGCGCCAGACTTTGACCAGGGTCGGAATCGATGCCGCCGTCGAGCAGATTTGCGGTGACAAGGTTCTTCGAATTTTCCAGTCCGCGTCGCAGCGTCGTGATGCCCCCCCCGCTGCCATCGGCGTTCTTGGGCGACCAGTAGTCCTTTTCCCGCGCATGGAACGCGTCCCCGATCGGCGGCAGCGTCACGGCTTGGTCTCTGACCAGCGTATTGGGCTGGAGGCCCCGTCGGAGCGCCGCCAGATAGGTGAACGGCTTAAGCGAGGAGCCCGGCTGGCGCACCGCCTGAGTGACGCGGTTGAGCTGGCTCAGCGGATAAGAAAAGCCGCCCGCCATCGCCAGAATGGCGCCAGTCTTGTTGTCGAGGATCACGGCGGCGCCCTGGACGGTCGGACGTACGCGCAACTCGGCCCGCGTCTGCTTGCCCTTGGTGTCGCTGACCTTCACGAAGACCACATCATATGGATTGAGGCCGCGCCGCCCGGCGAGGCCCGCTGAAGATAACGGCACGACGCGACCATCCGGGAGTCCGACGCGCACGCTGCCCCGATCGCTGCCCGGCAGCACGATGGCGCTTGACCAGTGGACGTCATAGAGCGGCAAACGCGCGGCTTCGAGCGCCTGCTGCCAAGCTGGCTTTGCTTTGACGACGGGAGCCGCCGCCGGCGCCAATGGCAGGGGCCCAACGACGCTGGACCGGGAAGCCGGGGTTTTGGCGCTCGACGCCGCTGGAGTTGGCGATGCCGAACCTGGTGAGGCGGGGCCTGGCGCGAGCTTTCCGGCATTGCCGCTGCTGCGCGTCGTTTTCATGCTGCCGTCCGCCGTGCGGGCCGACTCGCGGCTGCCGGGGGGCTTGAGATCGGACGCCGCCGGACCCTGCGGAACCGCGGCCGGCATCGCCGCCTCGATGCGACGCACAGCTTCAGCGAGATTTGCCTCCGCGCCATGCCATTCAGTGCGGCCGGTACGAATCTCGTACTGGGCCAGGCCTTCCTGCAATGCCGCCTCGGTGGCCCGCTGGAGGTCCGGGAGAACCGTCGTGCGCACGGTCGTGGCCGCGGCCGTCAGGGCCGCTACTCCGACCGATCGCGCTTCGCGCGTCACGTGATCGAGAAAGTAGTAGCCGGAATCGCGCTGCTGAGCCTGGGCATAAGCGACCATGTGAGGCAACGAGACCCTGGCGCTGTCGATCGCCGCAGCGCCCGCCGCCCCGTCTTCCTGCATCCGGCTCAACACATAGGTGAGCCGCTCCTGGGCGCGGTCGGGATGCCGGTCCGGGCTGTAATAGGTTGGCCCCTTGGGCAGACCCGCCAACATTGCGCCTTCCTCCAACGTCAATGCAGACGCCGGCTTGCCGAAGTAATTGCGCGCCGCCAACTCGACTCCCCACGAACCACGGCCGAGATAGATCGAGTTGAGATAGAGTTCCAGAATCTCCGCCTTGGTGAGAGTGCGCTCCAGCCGCGACGCCACGATGATCTCGCGTATCTTGCGTTCGTAAGTCACGTCATCGCCCACCAGCAGGTTCTTGACCACCTGCTGGGTGATGGTCGAACCGCCTTGCGGCCGGCCGGGATTCGCAAGATTCGACACCATCGCGCGGACGAGACCGCGCTCGTCGACGCCGTGATGTTCATAAAAGCGCCTGTCCTCGGCTGCGATGAATGCTTTCTGGACGTGGACCGGAATGTCCCGCAACGGCGCCCAGATGCGGCGGTTGCTCTCGGTGAGATCGGCGAAGCGTTCTCCTCTGGCATCGAGAATCCCGCCGGACTCGGTTACGCGGGCGCCCTTGAGGCGCGTGTGATCGGGCAGGTCCGCGACGGCGCCGTTATAAAATCGGATCACCTCGCCAAGGTCCACCGAAGCATTGTCTTCATTCTTGCAGAATTGCCTGTAGACCGCGAGGAGGCTGTCGAATCTCAGCCCGTGGAGCACCTTGACGTCGCTTCCGAGCGCCTGGGGATCATCCATTGCGGTCTTGATGAGGTCGTCGATGTCAAGCGATTCGACATCGAACGCTTTGCGCATGTGGGCGCAGCCGTCGCGCAATATCCTGGTCACTTCGGCTTGATCACGCTCCGCGTCGAACCGCGTCTTGACCGCGTCCGGGCGCGTCGTGACCAGGCTGAGGGCAAGGAACGCTGCTAAAATCTTGACGAGAATTACGTCCATAAAGACACCAATCCATTGTCCAGCCCAGATTTTACAGCGCCCTGCGGGCGATGACGCATTCCGACGACGGCTTTTTTAGGGTCTGTCTCCTCGGATGGATATGCGGTTAGAAGCTGATACGTTCCAGTGGCATATCCGGCATAGCCTCCTCGCAAGACTTTCTTAACCGTCAGGCAAGTCCGCTGCAGCTCGCAAGACCGGCCTGCGACCTTTTTGCTTGCCCTTTGCCGGTCGGTGAAACCGCACCAGAGTCCCTGCGCGCCGCGGTGAACCTCAACCCATCCGTTTGAAAGGATTCGCAGCCTCGCAAAGCGCGGAGGGATGCGTGCGCCGCTCCCGACCGTGTTACGATGATTTTTCGACATACGCGCGGCCGCAAGGCAAGAGCCCGAAATGGATGTGAAATGATTCCGATAAAGACCGGACAGGATCATATTAAGAGCCTGCATGACGGGCGCGACGTGTATATCTACGGCGCGCGCGTTGCTGATGTGACCACTCACAAGGCATTTCGCAATTCGATCCGGGCCGTGGCCGCGCTTTACGACTTCCAGGCGCAGCCCGAGGTCGCCGACACCTTGACGTTCGCGAGCCCCGATACCGGACGACACGTCAACCGATGCTGGCAGCTTCCACGCAGCTACACCGAGCTGCGCGAGCGACGCCGCGCGCTCGAGGCCTGGGCCGAGCTGCATTTCGGTTTCATGGGGCGTTCGCCTGACCACGTCGCGTCCTGCATCAGCGGCATGTTTATGGGGATCGAGCTGTTCGAGGCCCATGATCGAAAACGCGCTGCCGCCTTGCGGGACTATTACCGCTTCGCCCGCGACAATGACCTGTTCCTGACCTATGTGATCATCAACCCGCAGGCCGATCGCTCCAGACCAGCCCACGGGCAGGCCGACCCCAACCTCGCGGCTGCGGTGGTCGATGAGGACGGAGAAGGCCTGACCGTAAGAGGCGCCAAGATGCTGGCCACATCAAGCATCATGGCCAATGAAGTTTTCGTGACCTGTGTCCAGCCGCTCGCTCCGGGCGATGAGCGCCACGCGGTGTCGTTCGCGGTTCCCATGAATGTCAGAGGCCTGCGGGTGCTTTCCCGCAAGTCGTACGAGGAGAGCGCCGTTTCTCGCTTCGACAATCCGCTGTCGAGCCAGTTCGACGAAAACGACGCCGTGCTTTACTTTGACGACGTCAAGGTGCCGTGGGAGCGCGTATTCATTAACCAGAATACGGAGATGACGCTGAAGCAGTTTCACGCCACTCCGGCGCATGTCTACCAGAACTATCAATGCCAGATCCGGCTGCTGGTGAAGATGCGTTTTCTGGCGGGGCTCGCCCATCGCATCGCCGAAGCAAACGGCGTTTTGGCATTTCCGCAAGTTCGCGACTCGCTTGGCCAGATCGCCGCGGAGGTCGGTCTCGTCGACGGCCTGCTGCACGGCATGGAAGTTAAGGGCCAGCGCGCCGGCGCTTATTTTGTTCCGGATCGCCACCTGCTCTATTCAGCGCAGACGCTCACCCAGCAGCTTTATCCGAAAGTGATCACCGCGATCAGGGATCTCGCGGGCGGCGGCCTCATCATGCAGCCATCGAGCGTGGCGGACTTTGACAATCCGCTGCTTGCAAGCCTGATCGACAAGACCCAGAAATCTCCCTGCTTCGCGCCGCAAGAGCGGGTGAAATTCTTCAAGCTTGCCTGGGATGCGCTCGGATCGGAATTCGCATCGCGCCACGTCCAGTATGAAATGTTTTACGCCGGCGCATCGTTTGTCACCCGCGGCCACTCCTATCGCACCTTCGACTGGGCCAAGTGCTGTGGCATGGTGGACGGGCTGATGGCGAGCTATCCGACGCCCGGCCTGCCAGGGAGCAAGACCGCTGCGGCGGAGTGACTGGCGCCGCAAAGCCCCGGGACACCATAGCACCTGATCGCCGGCTTACCTGCGCGGCGGATAGGCGTGCGAGCCGCCGCCGATCGCACGCACTTCGTAGCGTTGTTCCGCGCCGGCGTCCGCCGCCGAAATATAGCTCGGCCCGACCGGAACCTTGCCGGCGCCGCCCGGAATGTCGAGCACATAGGCCGGCTGGCACAGACCCGATACGCGACCGCGCATTTGCCTCATCAGGTCCTGACCGGTTTCGATCGAGGTGCGCAGGTGGCCGGTGCCGGGCGCGAGGTCAGCGTGGTGCAGGTAATAGGGCTTGATCCGGCATTCCACGAAAGCGCGCATCAGGGCGCTTAAGGTTTCCACGTCGTCATTGACGCCGCGCAGCAGCACGGTCTGGCTGAGCATCGGAATCCCGGCGTCGACGATCTTCCCGCAGGCCGCACGCGCCCCAGCCGACAATTCGCGCGGATGATTGGCATGAAGGGCCACGTAGGTCGTCGCTCCGGGCGTCCGCAGGGCTGCAAGCAATTCGCCTGTGATCCGTTCAGGCGTCACCACGGGGACGCGGGTATGCACGCGAATGATCTTGATGTGGCCGATGGCGGCGAGGGTGTGCACCACGTCGCGCAGGCGGGACGCGGGCAGCACCAGCGGATCGCCGCCCGTCAATATGACCTCCCAAATCTCCGGGTGCTGCCGGATGTAGCGATAGGCGGCTTCCCGCTTGTCCGCCGTGAGACCTCGTCGTCCACCCGGCCCCACCATCTCGCGGCGAAAGCAGAACCGGCAATAGACCGGGCAGGTATAAACAAGCTTCAGCAGCACCCGGTCGGGATAACGGTGGACTAATCCCTCGACCGGGCTGAACGCATCATCGCCGATCGGATCGGCCCGCTCGTATGGCTCCGACGAGAGCTCGGCGGGATCGGGTATGAACTGGCGCGCGATCGGATCGTTCGGGTCGTCGCGATCGATCAGGTCCGCAACCGCAGGCGTGATTGCGACCGCATAGCGGGCCGCGACCTTCTCGAGCGCCGCCGTTTGTTCGGCCGGCACAAAGCCGGCGTTTCGCAGTTGCGCGATAGTGCGCAAGGTGGTCATCGTCGGATGCCTTTCAAAACAGCGGAGTCCAGATCACCTGGTCGATTCGGGACGCTCGCGCGGCCAGCATCGCAAGCCGGTCGAAGCCAAGCGCGCAGCCGCTCGCGGGCGGCATGTGGGCAAGGGCCGCAAGGAACTCTTCATCGATCGGATAGCGCTCGCCGTAAAGCCGTTCTTTCTTCGCCATTTCGGCTTCGAGGCGCGTGCGCTGCTCCACCGGGTCGGTAAGCTCGCCAAATCCGTTGGCAAGTTCGACGCCGCACACGAACAGTTCGAAACGCTCCGCCACCCGCGGATCGGAGGCTTTCGGCCGCGCCAATGCGGCCTCCGGGCGCGGGTATTCGGTCAGGAACGTGGCGCGGCCGTCGCCGATCCGAGGCTCGATGCGCTCGACCAGCACGCGGCTGAAAATATCGCTCCAGGCATCGTCGTCGGCCACCCGGACGCCGGCCGTCCGGGCTTGGGCCGCCAGGGCATTGCGGTCACCTGCATGCTCCCCGAGCGTGCCCAAAAGATCGATCCCTGCATAAAGCGTGAATGCCTCCGCCACCGTGAGCCGCTCCGGAGCCGCCAGCGGGTCGGCAGCGCGACCACGGAATGAGAACTGGTCGGTTCCGGCCGCGGACGCCGCGATGGCCAGGAATTGGGTGCAATCGTCCATCAGCGCCTCGCAGGGCTCGCCGATCCGGTACCATTCCAGCATGGTGAACTCCGGATGGTGCAGCGCCCCCTGTTCCCGATTGCGGAACACCCGGGCGAACTCGAAGATGCGGCGCTCGCCGGCCGCCAGCAGCTTCTTGCAGGCAAATTCAGGCGAGGTGTGCAGAAAGAGTGGGCGCCGAGTGCCGTCCGGGGTTGCGAGTTCGGTTGAGAAGGCATGCAAATGAGCTTCGTTGCCGGGCGAGACCTGCAATATGGCGGTCTCGACCTCGGTAAAGTCGCGCATCTCCAGATAATCTCGAAGCGCCGCCAGCACGCGCCGCCGCGCCCGCAGAAAAGGCTGGCGGTCGGCATGAATGTCGGGCATCCACCACGGCGAGGGTTGCGACATGGTGCCCCGCCGGTCAGCGATGGGACTTGCGCCGGCCATGATCGGACCACACGCTGAAAATGCTGGCGCCAAGGCGCAGGATCAGTATGGTGCGGGCCGCTGTGTTCTCCCCGCGCTCCCAGGCAAGGCAGGGAGGGGGAAAATCGATCGCCCGCCTGGTCGCCCGGTTCATCACCGATCGAGGAATTGCATCCGTGAAAGTCATCGCCAGTTCGCTCCGCAAAGGGAATATCGTCGATCTCGACGGCAAGCTCTACGTGATCCTGACCGCAGAAAACATCCACCCCGGCAAGGGAACGCCGGTCACCCAGCTCGATATGCGACGCCTGAGCGACGGCGTGAAGTCCTCGCTGCGCTTTAAGACGACGGACCAGGTGGAACGCGCCCACGTAGAGGAACGCGAATTTCAGTTCCTCTATCAGGACGGCGACGGCTTTCATTTCATGAACATGGAAAACTACGACCAGATTGCCGTTTCGGGCGACGTTATCGGCGATCAATCCGTGTACCTTCAGCCGGAGATGAAAGTCCGGCTGAGCGTCCACGAGGGCGTGGCGGTCGGCATCGTGCTGCCACCCCGTGTGACCCTCGAAGTCATCGAAACCGAACCGGTGACCAAAGGCCAGACCGCCTCGTCCTCCTACAAGCCGGCGGTGCTTTCGAACGGAGTGCGAACGTCCGTGCCGCCCCATGTCACGGCGGGCACGCGGGTCGTGGTTTCGACGGAAGACGGTTCCTACCTGGAGCGGGCCAAGGACTGAATCGACGTAGATCAGCCCAACCGCAGGCGAACTCCTACGTGCCCACCCGCAGCGGCGCATTGAGCTTGCGCAGCCCGGCGATGATGGAAAGCGCGGTAATCCGCCCGGTCCTGGGATTCTCCGACGGAATGTTTTCGATCGCGAAAGAAAACCGCGCCGAATCCGAATCGACCTCGATGGAATGGCAGTTCCGGGTCACCGCGGGGTCGGCCCATATCTCGATGGTGGTGCGGTCGGGGCCGATGCCGGCGAGGGACAGGGCCGCCGCCACGTTGACGTTTTCCGGAAAGCCCGCAGCGGCTTCGCGGGCGGTCCCGGTGAATACGCATTTGGCGGCTTTGAGGTCTTCAACCGAGATGCCGTTCTTGACGAGGTAGGCCGCGCCCGCAAGGCCGCGCGGCGGCTTGCGGGTGACCATGCGGACCGAATGAATGACGCCCTCGGCCGCCGCCGCAACCGCGTCAAGGCCGAGCAGCGCGCCGGTCGGCACGATGATCTGGCCGCCATGCTGTCGCGCCAGATCGATCAAATGGGGCCGCGGCAGCAGGGCGCCGGCGCTGAGCACCATGACGTGCTTGCCGGCCGTGAGCATCGGAGTGCAAATGCTCTCCAAAGCTTCAGCGGGTGCGCATTCGACCGCGACATCAGCATAGCGTGGAAATTCGCTGAGCCCCACAAGCGGACAGGAAATCTTCGCCTCGGCAAGCCACGCTTTCGCCTTGGCGACGTCACGCGCAGCCGCGCAGGCAAGCGTAAGCCCGGGCATTCCGTCGGCAAGCCGGCGTGCGACGACGCGCCCGATGGCGCCGAGCCCCGCGATGGCGACTCTGGTCTCATTCATGATGCTCTCCCCTCGCGGTGATAGGCCGCAAACCCGATGCGGCGAGGCTCCAGGCCAGTTTAACCGCAGCGCGACGGTCCCAAACACGGGCCAAAATTCACGTTGAACTGGCCTTTAAGCGTAGCCGGATTCAGCATTAGTTCAGCGATTCCATGAAACTTATCAATTCGAGACCTCAACTTGGGCCGGTAAACGCGGCCTTCCGGGCGGGCTCCATATGCTTCGAATTTCGGAAGCGCTCAATTAGTCACATCCGGAGCTGCGCTTTCAACATGGCAAAACCCGCCTGGCGGAGCGCTTTCGCTCCGCCGGAGTTGCGGCCTTGCGGCCGCAACTTGACCTGCCGCCCTAATTTGCCCAATGGTTTGCGATGAGTTCCGGGAGGAAGACATGCGCAAGACGTTCAGTTCCATCGCCGCCCTCGCAATCTGCCTTGCCGGCCTGACGCCGGCTTCGGCCCAGACCTATCCGAACCGGCCCATCACCATGGTCATTCCTTTCGCGGCCGGAGGCCCCACGGATGTATTGGGGCGGCTCGTCGGGCAGCGCATGGGCGAAGCGCTCGGGCAGCAGGTCATCATCGAGAATGTCGGCGGCGCCGGCGGGATGACGGGGGTATTGCGCGTCGCCCAGGCTGCGCCCGATGGCTACAACATCGTGCTGGGCACGGTGGGCACCCACGCCCAGAACCAGACCCTCTACAAGAGGCCGCTCTATAATGCGGCGACCGACTTCACCCCGGTCGCTCTGATCGCCGAAATCCCGACCGTGCTGATCGTGCGAAAGGATTTGCCGGTCAGCAATCTCAAGGAGTTTATCGATTACACCAAGAAGAACCAGGACAAGATGAGCTTCGGCTCGGCCGGCGCCGGCTCGGCCACCCATCTGGCTTGCGTGGTGCTCGACGTCGCCATGGGGACGCACGTCACCCATGTGCCCTATCGCGGCACCGGACCCGCCATGCAAGACCTTCAGGCCGGGCGCATCGACTATCTCTGCGAGATCCTGACCACCGCCAAGGCGCAGATCGACGGCGGCACCGTCAAGGCGATTGCCTTAATGAACAAGACGCGCTCGCCGGTGCTGCCGAACGTGCCGACCACGGTTGAGCAGGGCCTCGCGAATGCGGAAGCCTATACGTGGAACGCGATCTTTCTGCCCAAAAGCGCGCCGGACGCGATCGTCAAGAGGCTCAACGATGCGACCTTGCAGGCCATGCACAGCTCTCTCGTTAAAGAGCGCCTCGAAGGGCTGGGCGCCCAGATCGTTTCGGACGACCGCGCGACGCCGGCCTATCTGGGGAATTTCGTGAAAAGCGAGATCGAGAAATGGGCCGGCCCCATCAAGGCCAGCGGCGCAACTGCGGATTGACGACAGATGGCAGCGGACGGCCGGCAGGGTGGGCAAAGCGAAAGCGTGCCCACCCGCCCTCGAAACGCACGGCCGAGGGGTGGTGGGCATGGCGCACCAAAGTCGGGCTTGCCCGACTTCGGCGCGATTGCCCACTCTACAAGTCCTTCCCCTCGATCGAAATCCGCTTTAGGCTGCCGTTCTGTCCTCTGACATTTGTCATCTGACTGTTTCAACTCCATTATGTTCAAGCACTTCACCCGCCGCGAGATAGCCACCAGCGGCGCCCGCATCGTTACGGTCTGCGGCGGCAGCGGCCCGCCGCTGTTGCTGATGCACGGCAATCCGTTCACCCATGCGAGCTGGCATAAATTTGCCCCGCAGCTCGCCGAGGAATTCACCGTCGTTTGCACCGACTTGCGGGGTTACGGCGATTCCGAAAAACCGCCCGGCGGCGATGATCACGGAGCTTACTCGTTTCGCGCCATGGCGCAGGATCAGGTCGAGGTGATGGCGGCGCTCGGCTTCGACCGCTTCATGGCGGCCGGCCATGACCGCGGCGCCCGCGTGCTGCACCGCATGGCGCTCGATCATCCCGACAAGGTCGCACGCGCCGCTATTCTGGATATCATTCCCCAGCATCATTTGTTCAACCACATGACCCGCGAGTGGGGAAAGGCTTCGTATCACTGGTTCTTCATGATCCAGCCGTTCGACCTGCCGGAGCGGCTGATGGGCGCCGATCCGGACTATTTCATCACCCGCAAGCTCGCCAAAACCGAAAAAGGCTTGAGTTTCTTCGGTGAAGAGGCGCTGGCCGAGTACATGCGCTGCTTTCGCAATCCGGCAACCATCCATGCCATGTGCGAGGATTATCGCGCCACGTTCGGAGTGGACTTCGACATGGATACCGCGGATTTTGCCGCCGGGCGCAAGATCGAGTGTCCGGTCCTGCTGCTATGGGGGGCCGCCGGGGCTGTCGGGCGCAATCACAAACCAGCCGAAGTGTGGCGCGACTATGCATCCGACATCCGAGGCGCGGCGGCGCTGCCCTGCGGCCACTACCTCTCGGAAGAAGCGCCCGAGGAGACCTGCCGCGAGCTGCGCGCTTTTTTCTTGGCGCCGTAGGCCGCCGCCGCGCCGATCGGAGCGCCGTCGCAATGTATGGACGCGGTGGACTCTGCCGATCTTCTGTAGCCGAATTGATGATAGCCAGTAGCGGCTGCAGCAGTATGAATAAAATCAAGCCGCAGAACGGTGCCTAGGAGGAAACTGACCCGGCAGGACCGCGCCACGGGTAGCAGAAGTTTCATGCGCTGCAGGTCGGGCCAGGCCCGGTGGAAAACTAGCAGGAAGGATCGACCATGGACGCCGCAATACTTGCCCGGGTCCCCGAGCCCGCCGCCCATCGCCCCTGGTACGCAATGCTCTACGTCCAGGTGTTGATCGCGATCGCGGTCGGCGTCCTGGTCGGCCATTTCTTTCCGGACGCCGGCAAGGCGATGAAGCCGCTTGGCGACGGGTTCATTGCGCTGATCCGGATGATGATTGCGCCGCTTATTTTCTGCACGGTGGTGCACGGCATCGCCTCGATGAGCGATCTGAAGAAGGTCGGGCGAATTGGCGTGAAGACGCTGTTGTATTTCGAGGCGGTTTCGACGTTTGCGCTCGGTCTCGGCCTCCTCGTCGGTGAGCTGGCGCATCCGGGCGGCGGCTTCAACATCGACCCCGCTGCGATGGATCCGAAAGCCGTTTCCACCTATGTGACGCGCGCCAAGGAGGACAGCCTGGTCGCGCACCTCATGGCCATCATCCCGGACTCATTCTTCGGCGCGCTGGCGCGCGGCGACCTGCTGCAAGTGCTCCTGGTCTCGATCCTGTCGGGCTTTTCCATCTCGCTGATGGGCAAGGCCGGCGAAGAGATCGCCCGCGCCATCGACAAGGCGGCGCGGGTCTTCTTCGGCATCATCCGCATCATCGTGCGGGCTGCGCCGATCGGCGCATTCGGCGCCATGGCCTTCACGATCGGGGCTTATGGCCTTGGTTCGCTGGTCAATCTCGGCGCACTTATCGCCACGTTCTACGCCACAGCATTGCTGTTTGTCCTTCTCGTGCTTGGCACCATAGCCCGGCTCAGCGGCTTTTCGATCCTGCGCTTCATCGGCTACATCAAGGACGAGCTTCTCATCGTGCTTGGCACCAGTTCGTCCGAAACGGTGCTGCCCCACATGATGCAGAAGATGGAACGCCTTGGCGCTTCCAAATCGGTGGTCGGCCTCGTGATCCCGACCGGCTACAGCTTCAACCTCGACGGCACCAACATCTATATGACATTGGCGACGCTGTTCCTTGCCCAGGCGACCAATACGCCGCTGACGATCGGCCAGGAGCTCGGCATCCTCCTCATCGCCATGGTCACCTCGAAGGGCGCCTCGGGGGTGACGGGCGCCGGCTTTGTGACGCTCGCCGCAACGCTCGCGATCGTGCCGGATATTCCGATCCAGTCGCTGGCGATTCTGCTCGGCATCGACAAGTTCATGAGCGAGTGCCGCGCGCTGACCAATCTGGTCGGCAACGGCGTCGCCACTGTCGTGATCAGCCGCTGGGAAGGCGAGCTTGACGCAGACAAGCTGCACGCCGCCATGGCGCATCCGGTCACCGCGGGCGAGGAGCTGGAAGCGGAGCCGGCGTGAGGTACGCTTCCGCCTCGGCGGCGGGGCTGGGCAGGGCCAGCGTAGCCCACCTCGCCGAAGGCGGGCACGTGGGGCCTCTCATGGAGCTGGCTCTACTGTTCTGGCCGGACCCGTTAGAGTCGATTTCGTTTCAACCTCACCGGAATCCGCCCGGAATCCGCTCTCGCCTTGCCACCCTACCTCGGAAGCAGGGCCCAATAATCGAGATCCAGAATCACCGCAGGGTCGTAATCCTGGCCCGACTTGTAAGGAAAATCCCGGCAGGACCGGTTCTTCGCGGCAACGAGACGAAGCCGCAAGGCGCCGACATCGGTGCGGTTTGGCAGTTCCGCCCGTTCAAGCACCTGCGACCAGGCAAAGACCGTATCGCCGGCGAAAAGCGGCGCGACGTGCCGGCCGCCATTGATGGCGGCAATGTGGAACGCGTTGGCGAGACCGTTAAACGACAATGCGCGGGCAAGCGAAATCACGTGCCCGCCATAGATGAGCCGGCGGCCGAATCTGCCCTTTTCCTGGGCGAATTGGTTGAAATGCACCCTCGCCGTATTCTGATAGAGGCGGGTCGCGAGCTGGTGCTCCGCTTCTTCCACCGTCATGCCGTCCACATGGTCGATGCGCTCCCCGGGTACATAGTCGCCGAATTTCTGGACGCTGCCGGCGAGCGCGAGATCATACGCGCCGCTTTTCAGTGGAGGGCAGGCCGCGCCGATATCTTCGGCCGCAACCCGCTCCGGCAATGACGGCACGCTTCTCCCTGGCGGCGGGGCGGCCTCGTCGCGCTTTCGCACCATTACCCAGCGGATATATTCCAGGACCGCAGCGCCGGCTGCGTTGAAGCCAGTTGAGCGGACGTAGACGACGCCGGTTTTCCGGTTTGAGTTCTCGCTGAGGCCGATGATTTCCGATTTCGCTGAGAGCGTATCGCCGGGGTAGACCGGCGCTAGAAAGCGGCAGGTTGCATAGCCCAGGTTGGCGACCGCGTTGAGCGAGATATCCGGGACCGTCTTGCCGAACACGATGTTGAAGACGAGCAGGTCGTCGGCCGGAGCATTCGGATAGCCGATCGCGCGGGCAAAATGATCCGATGACTGCACCGCGAAGCGCGAGCCGTAGAGCGCCGTGTAGAGCGCAACGTCGCCGGCCGTGACGGTGCGCGGCGTCGCATGGATGATGACCTGGCCGAGGCGGAAATCCTCGAAGTAATTGCCGGGATGGTTCTTGGTCATGATGATTTCTCGTGGCGGACTGCTGCGGATGGGCGCGACTTCCCGGCCAGGTGAGGTTAGCATGTTGTGAGTTCGTGTTGCATTCGCGCTCCGACGGCCCCGCGGCCCGCATGGAGCGACGCGAAATGCGGGAATGGCGTTCCCGGATGTCGCGGCGCCTATCATCGGGCCGGCGGAAGGCCGGATCGTTGGTTCTATCCGGGGCACGGACCTCGCCGGCGCGTTGCCCGCACTAGCGGGCAGGTTGTGCGTTGCGGTCCCGCGATGCATCAGATATGTGCGGATGCGGGCTGGTCATGTCCGGTATCAACGGGCTGGTCATGTCCGGTATCAAGGAGCCCAGATGTCGTCAGAAATCGCAGACGCCAAGCCCACGGACCTTCCCAAGGTGTCGTCTGGCTCCGCCGTGGTGATACACCCGCGCTGGGTTCGGATCACCCACTGGATCAACGTGATTGCCATGTTCGTGATGATCACGTCGGGCTGGCGCATCTACAATGCTTCGCCGTTATTCGCGTTTACGTTTCCGCCCGCGATCACCATCGGAGATGCGCTCGACGGGCTTCCAGGCGCGCTGCTCTGGCATTTCGCCGCGATGTGGCTCCTCGCTGTAAACGGAGCGACCTATGTTGCGCTCGGTATCCTGACCGGCCGATTCCGACGCAAGCTTCTGCCCATCCGTCCCATGGACGTCATTCGCGATCTGAGCGCCGCCTTGACCGGCAAGCTTTCTCACGATGACCTTTCAGTCTACAATGCGGTACAGCGGCTGTTGTACGCCGGCGTGATTGCGGCGGGGGTCGTCGCGGTCGCGTCAGGCGTGTCGATCTGGAAGCCGGTGCAGTTTCAGGAGGTCGCCGCGGTGTTCGGCGGATATGATGCGGCGCGCTTCGTGCATTTTTTTGCGATGGCGACGATCGTGGGCTTCTTGCTGATCCACATCACGCTTGCGATTCTGGTGCCGAAGAGTCTGCGCGCGATGATACTCGGCCGCTGAAGGCCCCTACCTTCCCGGCCAGGGGTGGGATGCGCAGGATAGGTCGAGCGTGGCGGGACCCGTCCCGGTCCTCTGCCGCGCGGCGCCGCCGATGATGGGTTTCGCTTTCGCTCAACCCATCCTGCGCGCTGAGGCGAGCGGCATATGGAGCCCGAGGAGAGGCTGATGTCAAAGGCTCGAAAGGTCATTCCAGGCGTCGATCCGAAGCTCTTGATCAAGGACGCCGCGAAACTCCTTCCCAATCCGGCGCGCCGGCTGTTCCTGCGCGGCGCCACCAGCCTTGGCGCCATCACGTTGCTGACTGGCTGCGACATTGTCGACGAGGAGAGCGCCGCGAAGGCCCTGTTGACGATTTCTCGCTTCAATGACCGCGTCCAGGCGCTGCTTTTCAACCCTGACAAGCTCGCGCCCACCTACCCGGAAAGCGCAATCACACGCCCGTTCCCGTTCAATGGCTATTATCCCGAGGAGGACGCGCCGGAGGTCGATGGAGAAACCTACATGCTCGAGGTCGGCGGCCTCGTCGAGAACAAGAAGCCGTGGACGCTTGAGGAGCTATATGCGCTGCCACAGGAGAAGCAGATTACGCGGCACGTCTGCGTCGAAGGCTGGAGCGCCATCGGATCCTGGACGGGCACGCCGCTGCGCGATTTCCTCAAACGCGTCGGAGCCGACCTGACGGCGAAATATGTCTGGTTCCAGTGCGCCGAAGGCTATTCCAACACGATCGACATGCCTACCGCGCTGCATCCGCAGACGCAGATGACTTTCAGGTTCGACAACGAAATTCTCCCGCGCAAGTACGGTTTCCCGATGAAGATCAGGATACCTACCAAGCTCGGATTCAAGAACCCCAAATACGTGATCGGCATGCATGTGCTGAACCAGGATCTCGGCGGCTACTGGGAGGATCGAGGTTACAACTGGTTCAGCGGCATTTAAATCCTGTGACTGCCGATCCCGAAATCCGCATCAGTCTCCTGCGGCCAGAGGACCACTCGGCCTGGCTTCCCCTGTGGCGGGGCTATCAGTCCTTCTACGAAGTCGATATTTCCCCGGAGGTTTCGGCAGTGACCTGGCTGCGGCTGCTCGATCCTGATGAGCCTGTTGCGGGCGCGCTCGCATGGAAGGGGCCGGCCGCCGTGGGCCTCGTTCATCATATCCGGCACCGTTCCTGCTGGACGACCGGCGACTATTGTTATCTTCAGGATCTTTTTGTGGCCCCGGAACTTCGCCGGTTAGGCATCGGTCGCAAACTGATCGCGCATGTCTATGCGGAGGCTGCTCGTCAGGGCTGCTCGCGGGTCTACTGGCTGACCCATGAAAACAATGCGACGGCAATGCGTCTCTACGACCGTGTCGCTGAGCGCTCCGGCTTCGTCCAGTACCGCAAGTCTCTTTAGACTTGCATCGTCCGTAGGCCGGAGGAAGCATGACGTCATGCTGCTCACCTACAAGCGACGGCGGGACAGCGGGCGTTTGCTGCCGGACGGCCTCACCCTGCGATTTCACGGGCCTTGCCAAGCGCGCGGTCGCCAATTAGCAATTCGCGCCACCCACCGTCCGACCCGTACCTCGCGAGGTTTCCGCCGTGCCCACTCACAAGCTCCTCCTTCTACCCGGCGACGGCATCGGCCCCGAGGTCATGGCCGAGGTGAAGAAGCTGATCGCCTGGATGAACGCCCGCGGGCTCGGCCAGTTTGAGACCGAGGAGGGCCTTGTCGGCGGCGCCGCGTACGACGTCCACGGGGTCGCGATCACCGAAGCCACGATGGCGCAGGCGATGGCCGCCGACGCCGTGATCTTCGGCGCAGTCGGCGGCCCCAGGTGGAACGCGGCGCCGTACGATGCGCGGCCCGAGGCCGGATTGTTAAGGCTGCGCAAAGATCTCGGCCTGTTCGCCAACCTGCGTCCGGCAATCTGCTATCCGGCCTTGGCCTCGTCCTCCAGCCTGAAGCGCGAGGTAGTTGACGGCCTTGACATCGTCATTGTGCGGGAGCTGACCGGCGGCGTCTATTTCGGCGAGCCCAAGACCATCATGGACCTCGGCAACGGCCAGAAACGCGCCATCGACACGCAGGTCTACGATACCTACGAGATCGAACGCATCGCCCGGGTCGGCTTCGAACTGGCCCGCACGCGGCGCAACAAGCTCACCTCCATGGACAAGCGCAATGTGATGAAGACAGGCGTGCTGTGGCACGAGGTCGTCAATCAAGTGCATGCGCGCGAGTTCAAAGACGTCGAGCTCGAACATCAGCTGGCGGACGCCGGGGCCATGCAGCTCGTCCGCTGGCCCAAGCAATTCGACGTCATCGTCACCGACAATCTGTTCGGCGACGTGTTGTCGGATGTCGCCGCCATGCTCACCGGTTCGCTCGGCATGCTGCCGTCGGCCTCGCTCGGCGAGATCGACGCCAAGACCAAGAAACGCAGGGCGCTCTATGAGCCTGTCCACGGCTCGGCGCCCGATATCGCCGGCAAGGGCCTCGCTAATCCGATCGCTATGCTGGCGTCGTTCGCGATGGCGCTGCGCTATTCGTTTGCCATGGGCCGCGAGGCCGATCTCGTAGAGCAGGCGATTGCGGCAGCGCTGGCTGCAGGTTTGCGGACTCACGACATCAAATCTGAAGGTACGACGGCGGTCGGCACCACCGCGATGGGAAGCGCGGTGCTGCAGGAGTTAGATCGTCTGGCGGCCGGGTAGCTGCAGATCGCCGGGCAGGTAAAGGCGCCCCTTCCGCAAACTCAGCAAGCGCCGCGCCCACCAGGGTTCGGCCTTTCGAAGGCCGATGGGCGCGCCTCGCCGTCCTGCGAGAAAGGCCTTGAAAGCTCGTCGGGCGGGCGCGCTTCGACAAGCTTAGAACGAAGGTGCCTCACCGCGAAGACGGCCGCCCCGCCAGGCGTCGCCCGCCTCCAGGTCGGCCAAAATCCACCTACTGGCAGAACCCCGGCAAATCGAGACAAGTCGGGAACGGCATGCGGTCGTGAATGAACGGCAGAGCGGCGCTGTTCGAGAACAACGTGGAATTCCTCATTGGGGCCCATCCGTATTCGACCGACGGATACGCGTAATCCAGAAAATGTTCGCGGCGGGCCTTGGTCTCGGTGCCCGGATCGAGATAGGTCCGCTTGCGCACTGTGACCCAGGCCGGCGGACGAGCCACGGCCGCCCCACGGACGGCGGGGCGCACTTCCGGTGCGTTCTGGCCTTGGGACGGCGCCGCGGTGAGCGCCAGCGCCGCGGCGGCAATGACCGCCGCCGTCACGGCCGAGACTTTGTTTGCTTGCATGGAACCCCCCGCTAGCGGACGCATGGTTTACTGTTGGCAACATTAGCCGCAAATCGAGGCGCAGGATAGTGGGCAAATGCAACTATTTGTTGGCCGTTATGGCGTATTGTTGCAGTCCGGCAACTGACGCGCCCGTTGATCAGAGCGTCGCCATGGAGCAGATCCGCGCCGCGACCGTTGAATCGCCGGGCGTTCCCGACTAGAAGCGGATGCGCTCCGCTTCCCCACACCGCATCCCGCTTGCCGGTGCGGGCAGGGTGTCGATCGTGAAGGACGAATTCGGCACAGGGCGGTTCCGCTTTGATCTGCCGTTCCATAGGAGGCGGCGGGCTAAAGAGACTCCGCGATATGCCGGCTTGATGATGGGTTGGAGAACCGACATGGGTTTCAAGGTCGCTGTGGTTGGCGCCACCGGCAATGTGGGCCGCGAAATGCTCAGCATCCTCGCTGAGCGGGCTTTCCCGGCCGACGAAGTCGTTCCCTTGGCCTCGCGCAAAAGCGTGGGCGTGGATGTGTCCTACGGGGACCGGATCCTCAAAGTCAAAGCTCTTGATCATTGCGATTTTTCCGATGTGGATATTTGCCTGATGTCGTCGGGCTCTGCCGTATCGAAGGAATGGTCCCCGCGCATCGGTGCGCAAGGCGCGGTGGTGATCGACAATTCGTCGTGCTGGCGGATGGACCCCGATGTCCCGTTGATCGTCCCCGAGGTAAACGCCGATGCCGTCGCGGGGTTTCGCAAGAAGGGTATTATCGCCAACCCGAACTGCTCGACGGCCCAGCTTGTGGTCGCCCTCAAGCCGCTCCACGACCGTGCGAAAATCAGTCGGGTGGTGGTTGCCACTTACCAGTCTGTTTCCGGCGCCGGTAAAGACGCCATGGACGAGCTGTTCAGCCAGACCAAGGCGGTATTCACGGCCAGCGAGATCGAAAATACGAAATTTCCCAAACGCATCGCGTTTAACCTGATCCCTCAGATCGACGTGTTCATGGAGGACGGCTTCACGAAGGAAGAATGGAAGATGGTGGCCGAGACAAAGAAAATCCTCGACCCCAAAATCAAGCTGGTCGCCACCTGCGTAAGGGTGCCGGTGTTCATCGGCCATTCCGAGGCCGTTAATATCGAGTTCGAGAGGCCGATCTCGGCCGATGAAGCGCGGGCCATCCTGCACAACGCGCCGGGCTGCCTCGTGATCGACAGACACGAGCCCGGCGGCTACGTCACGCCGCATGAATGCGTCGGCGATGACGCAACCTATATCAGCCGCATTCGCGAAGACCCGACAGTCGAGAATGGCCTGGTGCTGTGGTGCGTATCCGACAATCTGCGCAAGGGCGCGGCGCTCAACGCGGTTCAGATCGCCGAGTGCCTGATCGAGCGCAAGCTGATCAGCGCCAAGCAGAAGGCGGCGTGAGCTTCCCGCGCGAGTTCTCCCTCCCCCGCTTGCGGGGGAGGGCCGGGAGGGGGCTTGCAGCGCGTCAGTGCCGTGGATTTGCCCCCTCCCTAACCCTCCCCCCGCAAGCCGGGGAGGGAATAGCTTACGCCCAGATCGCCACCGGCAATCCGAACTCATCCCGCAATGGCGGAGTCGGAAAAGGCACGGCGACGCGAGCCAGGATACGTCGTGCGATCGCCGCGCAGGCCAGCGCATCGAGAAGATCGTCGATTGCTGCGCCAGGCGGCACGATGTCCTGTCTTACGGCTTTGGAAAAGCCGTGATCGGCGAGCAAGCTGCGCCGCAGCGCGAGACCGGGCGCAAAGGGACGTCCTTTGACCTTCTTGGGCTCTGCCAGCGCCCGGCCGCCGTTGAGACGCCAGAACGCGACCTCCGGATGAACCTCGAAAACGCGGTCGGTCAGCGCAGGCGCGTTGCGCAGGGCCTCATCCACCTCGCGGATCTTGGGTGCGATCATGAAGAGCTGCTTTGACACTTTTTTGGGCGGGTTGGAGGTTTCCAGGGCCACGCGGCAGGCTTCGCGGTAATCCGGCGCATAGATTGCCGCGCGGGACGGTACCGAAAACACTGACGATTGCCGGTCGCCCAGAAGCGGCCTTACAGCGCGTTCCGGTCCGCGTCCTTGTGGCCCGATCTGCGCCGGGAGCCCGATCGGGATGTCCACGGCGACCAGACCGGGCCGTTCTGGCGCAGCGAAAATATCCGTGAAACGCTTGACGGCTCGGACCCGGACGTCCTCGGGGTCCGGCCCGACGAACGCCGCAACCCACCCCGACCTGCAACCGTCCACTCCCGCGACCCACCCGGGCGTCATGGCGCCCCCTCCCCACTCTCCCCGCTTGCGGCGGGCAGGGAGGGGGTGGCGAAAAGCTGGTGCATACCTTGCATCCTGATCGGATTGGCTCGATCCCGCCCCCTGCCGTAGCCCGGCTTGAGCGTAAGCGAAAGCCGGAATCGGCCGATGATGGCGGCGCCGTCGCCGCCGGGTTTCGCTGTCGCTTAACCCAGGCTACCGGGACAGGAGGGAGCGCGGACGGCCCGCCCGCTTTTAGACCCAAGAGGGAGGGTAGACCGGAAGCGCGGGCGAGACGCCCGCGCTCCCAGACGACACGGATTCCGCCATGACCATTCGTCCACGCCGCAGCGTACTCTATATGCCGGGCGCCAACGCGAGAGCCCTGGAAAAGGCCAGGACTCTGCCCTGCGATGCCGTCATTCTCGATCTTGAGGACGCGGTGGCGCCCGCCGCCAAGGAAACGGCCCGCCAACAGGTCATGACAGCTGTTGCGGCCGGCGGTTTCGGCACTCGGGAAGTGATCGTGCGCATCAACGGTGTCGACACGGCTTGGTGGCTCGATGATCTTACCGCCGCTGCCGCGGTCGGCCCGGATGGCATCCTGGTGCCCAAAGTCTCGGAACCCGCGCATCTGCGGACCATCGCGGAGCGGTTGGCCGATATGGCAGCCGCCCCAAAAATCAAACTCTGGGCGATGATCGAGACGCCCCTCGCCATCCTTAACGCTGCCGAAATCGCTGCCACGGCGCGCGGCGCCGACAGCCGGCTGGCCGGTTTCGTCATGGGCACGAATGACCTTGCCAGGGAGACCCGGGCCAAGCTCTTGCCCGGCCGTGCTCCGATGGCGCCGTGGCTCGCGACCGCCGTGCTCGCCGCACACGCGTACGGCATCGATATCCTCGACGGCGTCTACAACGAGATTGGCGATGAGGAAGGTTTTCGTCGCGAGTGCGCCCAAGGCCGCGACATGGGCTTCGATGGCAAGACGCTGATCCACCCAAATCAGATTGCGCCCTGCAATGCGGCGTTCTCGCCGAGCGAGGCTGAGATCGCGCAGGCCCGCAAAATCATTGCGGCTTTCGAACTCCCCGAAAATCAGGCCAAGGGCGTGGTTCAGCTCGACGGCCGCATGGTCGAGCGCTTGCATGCCGACATGGCGCGGCGCACGGTCGCGATCGCGGATGCCGTTTCGGCGCGAGCGCAGTAGCGGCGGGGCGCTGCCCCGGCGAGAGTCGACGCCGCAAAGATCAAGGCCGCGCAGAAGCGCGGCGGGCCTTTAGAGGGAAGTCGGCAGCTCACATCCGGGTCGGCAGATAGAGTGCAATGATCGGAAACGCGATCAGGATGACAAGCCGCACCAGATCGGTGACGATGAACGGCAACACGCCCTTGAAGATCGTGGCGAAATTGACGTCCTTGACCACGCTTTTGATGACGAAGACGTTCATTCCGACGGGCGGATGGATGAGACCAAGTTCCACCGTCATCACGATGATGACGCCAAACCAGATGGGATCGAAGCCGAGCGTCTTGATGACCGGAAAGATGATCGGGACCGTGAGGATGATCATCGCCATGGCGTCCATCAGGCAGCCCAGCACGAGATACATCAACATGATCAGAGCCAGCACGCCGTAGCGCCCGATCCCGAGGCCGGTCAGGAAGGCGGTCACGTTCTGCGGGGTCTGCGTGATGGTGAGGAAATAGCCGAACAGCAGCGCGCCGATCAGCACCGTGAACACCGCCGCAGCCGTCCGGGTCGCCTGCAGCAGGGAGGCGCGAATATCGGCGCGCGACAGCCGCCCACGCAACGCGCCGATCAGGAAAGCGCCTCCGGCCCCCATGCCTCCCGCCTCGGTTGGGGTAAACAGCCCGCCATAGAGCCCGCCGATGACGAAAACGAACAGCGCGAGCGGCGCCCAGATGTCGCGCAGCGCGGCGAGCCGTTCGGCCGCTCCGGTACGCTGGCCAGCGGGCAGAAAATCCGGCCGCAGCCATCCGATTATGGAAACGGTGGCGATGTACATCGACACCGCCAAAACGCCGGGCAGAATGCCGGCGATGAACAGCTTGCCGATATCCTGTTCGGTGATGATCCCGTAAACCGCCAACACGGTCGACGGCGGAAACATGGCGCCAAGCGTGCCGCCCGCCGCGATCACGCCGGTCGCGAAGGATTGCGGATATTTGTAGCGGCGCATTTCCGGATAGGCGACGGTCGAAAACGTCGCCGCCGTCGCCACCGAGGAGCCCGAGATCGCCGCGAACCCGGCACAAGCCACGATGGTGGCGATGCCGAGCCCGCCGCGCCGGTGGCCGACAAGCGTATTGGCGGCACGAAACAATTCCCGGCTCATCCCCGAGGCGGTGACGAACGCTCCCATCAGCAGGAACATCGGGATCACGCCGAAGGTGTAGTCGGTCACCGTGCGCATCGATGTCTGGCCGACGAGCTTGAGCGCCGGCGCGCCGCCGACCAGATACGCAAAGCCCGACACGCCGACGAGTCCCATCGCCATGCCGACCGGCACGCGCAGCAGCATCAGGGCGACCAGCACGACGAAGCCCGCGGAGGCGACCGCATCGGGGCTCATGGCGCGCGTCCGAGAGGCGAATGAAAGGCAGCTGCGCCGCCCGCGACTCCCTTCTCCGCTTGCGCAGGACGGGGCGGGGTGTCGCGCGCCAATCCGCGATCAATTGCAGCGGCCGTCATCATTCCATGGCCTTCGCCTGCGGCCCGCCCGCGTCCAAATCCTCCGGGCGGAAGATCAATCGCCAGGTGCGGATGGCGATCAGCAGTACGGCTGACACGTCGCCTGCCCAGGCAACGGCGAAGAACGGCCACGTCGGCAAGTGGAGGTCCACGGTCAGGATATTGTCGTTGCGGGTCGCGATCACCTTGTCGAGCAAGGTGTAGGTCTGCACCGTGACGACGAACAGAAGCACCAGGGTCGCGAACACGTCGATCACGCGCTGCCGCCGCGGGGAGACATTGGCCCACACCAGATCGACCGTGATATGGCCGCCGCGATAGCTCGTCGCCGCGATGCCCCAGAAGATCAGAATGCCCAGCAGAAGCTGGCCAAAATTGTAGCTGTCGGGAATCGACGTGCTGAAGAAATAGCGCAAGAGCACCGAGAGGAAAATATCGGCAGCCACGATCCCTACGAAAATGGCCGCCACCCATTCGATCGCGTCGATGAAGCGGTCCATGCGGTTGCGCATTATGAGGCAAACCTTTCAGGCGCGCCGTAGGGTGGGCAAAGGCGGCTGGGGCGTGGCAGTGCTGGCACGATTTTGCATCCGCCTTTGCCCACGCTGTCCGACGTCGCGGGTCGGACAGCGTGGGCAAAATCGCCACCGATCGTCGCGCATGTGGAGACGCCGCGGGAGGCGATTTTGCCCACCCTACGAAAGCCCGCAGGCACGCTCCGCCTCAATACCCGGCGTTGTGCTTCGCGAGCTGGTCCTTGAGCTCCTTCATGGCTGCGGCCGGGTCGACGCCGACCTTGCGGACGTTGTCGGCCCAGGTCTTCTCCAGCGGCTCAGGGGCTTTTTTCCACTGTGCGAGTTGAGCCTCGTTGAGCGCATAGACATCGTGGCCCGCCTCGGCCTTTATCTTGGCAATGCCCTCATGCTCGAATTCGCCCCACGGTCCGCCGACCTTGCCGGCGGCTTCCGTGGTGCAATTGTCGTCGATCGCCTTCTTCTGCGTCGCCGACATCTGGGCGTACTTGTCCTTGTTGAACACGAACGCGAAGGTGGTGACGTAGAGCGGCACGTCCATGTGGAACCTGGTCACCTTGTCAATGCCGAACAGCACCAGCGAGCCCCACGGGAAGGTCACCGAATCGGCAACGCCCTTCTCCAGGATGTCGCGCACTTCGGGCGCGCTCGACTGAACATTGGTGCCGCCGAGCAGGTTCACGAAAGTCCCCATGGTGGCGTGCGCGGGCCGCACCTTCAGCCCTCTTATATCTGCGGGCACCACGATCTTCTTGTTGGAGTGGAACGAGCCCGGATCATGAACGAAGGCGAGGCAGAACTTCACGTCCTTCATCTCGCGGGCCGCGTATTTGCGGTACCAGGCGTCGAGCGCTTCGGAGCCGCCCTTCGCATCCGAGATCAGGAACGGAAGCTCGCCGGCCGCGATGATGGGGAAGCGCCCGGGCTGGTAGCCGGGATTGACATAGGTGAGATCCGCAATGCCGTCGCGAGCCATGTCGTAATGGTCGAAGGCCTTGCCGAGCTGCTGCGCCGGAAACACCTTGTATCTGAGGGTTCCGCCGGACGCCTTCTCGACCGCGGCTCCCCAGTCCTCCAGCGCTTTCTGCAGCGGATGATTGGGCGGCACCCAATGGGACAGCTTGAGTTCGAAAACCCTGTCCCGGCTTTGGGCGCCAGCAGACGAAACCAGCGCCATCGACGCCAGTCCCACCGCTGTCGCGAGCGTCGCCCGGCGAACCCAGGTCTGTGTGCCCATCGTCTCCTCCCTTGCCTCGCAGCCACCCGAAGGACGAACTTTTCACGATTGAGCCTCAAACCGGTAGGGATGTAAAGAAAGTCATCCCCTCAGTCTTGCAATCACCTCCTCCGGTATCGGTTTGCCCTTGAGCTTGGCGGAGTCCGTTGGGTCGCGGCCAGCCCAGACCCTGGTCTCATGGCCCTCGACCGCAAGCGTTTCGCCCCTGAGCAACCGATGCTGCATGCGAAAGCTCGACCGTCCGATTTCCGCAACCGCCGACTCGATCGTCACCACGTCGCCAAACACCGAAGGAACCATGAAGCGCGCTCCAACTGCGACCGCCGGAATGCCGACAAGGTCATATTTCTGAAGCATCTGATATTTGTTGAGCCCCAAAGCGCGCAGGAAAAGGGCGTTGGCGGCCGCATCGAAGTAGCTGAAATAGTTTGGGAAATATACGATTCCGGCGGGATCGCAGTGGCCCCATTCGACAGTCACCTGATGACGGTTTGTAAGCATGCGATGTCTCTCGGTTAGCAGAGCAAACTCGTGGCGTCATCGCCGCGCTTGTCCCGGCAATCTCGATCAGGATGGCGCGATCCCAGATTACCGGGATGGCCGGGACAAACCCGGCCATGACCAGCTAGAGCTGCGGCGAGCTTCGCCTGTTTGTACGGCAGGCGAGCGCCGGCTCAAATCGAGAAGGAACCGCTGTAGCGGTGGTCCTGCCTATCGCGGCGCCATTCGGATCGCGCCGTCGAGCCTGATCACCTCGCCGTTGAGATAGCGGTTCTCGATGATGTGCAGGACGAGGTCGGCGTACTGCTCCGGCCGGCCGAGCATTTTCGGAAACGGGATTGCGCCGGCAAGGGAGTCCTGCACCTCGCGAGGCAGGCCCTCGACCATCGGGGTGCTGAACAGCCCCGGCGCGACGGCCATCACCCGGATGCCGAATTGCGCAAACTCGCGCGCCGCCGGCAATGTCAGCGACACCACGCCGCCCTTGGAGGCCGCATAGGCGGCCTGGCCGATCTGGCCCTCATAGGCCGCGACCGATGCGGTCGATACGATGACGCCGCGTTCGCCGTCCTCAAGCGGGGCGAGCGTCAGCATGTCAGCCGCGGCGAGCCGCATTGAATTGAAAGTGCCGATGAGATTGACGCTGATGACTTTCGCGAAGCCGTCGAGCGGCTGCGGCCCATCGCGCCCGACAATGCGCCGCGCCGGCCCGATCCCGGCGCAGTTGACCAGGATGCGCGCCGCGCCATGCCGGGCGCGCGCCTCCGCGAGAGCCTTGGCGGTTCCGTCGGGGCTCGTCACATCGCAAGCGATGCCGACGCCGCCGATCTCCGCAGCAACGGACCGCGCCGCATCGCTGTTGACGTCGAGGATCGCCACCTTGGCGCCAAGGGCGGCAAGGCGGCGGGCGATGGCGCGGCCAAGGCCGGAGCCCCCGCCCGTCACCAGCGCCGCATGTCCGTTGGGATGCATGGGATAAGTCCGGTCTGGCAGGGAAGTGTCGACGTTTTCCTACGCGACAATCCCCGGAGCACGCAAGCTGAGAGACCCGCTCGGAGAAACGGCGCGATCCGGGCTATGCTGGTCTTTTCGATCTTGTCAGGGGCGCTCATCCGGTCCATCTTGCCGGCCCTCCGCTCCAACCGAATGAAAATGCGGGAACCAGGGAGACTCGCGATGGGGATCAGAACTGCTGTTGCGGGAGGGGCTGCGTTGCTGCTGTCCGGACTCGCCGCGCAAGCCCTCGAATCCAGCGCCAAGGCCGCTTCGAAACTTTCGGCCGATGCGCTGTGGGCGAAGATCGGCGATTTCTGTGGAATCGCCAAATGGCACCCCGCCATCGAGAAGTGTGAGCTTTCCGCAGATGGCAAGACCCGCACATTGTCGGTGAAAGGGGGCGGAACCATCGTCGAAGCGCTGGTGAAGATGGACCCGGCGGCGCGCTCCTATACGTATTCGATCGTCAGCGGGCCTCTGCCAGTCGCCAACTACACGTCGACCATCAGCGTCGCCGCTGATGGGAGCGGTTCGGTGGCAACATGGACCGGCAAGTATGACGCCAAAGGCGCCAGCGATGCGGAAGCCACGAAAGCCATCGATGGCGTTTACGAGTCGGGCCTCAAGGCGCTGACCGCGAATTGAGCGCGTAGGCAGAGTAGCGCCGTGACCGGCCGACGATAAGCCCGCATATGCAGCCGCAAGCTTAACCCGGAAGCGGGCGCGATAGCTTTTTGCAATCGCACCCCGCGCACCCGATGCCGTTTGAACTAACGCTGCGCCACCCTCTTCGGCACCCATCGCCGGAAATTCAGCGTGTTGGTGTAGCCCCCATAGACATTGCCGGCGTCGTCGACTGCGACGGCTTCGAGGCCGTTGACCTCGACGGATTCCAGAATGAAGGCTTTCACGATACCGTCCTTCACGCTGCCGATGCGGATGCCCGACTTGTATGGCGGATTGAGCTCGTCGGGAGAATTGTCGGCGACGTAAAGAATGTCATTCTTGTCGATGAACAGTCCGCTCGGCCGGCCGAACTGCTTCCATTCCAGAAGATATTTTCCGTCCTGGTCGAACACCTGAATGCGGTTGTTGGAGCGGTCGGCGACGAAGAGCCGACCGGCGGAATCCATCGCCAGGCGGTGCGGCGTGTCAAACTCGCCCGGCCCTGAGCCCTTCCTGCCCCACTCCTTGATGTACTTGCCGTCCTTGGTGAACTTCACGATGCGGTTGTTGGTGTTGCCGCCGTGGCCGTCGGCGACGAAGATATCGCCGTTCGGGGCGACCAGAACGTCGGAAGGCGCGTTGAATGTATCCTGAGTGGCGCCGGCGACGCCGGGCTTGCCCAGGGTCATCAGCAGTTTGCCGTCCTGATCGAACTTCATGACAGTGTGGCCCTTGCCGTTATCCTTCGCGCGGCCATCCGTCACCCAGACATTGTCGTCGCGATCGATGTGCAGGCCGTGCGGATAGTTGAACATGCCGCCGCCAAAGCTTTTCGCCAGCTTGCCGCTGGAGTCGAATTTCATGATCGGGTCGAGCGTCGATTTCGAGCAATCGTCCGCGGTCTCGCAGCGGTCGAAGGTCCAGACGCTCTTGCCGTCGCGATCGATGGCGACGCCGACAACGGCGCCCCACGTGCGGCCCTTGGGCAGCTTTGCCCAGCCGTAGTCGAACTTATAAGGGTTGGGCGCATCATTCGGGCCGTAGCCGCTCTGCGTGTAGGTTCTCTCCGTCGATAGTGCGAACGCCGCAACGACCGCGACGCTCATCGCGACTGTCACCGCTCTTCCATGCCACATGATGCTTTCCTCCGATGCTTTGCGTCTTCGACCGGTTCCGCAGATTGGGAGCACTTCCTGTTCAGGGATGAACCTGTCCCGTGTCATTGCCCGGCTCGACCGGGCAATCCAGTATCCTCGGCCGGCGCCTACTGGATCGCCCGGTCAATCCCCCCCGATCAAGCCGGGGGAGGCGATGACACCATCGTGAGTGTCAGCCTGATCAAGAACGCCCAGCCGCCGCCATGCTCAAGGAATTCGGCGGCACAATCAACCGGGGCGAGCCAAAAGGTTGACCTCTCACCGCTGAACTGTCTTCGGCGCGCGCTTTTCCAGAAAATCTCGCAGGCGCCGCTTTGCTTCCGGGTCGCCCTGGGCGATCGCCGCCATCAGCGATTCCATGAGTAAGCCGCTGGCGCGGTCCTGCTCGGCGTTGTGCGGCAGCACATGCATGGCCGCAAAGTTGGTCATTGGCGCGTTGCCGGCAATGCGCTCGGCAAGCTCGATCGCCGTTGCAAGGCCGGCGTCCGCCTCGACGACGTAGTGGGAAAAACCGAGCAGAGCGCCTTCGTCAGCCCCGTAGCTGCGCCCGGTCAACATCATATCGATGACGCGGGAAGCGCCGATCAGCCGCGGCAGGCGCACCGATCCGCCGCCGCCGAGGAAAATGCCGCGGCTGCCTTCCGGGAGGGCGTAGTAGGACGAGCGCTCGGCGACCCGGATATGGCATGCAGCGGCGAGCTCGAGGCCGCCGCCTACGACCGCGCCATGAAGAACCGCCACCACCGGCGCCCGGCCGAACTCTATGCGCTCGAAAGCGCGATGCCAGGCCCGCGAATGCGCAATCCCGGCCGCGACGTCGCGCTCTGCGAGTTCGGAGAGATCGAGCCCGGCGCAGAAATGCTCGCCCTCGCCGTGGACGACGACGGCTTTGATGTCGTCGGGGATGGCAGAGAAGAAGTCCTCAATGCCCTGAATGGTGGCGTCGTCCAGCGCGTTGCGCTTGTGCGGGCGACACAAGCGGAGGATGCCAACCGCGCCGTGCTGCTCGAAGTGGAGCGAGGAAGGAAGCTTATTGCCAGCTTCGTCATTGCTGTCGGTCATTGCAAATGACATCCCAATCGGACGAAGTCCCTTGGCACCCCGGCCCCGCGGGGTTAAGCCGCCCCATTTGACCCGTGCCACTCCGCCCCGTAAATAACCGCACGGTTAAAGTTCGGAAACGCCTATGTCCCGATTCATGTCCCTTGCCGAGGCCGTTGAGGCGAACGTCCGCGACGGCGACACGGTGGCGATGGAGGGATTCACCCATCTCATTCCCCATGCCGCCGGCCATGAGGTCATCCGCCAGCGCCGGCGGCATCTCACGCTCGTCCGCATGACGCCGGACCTGATCTACGATCAGCTCATCGGCATGGGGTGCGTCGATAAGGTGGTGTTCTCGTGGTGCGGCAATCCCGGCGTCGGCTCGCTGCATCGCATGCGCGATGCGATCGAGAACGGCTGGCCGCAGCCGCTCGCCTGTGAGGAGCAGTCCCATGCCGCGATGGCGAGCGCCTATGAGGCAGGCGCGGCCGGCCTGCCGTTTGCGGTATTCCGCGGCTACATCGGGGTCGATCTGCCGAAGGTGAACCCCAGCATCCGCACCGTCACTTGCCCCTACAGCGGCGAAAAGCTTGCCGCCGTGCCGGCGATCCGCCCCGATGTCGCGATCATCCATGCGCTCCGCGCCGACCGCGCCGGCAACGTGCTGTTGGAGGGCATCGTCGGCGTGCAGAAAGAGGCGGTGCTGGCCTCAAAGCGCGCGATCGTCACCGTCGAGGAGAGGGTCGAGGATTTCGGCGCCCGCAGCCCGAATGCCGTGATTCTGCCGTCCTGGACCATGAGCGCGATTGTGGTGGCGCCCGGCGGCGCGCATCCTTCATACGCGCACGGCTACTACAAACGCGACAACGCCTACTACAAGAAATGGGACGGGATTTCCCGCGAGCGTGACAGCTTTCTTGCCTGGATGAAGGCCAACGTGCTGGAGCGGGGTCCTGAAGCATTTGCCGAGCAGCGCAATCGGCTCAACCTTGCAACAGCAGGGGCGGCATGAGTGAGAGCTACACCCCAACCGAGATGATGACGGTCGCGGCCTCGCGCGCCCTCAAGTCGAGCGACGTGTGTTTTGTCGGCATCGGCATGCCGTCGGCCGCGTGCAATCTCGCGCGCCTTACCCATGCACCCGGCATTACGCTGATCTACGAGTCCGGCACCATCGCCACCAAACCGGCGATCCTGCCGCTTTCGATCGGCGACGGAGAACTGTGCGACACCGCGCTGACGACCGTGTCGGTGCCGGAGATGTTTCGCTACTGGCTGCAGGGCGGCCGCATCACGGTCGGCTTCCTCGGCGGCGCCCAGATCGACAGATACGCCAATCTCAACACCACCGTCGTTGGGCCTTACCACAAGCCGAAGGTGCGGCTCCCGGGCGGCGGCGGCGCGCCCTAGATCGCAATCGCGTGCGGGGAAATCTTCATCATCATGAGCCACAGCAGGCGCGGCTTCGTAGAGAAGCTCGATTTCGTCACTTCGCTCGGCCACGGCGAAGGCGGCGACCACCGGGCACGCCTTGGGGTCAAGACCAAGGGGCCGACAAAGCTCATCACCGACCTGTGCGTGTTTGAGCCCGATGCGGTAACCAAGGAGATGACCGTGAGGTCGATCCATCCGGGTGTGACGCGGGACGAGATCGAGGGCAATACGGGCTGGAAGGTCAAATACGCGCCCGACGTCACGACCACTCCAGCACCCTCGGCGCAGGAATTGGTGGTCCTGCGGGAGCTTCATGCGCGCACCAAGCGGGCCCACGGCGATCAGGGGTGAGAGCGCGCATGCGACAAGGCAGCCCAGCCGTCTTGCCTTCCCCCGCTTGCGGGGGAGGGCTGGGGAGCAGGCTCAATCCCACGCTGCGGACTTGCGGGCAGCCCCCTGCCCGACCCTCTGCCGCAATCCGTGGGCGGGAGCCAGGCGGGGCAGAGCATAAAGCATAAGGAGAGCCTCCATGCGCGACGCCTTCATCTGCGACGCGGTGCGGACGCCGATCGGCCGCTATGGCGGCGCCCTCGCTAAGGTGCGCACCGACGATCTCGCGGCGGCGCCGATCCGGGCGCTCATGCGGCGCAACCGCAAGGTCGACTGGGCAGCCGTCGACGAGGTGTTCTACGGCTGCGCCAACCAGGCCGGCGAGGACAACCGCAACGTCGCCCGCATGGCGCTGTTGCTCGCCGGGTTGCCCGACAGCGTTGCAGGCGTCACGGTCAATCGCCTGTGCGCCTCCGGCCTCAATGCGGTCGGCGAGGCCGCCCGTGCGATTCGCTGCGGCGAAATCGATTTCGCCATCGCGGGCGGCGTCGAGTCGATGACGCGGGCGCCGCTCGTGATGGGTAAGGCAAGCGAACCATTCCAGCGCAGCGCCGAGCTGTTCGACACCACTATCGGGTGGCGCTTCATCAATCCGCTCATGAAGGCGCAATATGGCGTCGACTCAATGGGCGAGACCGGCGAGAACGTCGCGGCCGATTACCAGGTGAAGCGCGATGATCAGGACGCGCTCGCGCTGCGTTCGCAGCATCGCGCCGGCAAGGCGATGGCGGCGGGCTATTTCGCCGAAGAAATCATCGCAGTCGAGGCCCCCGGCGGCAAGGCCGGCCCCACGGTGGTCGACAAGGACGAGCATCCGCGGCCAGAAACCACCATGGAGCAACTCGCCAAGCTGCGGCCCGCGTTTCGTACAGGAGGCACTGTCACGGCCGGCAACGCGTCCGGCGTCAACGACGGCGCGGCGGCCATGCTCATCGCCTCCGCAGAGGCCGTTGACCGCCACGGTCTGACGCCGCGCGCGCGGGTGCTCGGCATGGCGTCGGCCGGCGTGCCGCCAAGGGTCATGGGCATCGGACCGGTGCCGTCGACCCGCAAGCTGATGGATCGCCTCGGCCTCAAGATCGCCGACTTCGACCTGATCGAGATCAACGAAGCGTTCGCGTCTCAGGCGCTCGCCTGCCTGCGCCAGCTCGGCCTTCCCGATGACGCCGAGCACGCGAACCCCCATGGCGGCGCCATTGCGCTCGGACATCCGCTCGGCATGTCGGGCGCGCGGCTCGTCCTTACCGCCGTGCACGGCCTTGAAAAACGCGGCGGCAAGCTTGCGCTCGCCACCATGTGCGTCGGCGTCGGTCAGGGCGTGTCGGTGGCGATCGAACGAACATGAAGGAGATGCCCCGGTGCCCATGAGTCCAGGTTACATTCCGTTCCACCCCAACCCGTCCAAGCCGGAATTCAAGCTGCCGCCGGGCGCGGTCGATGCGCACTGCCATGTGTTCGGCCCCGAGGCGAAGTTTCCTTACGCGCCTGAACGCAAATACACGCCGTGCGACGCGCCCAAGGAGAAGCTGTTCGCGTTGCGGGACTTTCTCGGCCTCGACAAGAACGTCATCGTGCAGGCGAGCTGCCATAGCAAAGACAACCGCGCCATGATCGATGCGCTGCAGTCCTCCGGCAACCGCGCCAAGGGCGTTGCCTTCGTGGGCGAGGAGGTCACGGATGCCGAGCTGAAGGCCATGGACGCCGCCGGCGTCAGGGGCGTGCGCTTCAACTTCGTCCGCCGTCTCGTCGATGTCACGCCGCGCGACGTGCTCGAGCGCATCGCCGCGCGGGTCGCGCAGCTCGGCTGGCATATCGTGGTCTATTTCGAGATGCCCGACCTGCCGGATTTCGAAGCGTTCTTCACGGCGCTGCCCACCACGGTGGTGGTCGACCACATGGGTACCCCGACGGTTGCGAAGGGTGTCGACGACCCGGAGAACCAGCGCTTCATCCGCATGCTGGACAAGCACAGGAATATCTGGACCAAGGTGACCTGCCCGGAGCGGATGACGCTCGCCGGCCCGCCCTATGACGACGTGGTCCCGTTCGGCCGCAGGCTGGTCGAACTCTTCCCCGACCGCGTGCTGTGGGGCACCGATTGGCCGCATCCCAACATGAAAAAGGAAGCGCCCGACGACGGCGTCCTGGTGGACTACATCCCCAAAATCGCGCCGAGCGCCGCAGAGCAGAAGGCATTGCTGGTCGACAATCCGATGCGGTTGTACTGGGCG
>JAJPKK010000048.1 GCA_021323775.1 Hyphomicrobiales bacterium
CGCGGTCACGATGAAGACGACGAGCGGCGGTGCGATAGCGGCGCCCAACCGGCTCGCGCTATGCGTAATGCCTTGCACGAAGCCGCGCTCCTGGCGCGTATACCAGAGCTGCATGGCGCGGGTTGCGCCCGGAAATGCCCCGGCCTCGCCGATGCCGAAAAGAAAGCGCACGATGAAGAACGAGACGGCGCCGAACGCGGCTGCCGTCGCTGCCGTCATCGCTGACCAGTAGGTAACGACGCCCGCCAACACCGGCCGCGCGCCGAACCGGTCGCTCAACCAGCCGCCGGGAACCTGGAACAGCGCATAGGACCAGCCAAAAGCGCTGAAGATCCAACCCATGGTGACGGCGTCAAAGCCGAACTCCTTGCGGATCTCCGGCGCTGCCGTCGAGATGTTGACGCGATCCAGGTAGGTGATGAGGTACATGAGGCAGATCAGCCCCAGGATGTACCACCGGCCATAGCTGGCCCTTGTTTGTTCGGCTTGCGGCATGGCGGCTTCCTCCTCGACCCGCACCCTGCCGTCCCCCGCATGCGGCGGACGGCAGGGTGAGGTTATTTTGCGAGTTTGTGGACCTGCCGCAAGTCGAATTGGCCAACGAACGGGCATGTTGCGGCGCGGTGCGCGAATTTATCACATCGACATCAGGCTCTTCGCAAGCACGCGCGCCACATGCAAAGCTTCCCGGCCGGCGCCGTCCTTAATCTGATGGCGGCAGGACGTGCCGTCCGCCACAAGGATAGCGTCGGCAGGCGCTTTTCGTACCGCCGGCAACAGCGACAGCTCGCCCATTGCGAAAGACACATCGATGGTCTCGGCGTGGTAACCGAAGCTGCCCGCCATGCCGCAGCAGCTCGACTCGATCGTCTCGACATCGATATCCGGAACGAGCTTCAGCGCCGCCTCGACCGCCCCCATGGCGCCGAAAGATTTCTGGTGGCAGTGGCCGTGCAGCAGCACTCGGCCGCGCAACGGGGCGAGCGGCAGCGCGAGCCGGCCCGCGTCGGCTTCGCGCGCCAGAAATTCCTCGAACAAAGCTGCATGGTCGGCGACGCGCGCGGCTCGCTCGTCTCTCATCATGGCGGGGATTTCATCGCGAAATGAGAATATGCAGCTCGGTTCAAGTCCCAAGACCGGCAGCCCGCGCGCAGCAAAAGGTTCTACCGCCGCGAGCGTCCGTTCGGCCTCCCGGCGCGCCTCGTCGACCCGGCCCACCGCGAGGAAAGTGCGGCCGCAGCACAGCGGACGCCGCGAACCATCCGATGGCGCCGCCACCTGCACGCAGTAGCCGCCTGCGCGGAGGACTTTTACGGCAGCGTGGAGATTTTCAGGCTCGAAATAGCGATTGAAGGTGTCGGCAAAGAGAACGACATGGCGGCTTTCCCCTCCTCCGCTTGCAGGGGGGGGTGGGGAGGGGGCCGCTTCAACAGACGCCGAGTTGGCGGGAGCCCTCTCCCCAACCCTCCCCCGCAAGCCGGGGAGGGAGTTGGCCGGATCCCGAAACCAATCGCTCCTCCAGCGCGGCAGGCTGCGGCGGGCCGAGAACCCCGCCATCCGCTCTGACAGCGCCGCGGCCCCTGGCATGCGGTCCCGCAGATTGAACAGCCACGGAAGGCGCGCTGCCAGGGGCGCGTAACGCGGCAGGTAGCCGACCAGTCTGTCGTGGAGCGAAAAGCCGCGCTTGCCGGCCCGCGCCGCCAAAACCTCGATCTTCATGCGCGCCATGTCGACTCCGGTCGGGCATTCGCGGCGGCACGCCTTGCAGGAGACGCAGAGCTTCATGGTCTCCGCCATCTCGTCGGACGACAAGGCGTCTGCGCCAAGCTGACCCGTAACCGCAAGCCGCAGCGTATTGGCGCGGCCTCGCGTGACGTCTTTCTCGTCGCGCGTGACTCGATAGGATGGGCACATCACGCCCCCTGCGAGCGCGCGGCAAGCGCCGTTGTTGTTGCACATCTCCACGGCGCCCTGGAAACCGCCGCCGACCCCCGGATAGCCTGACCAGTCGAGTGCGGCGATCATCGGCTTGCCGCGATAGCCGGGGCCGTAACGGAAATTGGCGCGATCGTCGAATTTAGGCGCTCGCACGATTTTGCCGGGGTTGAACAGATGGCCCGGGTCGAAGCGGTCCTTGACCTCCTCGAAGGCGCGCGCCAGGCGCGGGCCGAACATCGCCTCGTGGAATTCCGAGCGCACCAGCCCGTCGCCATGCTCGCCCGAATGCGAGCCCTTGTATTCGCGCACGAATGCGAAAGCCTCCTCGGCGATCCTCCGCATCGCCTGCCTGTCCTTCTCCAGCCGCAGGTTGAGGACAGGGCGCACATGCAGGCAGCCGACAGACGCATGCGCATACCACGTGCCGCGGGTGCCGTTTTTTTCGAATACCTGCGTGAGGCGCTCGGTGTATTCGGCGAGATGCTCCAGGGGCACCGCACAGTCCTCCACGAAGGAAATCGGCTTGCCCTCCTCTTTCATGGACATCATGATGTTGAGACCCGCGGTGCGCACCTCGGTGATGGCGGCCTGCAGTTTCGGATCAAGCACCTCGACCACGCCGCCCTGCTTGGGTCCGGCCTTGTCCCACGCATAGCCGAGGTCGCCGATCAGAGCGGCGAGCCGCTTGATGCGCTCAAGGTTTTCGCCCCACTCGTCTTCCGCGAATTCAACCAGCAGGATGGCATCGGGCGCTCCCCGCACGAACGCGTCGATGGTCGGACGGAACATGTCTATATTGCGCGCGAGCTCTATCATGGTGCGGTCGACCAGCTCGACCGCGATGGGCTTGAGCTTGACGATATGCTGGGCCGCATCCATGGCGTCATAGAAGCGGCCAAAGTGGCAGGCGCCGACCGCCCGGCGTCCCAGCAACGGCCACAGCTTGAGTTCGATCCTGGTTGAGAACGCGAGCGTGCCCTCGGAGCCGACCAGGATATGGGCGAGGTTATGGGCCGGGGCATTGGGGGCCAACGCATCGAGATTGTAGCCGCCGACCCGGCGCTGCACCTTGGGAAAGCGCGCCGCAATCTCATCAGATTCGCGCATGCCGATCGCCAGGAGGTCCTCCGCAAGCGGCCGCAGCCGCGAGCCGGCGGGCAGGTCGCGCAGTCCTGCGCCGACCGGGCCAAAATGTGCGGCGGACCCGTCAGCCAGTACGGCGTCTATCGAGAGCACGTTGTCGCGGGTCACGCCATAGCGCAGCGACCGCGCGCCACAGGAGTTATTGCCCGCCATGCCGCCGATCGTCGCGCGCGAGGCGGTCGAAATATCGACGGGAAACCATAGCCCATGAGGTTTGAGCTGCCGATTCAGGTCATCGAGCACGATCCCGGGTTCGACAACGCAGCAGCGGCCGGCTATGTCCAGGTCGAGAAGGCGATTGAGGTATTTCGAGCAGTCGACCACAAGGGAATGGTTGACGGTCTGGCCGCTCTGTGACGTTCCTCCGCCGCGCGGCAGCACCGTGACGCCGTCGGCCCGCGCCAGCGCGATCGCCCGTTCCGCCTCCGCGACGGACCGCGGCGCCACCACGCCAAGCGGCATCATCTGGTAGTGGGAAGCGTCGGTCGCATAGCGGCCGCGCGTAAAGCGATCGAACCAAACGTCGCCGCTGATCTCACGCTTGAGCCGGTGCTCCAGTCCGGGCGCCGCCACTACCGTCATGTCACATTTGCCGCTATTGACTTGGGTCAATGCCCACCGGGGCAGCCCTGATTGCACTTGACTGACTCTCGCATTCGTCCTTCATGACAGCAAGTCGAGCGCATCCGTGAAAAGAGTCCATCCGCGAAAAAGGTCGATTACCGCATGTCCCAGAATACGTCGCGCACCGCTGGCCGCCATTTCCTGCAGATTCCGGGGCCGACGCCCCTGCCGGATCGAATTCTGCGCGCCATGGACACCCCCATCATCGACCATCGCGGACCGGAATTCGCCAAGCTCGCGAAACGGGTGCTGGAGGGAATCAAGACAATCTTCAAGACCACCAGCCCCGTGATCATCTACACGGCGACCGGCACCGGCGCCTGGGAAGCGGCCCTGGTCAATACTTTGTCGGCGGGCGACCGCGTGCTCATGGTGGAGACCGGCCAGTTCGCGACGCTCTGGAAGAACATGGCCCAGAAGCTCGGCCTCAAGCCCGAGTTCATTCCAACCGATTGGCGCATCGGCGCCGACCCGGCCGTGATCGAGGCCAGGCTCAGGGAGGACAGGGCGCATGAGATCAAGGCGGTGTGCGTCCTCCACAACGAGACCGCCACGGGCTGCCTGTCGCCGATCGCGGAAATCCGGCAAGCGATCGATCGCGCCGGCCATCCGGCGCTGTTCCTGGTCGACACCATTTCATCGCTCGCCTCGACCGATTACCGCCACGACGAATGGGGCGTCGATGTCACCATCGGCGGGGCTCAGAAGGGCCTGATGCTGCCGCCCGGCATGTCGTTCAACGCGCTGAGCGACAAGGCGCTGGCGGCGTCGAAAAAGTCGAACCTGCCGAAGTCGTTCTGGTCATGGGACGACATGCTCGCCATGAACAAAATCGGGTTCTTCCCTTACACGCCGGCGACGCAGATGCTGCACGGCCTCGCCGCCTCGATCGACATGCTTCATGAAGAGGGGCTCGACAACGTGTTCGCCCGCCATAGGCGCTTCGCGGAAGCCACCAGAAGGGCAATACGCGCCTGGGGGCTCGAAATCCTGTGCCGCGATCCGAGATATTATTCCCCGACCATCACGGCCGTGCTGCTCCCGGACGGCCATGATGCCGACGAGGTGCGCAATCTCGCCCTCGATCACTTCAACATTTCCTACGGCACCAGCTTCGGGCCGTTCAGCGGCAAGTATTTCCGCATTGGCCATCTCGGCGATACCAATGATCTGACGATCCTGGGTGCGCTCGCAGGGACCGAAATGGCGCTCACGCTCGCCGGCGTTCCGATCAAAAAGGGCGGCGTGCAGGCCGCAATGGGTTATGTCGTCTCGGCCCATTCGGAGGCACAGCGCGCCGCCGCGGAGTGACGCGTTCCAGGACCGCTGGCGGTCCCCGTCCGCTCCACCAGCGGCCGAGCGTGTCTCTTGCGCGTCTGTGGAGCGCGGTGGCGGTCCCGTAGCCCGGATGGCGCGAAGCGCCATCGGGAACGGCCGTCCGGCATTTCGCTGAGTTTATCACCTGGCGGGCCGAAGACGGGTGGGTTCAAAGCAGGCTGCGGGCGCGGGCGGGACGCCCGCGGTCCCGGTCGGCTGAACGCGCTGGTATTAAGCAACCCTTGCGCTGCCGCATCACTGCGGGATCAGCAGAGAATCGTATCAGCCTTACGACGACGTGATAACCGATCGGCGAAAAATTGGTATAGCCTATGCATGGCTGCGGCTGTCCCTTGAGGAGACAGACAGACATGCGCAATCGATCGGGACTTACGACGGCAATAGGCGCCTGCGCGCTGCTGGTTGGCATCGCGTTCGTTGTCGCATCCAATATTGCTGCTCAGGCCGAATCTCTGACACTGGAACAACTGCTTTCGGGCGTGGTCCACATCAAGACGTTTATTACTCCTGACGGACGCACCACGGAGAATTTGGGGCGAGAGCGCGAGGGGACAGGCATTGTCATCGACGACAACGGGCTTGTGCTTACCATCGGGTATTTGATGGTCGAGGCAATTTCCGCCGAGCTCACGACCAATGACGGCCACACCGTGGGCGCCACTGTCGTGGGGTACGACAACGAATCTGGATTCGGCCTGTTGCAGGCGATAACGCCCCTCAAAGTGCGCGCCCTGCAGATGGGTAAGTCGTCGGATATCAAGGTCGGCGATCCGGTTGTGGTTGCGAGTTACGGCGGGCAAAGCGGCGTGCGGCCCGTCCATGTGGTGGCCAAACGGGAGTTTGCCGGCAATTGGGAATATCTGCTCGACGAGGCGATCTTCACCGCGCCGCCACACCCGGCCTGGAGCGGCGCGGCGCTGATCAATCACGATGGCAAGCTGGTGGGCGTCGGCTCTCTCATTGTCAATGATGCGTCCGGAAAGGGCGACAGCCAGCGCGGCAACATGTTCGTGCCGATCGATCGCCTGTCGCCGATCCTTGCTGACCTCATCTCGGATGGACGACCCGCGGCGTCACATCCGTGGCTTGGACTCAACACTGACGACGTCGGCGGGCATCTCGTCGTGAGCCGGGTCACTCCAGGGGCGCCAGCCGAAAAAGCCGGCCTGAGGAAGGGCGATATTATACTCGCGGTCAATGGCGAAACGCCGAAGAGCCTGCCGGATTTCTACCGCAAGATCTGGTCGCAAGGCGATGCCGGCGCTGACATCCCGCTGGATGTGCTACACAACCACGAGCGGCTAAGCCTGCATGTCCATTCAATCAACCGGCTCGATCATTTGAGGCTGAAGAGCTCGTTCTAGTCAACCGGCCCCAAATCCGGGGGCCACTTCACCAGAGCGCGCTTGGTCGTCTGCGCGCTGCCAGGACCGCGTCGCATCCGAGCCGCACGCGCCTCGGCCTCATTGAAGCTCCACTTTTCTTATTGCAATTCTTATTGCAATTTCCGCGGAATCCGAACGGCGCGCTGAACGTTTTCCATTCCGGCGCCGCCTTTGTCGCTCAATACATCATCGGGGCGCCAAACGAGAACAAAATCCCTGTTGCACGCGCTGCAGCGCCGTCTTGCTGGCTGCGGTCCAGGGCGCCGCCCGCGCGTCACAGCGCACGGAGTGCGCGCGTTTGCCTACCCTACGCGGGCTACGCGGCTGGCCACCTTGTCGCGGATGGCCGTCAACGGATCATCGTTAGCGCGGTATCTCTAACGGATCCTCCGCAACGCCCGAATTGCCGATGGTTTTGTCTTTTGTTGCAGGATTAGGACCGCGTCCCTCTGCAAAGGCGGCCTCCTCCATGCGCGCGCCGCGCAACATCCCCGGCAGGGCATAGTTTCCTTCGATGCAGCGCGGCTCGTAATAGATTTTATTTTCCTCATCGCTTTGTCGCGTGAACTCGCGCTTGACGGTCCAAGGCCTCACCCACACAGTCGGGTCCTCGATCGTGAGCTCGTACGCCAGCTCAGTCGGGCTCGTCCGCGTCCAACGTTCGACGAGGTGCAAGTTTTCGCGCGAGCCCTGAAAGTCAGTCTTCGGACTGAAGTTGGTGACGTCGATGACGAGCGTATTTCCCTCCCAATGGCCACGCGAATCGCCGAACCATTGGCGGATGTGGGGCGGCAAATGCGGGCTGCCATCCATGACGATGGTCCGCTGCCATCCTTGGCCCTGGCCAACATCGTAGATCATCGAGATGCCCCCCGGCGTCTGCACGATCCGCCGGAAGCTGATGCTGGCAAACTCCGGCAGCCTGCCGGGCAGACATCGTGTGCCTGCGGCAAAGTCCTCCGGACCGTCATGGCGATTTATTCCTACGACGCTGTATCGCGGGGCGAGCTCAGCACGCCGCGGCGAGGGCGTCGGATCGTATTTGCCGCCGGCACAGTTGCGGTACTGGAGTTTGCAAGAGTCCGTCGCTTGGATCAAAGCGAGGCGAAATTCCCGCTCGGCAGCGGCTATTTTCTGGGCCTCTGCCGTCATTGGCGGAATTCGGCCATTGGGCGGATCGACAATCATCGAGGTGCGCACGCCGGAGTGCTTGCGGGGCACGAACAGCTGATTGTAGGAGCCGCCAACGTCGAGTTCGGTCCCGCGCTCCGCACGCTGGTCTTTGCCGGCGAGCGCCGAGCGCACCTGATCCAGTTCGGCCCGCTGCTCGGGGGTAAAATATTCCTGGTTCGCAAATCTGGCAGGGCGTTGCAGCGGCGTATCGGTTTCCTCCGTCCAGATGCCCTGCAGATCGGGGTCGCCCCAGGGCGTTTTCAACGCCGCGCCCGGCGCCGAATCCGCAGGCTTCTGAGCCTGCGCCCGCGCAGTCGGCGCCGATATGACAGCGCCGACAGCAGCCGCGACTGCGACGATCGCCATCATAGAGGCCGTGAAGCGGTTTTGCATGGTCGTCTCCTCTTTCTCAGTTCCACGCGCCGGTCCCCTGGCTCGGCACAGCTCGTCGGCAACTCATTCATGAACGATACACCAATCGCCCACGCCTCCGAAAGCGGGCGCGATGGTTCCTGCTGGGGCAGAGCCTTCAGGTCCTGCCAGTTGGCACAGCCTATGCGGCCTGGACCGGCATTGGCGCGATCGGCACGGTTGGCGCCGTCGTGACTTCGTCGACCGTGCACAATCTCGTCATTTGCACGCTGTGTTCATGCAATCCCTGGCCGGTGCTCGGCCTTCCCCCCTATTGGTGCAAGGACCCGACTTTCAGGGCCCGATCGGCGCATGAGCCGCGCGCGGTACTCAAGGAGTTCGGTCTCGACACCCCCGCCGACGGTCGAGATCAAGACTTGGACAGCAGCGCCCAAATTCGATGGTTTGTCGTACCCGAAAAGCCCGTGGGGACCGACGGGATGCGCGAGGCGGAACTCGCTAGGCTTAGGCTCGTCACGCCGGAAGGTATGATGGGGGTGGCCCGGGTGAGAAAACGCCCAGCCGTCCCATCGTGCGCGGCAGACACGCAAGGAGCGCGGTTGATGCAAACGCGGTTCGAGCATTTCGCGCTGACCAGCATGTTAGGGCAAGGAGACTCCCCGCCGCGGCTCGACGGCAAACTTTGCTTCGCTGAGCCATCGGAACGCCAAGCATTCGGGGTTCGCGTGCGCTTTCCAAGGCCGGACATTTGGACTGGGAGGACTTCCGGCTGAAGCTGATCACCGCCATCGGCGAGTGGGAAGACTCGCATGCGCTTGACGATCCGTCGTGGAGGTACTACGAGCGCTGGCTTACGGCGCTGGAACGCCTTTTTCTCGGCTGATCGCCCCCGAAGGTCTCTCGGCTCGGCTGCCGGACACCGCGCACAATGGTCATGCTACGGAATCCTAATGTTCGCTTATGCCTCGGGCATGCCGCGGCGCCGAGCCCATGATAAAATCCGCGGCGTCGCGTTCGTGGTTTCTCAAACACCGATTTAGCCCCCTTGCCGAAAAACGACAGGTTTGGCCGCCTCTTTGGGCCGAGTTCGACGCGCTCGGCGAACGAAGGCGAATCGAAGGGCGAACAAAAAGAGGCCGAGAATCTCGAGAAGTGGCCAGTCTACAGGTTTTGAGCGAGGGGGGTGAGTAATTACCGCGGGAGACAGTTGATCGGGAGTCGAAGGAGTTGCTGCGGTGAGCTGCTGCCGCCCGCGATGATCGATATCAATGTGAGGCGGCGATAAATTGCCCACGCGAGCAGTGTGATGTGGCATACTTAACAGCAGAAGGATCGCTCCCGTGATCTTCCGCCAGCTTTTCGATCAGGCTTCCAGCACGTACACCTACCTGCTCGCCAGCCGTCCCGGCGGCGAAGCGCTGATCATTGATCCGGTCCTGGACAAGGTTGACCGGTATCTGCAGCTCGTGAGCGAACTCGACCTGAAGCTCGTCAAAGCTGTGGATACGCATCTGCACGCCGACCACATCACCGGCCTTGGCGCGCTGCGCGACCGCACCCATTGCATCACCGTGATGGGGGAGCAGACCAAGGCCGATGTTGTCTCAATGCGGCTTGCCGATGGCGACAGGCTCACGATCGAAGGGCTGACGCTTGAGGCCATCTATACACCCGGCCACACCGACGACTCCTACAGCCTGGTGATGCCGGACCGGGTATTCACCGGCGATACGCTCCTGATCCGCGGAACCGGCCGCACCGATTTTCAGAACGGGGACCCGCGCGCCGAGTACGAGTCGATCTTTGGGCGGCTTCTGAGACTGCCGGAGGCAACGCTGGTTTATCCCGCCCATGATTACAAAGGCGACACGGTGTCCACGATCGGCGAGGAGAAGGCTTTCAACCCGCGCCTTCAGGTGAAGTCGGTCGAGGAATTTGTCGACCTGATGAATAGTCTGAGACTCCCCAATCCGAAGATGATGGACGTGGCCGTGCCGGCCAACATGAAAATCGGCCTGGCGCAGGAGGAGATCGCGCGCCGCGGCTGGGCCGTCAAGGCGCAGGAGGCGCAGCGCATGGTCGGCCTGTCAGACGTGGCGCTCGTCGATCTGCGCGAACGCAGCGAGCGGGAGCGCCATGGCGAAATTGCGGGGTCGATGCACGTGCCCTACCCGTCATTGCAGGAGAATATCCGCAGCGGCGGCATCCTTTATGAGCTGGCCAAATGCACGGGCAAGCGCCTCCTGTTCTACTGCGCCTACGGCGAACGCTCCGCGATGGCGGTCGAGGCCGCCCAGGAGGCTGGCCTCGCCGGCTCCTGCCATATCGACGGCGGGCTGGATGCCTGGAAGAAGGCCGGCGGGGAGCTGGCGCATTGACCGGGCGAGCCGCAGAGCTATGCGCGCCGCCGGCCGCCCCTCGCTTCCCCCATGTTGACAAAAGGCCGGCGGCCGGCGCCGACATCACAAAGCCAAATCCGGTTGCCACGGCAGCCAGAAAGACGCATCCTGATTTCAGGGACCTGCGGTCGGCTGCCGGGCTGTTGGCGGGCATCACCGCAGGGAATGCTCACGTCAAAAAAGCCGCGGGGGAATATGATGACATCGCAGATCACCGTTTCGTTGACCGCAGCCGCGGTCGCCGCGGCGCTGCTCGCCGCACAGGCCCATGCGCAGACGACTGCGGGCACGGTCGATTCCCACGTCGCAGCCGCCAAGGCCGCGGCCGGAACCGAGCACGTCGCGTTGTTCGATGCGCTGTGCCGGCCCGCCTCAGGCCCGCCGCCTGCCGCGACCGGCCCGCGCCCGGCGCCCGAGCGGTCGACCTGGCACGCCGAGCCGGTCAAGGTGTTCGACAATCTCTATTACGTGGGCGAGAAAGAATATTCATCGTGGGCCATCGTCACTTCGGACGGCATCATCGTCGTCGACACCATCTGGGCCCATTCGGTTGACGATGAGATCGTCAACGGATTGAAAAAGCTTGGCTTCGATCCGGCCCGGATCAAATACGCGATCGTCAGCCACGCCCATATCGACCACATTGGCGGCGCCAGGTTCCTCCAGGACACCTACGGCACGCGCATCGTCATGTCGGCCGCGGACTGGGACTTCGCCGAGAAAAGCCCGCGGCTGCCTGCCGATATCAAGCCCAGGCGCGATGTGGTCGTGGCGGACAACGACAAGCTCACGCTCGGAGATACAACACTTTCGATACACCTCACGCCTGGCCACACGCCGGGAACGATATCGCTGCTCTATCCGGCGAAGGACGGCGGAGTTCCCCATCTCGTCGCCACCTGGGGCGGCACCGGGTTCAATTTCGAGCTGACCGCGGCGAATTTTCAGACCTACATCGACTCCGCCGTGAAATATCGCGATGTCGTCGCCAAATCCGGCGCCGATATTCTGCTCTCCAATCACACCATCTTCGACGGCTCGCGTACGAAACTGCCCGCTATGGCGACCCGCAAAGCGGGCGATCCGAACCCTTATGTGATCGGCAACGACTCGGTGCAACGCTACGTGAAAGTCGCGGAGGAATGCGCGCGGGCGAATTTGCTGCGGCTCAAATGAGGCCGCCTGGCTCCCGGCGTAAGGGCGTAGCGCGCGCTGCGCTTCGTTTATTGCGCCGTGCGCCCGATGCTGAAGACGCCCGGAGAGAATCTGTTCTAACGCTACGGATCGGTTGCGGCGAATCCTCGTTGGTATAAACGAGCCCTTGGGGCGGCTCGCGCTCGATTCGAGGGCTCGGCGACGCAATGATGCTACGTGACCTGCTGACCGGCGAGGCCCGCTGCGACGGGCGTTTTGGGACATTGGCTGTGACCGGAATTTCGGCGGACAGCCGCGCTGTGAAACCCGGTTTCTTGTTTGCCGCCGTGCGAGGCGCCAAGAGCGATGGACTGGCCTTTCTGCCGCAGGCGGTGGCGGGAGGGGCGGTCGCTGTTCTGGCCGATAGGGAACCGCCCGCTGCTTTCGAAGACCACATCGCCTGGGTGAGCGTCCCTGATGTGCGGCGCGCGCTGGCGCTTGCTGCGGCGAAGTTCTATCCCCGGCAGCCCGCGACCATTGCGGCCGTCACCGGCACCAGCGGCAAGACTTCAGTGGCTTCCTTCACGCGCCAGATCTGGACCGCGCTCGGGCACGCCGCCGCCAGCATCGGCACCATCGGGGTGGTCACGCCGGCCGGCGAGCAGTACGGTGCGTTGACGACGCCCGATCCGGTCGAACTCCATCGCATCGTTGACCGCATTGCCGGCGAGGGGATCACGCATCTGGCGATCGAGGCGTCATCCCACGGGCTCGATCAGCGCCGCCTCGACGGCCTCGATGTCCGCATCGCCGCCTTCACCAACATCAGTCGGGATCACCTCGACTACCACGGCACATTCGAGGCGTACCGCGAGGCCAAGCTGATCTTGTTCCGGAACTTGGTGAAACAGGACGGCGTTGCTGTGATCGCGATCGATCATGGCTTCGCCGCCGATGTGGCAGATGCAGCACGCGCTCGCGGACTGCGCATCATCGAGGTCGGACGGACGGCCCGGGATATCCGGCTCGTCGCGTCTGCAATCGATGGATTTTCTCAGGTTTTGACGCTCGAGCATGACGGCGGGAAATGTCAAGTGCGGTTGCCGCTGGTTGGTGCATTTCAGGTCGAAAACGCGCTGGTCGCAGCCGGTCAGGCGATTGCGGCCGGCGGCGACGCCGCCGCGGTCTTCGCCGCGCTTGAGGGATTGGTCGGCGCCAGAGGGCGGCTTGAACTGGTCGGCCGCAAATCCGGTGCGCCGATCTTTGTCGACTATGCGCACAAGCCGGATGCGCTCGCCAAGGCGCTTGACGCACTGCGTCCCTATGTGAGCCGCAAGCTCGTCGTGGTATTCGGCGCCGGGGGCGACCGCGATGCCGGCAAGCGGCCCCTGATGGGAGCGATCGCGGCCGCGAAGGCGGATCGTGTTATTGTCACTGACGACAACCCCCGCAGCGAAAGCCCGAGCGCAATCAGGGCTGCGATCCTCACGGGCGCCTCCGGGGCCGAGGAGATTGGTGACCGCAATGAGGCAATTTACCGCGCGGTGGCTGATCTTAAGGCCGGTGACGTGCTTCTGATTGCCGGCAAAGGTCACGAAACCGGTCAGATTATCGGCCAAAAGACCGTGCCTTTCAGCGACCACGAGGCGGTGCGGGACGCGCTCGCTGCAGGAGGGCTGTCATGATGGCGTCGCTATGGACGGTCGAGGCGATCGCGGCTGCGACCGGAGCAGAGTGCGTTGGCCCTCTGCCGCAGGCCGTCACGGGGATTTCCATCGACAGCCGCACCGTGACAGCCGGCGAGGCCTTTTTCGCCATCAAGGGCGACACCCATGATGGCCACGATTTTGTCACCGCCGCGCTCAGGCAGGGTGCGGCGCTCGCGGTTGTAGCGCGGAAAAGGCGCGATGAATGCGGCGATGACGCGCCCCTTCTGGTGGTTAATGATGTGCTCGAAGCATTGCGTGCCCTCGCGCGCGCCGCGCGCCGGCGCTCGGCGGCAAAGATAGTGGCAGTGACCGGCTCGGTTGGGAAGACGTCAACCAAGGCGGCGCTGGCGCTCGCCCTCGCCGCAAGCGGAGAAACCCACGCATCGGCAGCATCGTTCAACAACCACTGGGGTGTGCCGTTATCGCTTGCCCGGATGCCTGAGTCGGCCCGCTACGGGATATTCGAGATCGGCATGAATCATGCTGGCGAAATTACGCCGCTCGTGCGCATGGTGCGTCCGCATGTGGCGATCATCACCGCGGTCGAGCCGGTGCATCTTGAATTTTTCTCCTCGGTGGAAGAAATCGCGGATGCCAAGGCTGAAATCTTTCTGGGACTCGAGCCTGGGGGCGCCGCCGTCATCAACCGCGATAATCCGCATTTCGCACGGCTGCGCCGCCGCGCCGAAGAAGCGGGGGTCGGCAACGTCGTCTCGTTCGGCGAACATGCGCACGCCGAGACGCGCCTTATCAAATGCGCCCTCCACCCTGATTGCTCGACTGTCGAGGCGAAGATCCTGGGCCAGCCCGTCACTTACAAGGTCGGCGCTCCGGGGCGGCATCTGGTGATGAATTCGCTCGCGGCGCTGACGGCGGCAAGCCTGGTCGGCGCCGATCTCGCCCGGGCTGCGGTCGCATTGGCGCAACAGGCGCCGGCGGCCGGCCGCGGCACGCGGATAACGCTCGAACTGCCAGGGGGGCGGGCGCTTCTCATCGACGAGAGCTACAACGCCAATCCGACCTCCATGCGGGCCGCGCTCGCGCTGCTCGGCCAGGCGCCGCTGGCGCCCCCCGGGCGGCGGATTGCGGTCCTCGGCGATATGCTGGAATTGGGGCCGACCAGCGAGGACCTTCATCGCGGCCTGATCGATGCGATCTGCCAGAACGGCATCGATCTCGTCTACTGCGCCGGCCCCCTGATGGCGGCGCTGTGGGATGTGCTTCCCTCCGCCCGCCGCGGCGGCTATGCAAAAACGGCGGCGGAGTTGGAGCCGCAGGTCATCGCCGCGGTTCGCGCCGGCGACGCCATCATGGTCAAGGCGTCGCTCGGCTCCCGGATGGGACCGCTCGTCAAGGCGCTCGTGCGGCACCATTCCTCACTGCCTCCCTCCCTTTCCCCGCTTGCGGGAGAGGTGAGGGAGGAGGAGGTGCGAGTACAGGGCTGAATCCATGTTCTATTGGCTGAGCCAGTTTTCCGACACCATTTCGGTCCTCAGGGTGCTGCGTTACATCACATTCCGCACCGGCGGAGCGATGTTTACGGCCGGCTTCTTCGTGTTTCTGTTCGGCCCTATGATCATCAACCGCTTGCGGCTGCGGCAAGGCAAGGGTCAGCCGATCCGCCCCGACGGGCCGCAATCGCATCTCGTCACCAAGAAGGGCACGCCCACCATGGGCGGCCTCATGATCCTGTCGGGGTTCATCGTTTCGACAGTGCTATGGGCCAACCCTGGCAATCCTTACGTCTGGGTCGTCCTCGGGGTGACGCTCGGCTTCGGCTCGATCGGCTTCTACGATGATTATCTCAAGGTGACGAAACAAACTCACGCCGGCATTTCCGGACGAACCCGTCTGTTGATCGAATTTCTCATTGCGGGCGCCGCCTGTTACGCGATTGTGGCGCTTGGCCGCGCGCCGATGGCGACGTCGCTCGCATTCCCCTTCTTCAAGGACGTGCTCCTCGATCTCGGCTGGTTCTTCATTATCTTCGGCGCCTTCATCGTGGTCGGCGCCGGCAACGCCGTGAACCTCACCGACGGGCTCGATGGCCTTGCGATCGGGCCTGTCATGATCGCCGCCGGGTGTTTCGGGGCGATTGCGTGGGCGATCGGCAACGCGAACTTCGCCGAATACCTGCAGGTCAATTTCGTGTTCGGCGCAGGCGAGCTGGCGGTGCTGTGCGGAGCCATTCTGGGCGCCGGCCTCGGCTTCCTGTGGTTCAATTGTCCTCCCGCCTCGATCTTCATGGGCGACACCGGTTCGCTTGCGCTCGGGGGGCTCCTCGGAACCATCGCGGTGATCACCAAACACGAGATCGTCCTTGCCATCATCGGCGGACTGTTCGTGCTCGAGGCGGTCTCGGTGATCGTGCAGGTGGTGTCGTTCAAACTCACCGGCAAACGGGTGTTCAAGATGGCGCCGATCCATCACCATTTCGAGCAGCTCGGCTGGACCGAACCCCAGATCGTGATCCGCTTCTGGATCATCGCAGTGGTGCTGGCGCTTGCGGGATTGTCGACACTCAAGCTCAGATGAATCGTGATGACTGCGGGAGCGGCCTGCTTTCCCTTCCCCGCTTGCGGGGAGGGTTAGGGAGGGGCAAGTTCCACGGCACGGGCTCGCCGGAAGAGCCCCCTCCCCAACCCTCCCAGCAAGCGGGAGAGGGGAATCGCAAGGATGCCGCCGTGATCCCCATCACCACCTTTGCTGGCAAAAAAGTCGCCGTGTTCGGTCTCGGCGGCTCCGGGACGGTCGCTGCAAATGCCCTGACCGCCGGCGGGGCCGAGGTGGTGGGCTGGGACGACAGCGAGGACCGCATCGCTGAGGCGGCAGGTGCGGGCATTCCGGTCAAGAACCTGCGCGATCTCGACTGGAGCGGGACCGCGGCGCTCGTCCTCGCGCCGGGCGTGCCGCTCACCCACCCGGCGCCGCACTGGTCGGTCGGACTTGCCCGCGCCATGGCGGTCGAAGTGATCGGCGATATCGAGCTGTTCTGCCGCGAGCGGCGCGCCCATGCGCCGCAAGCGCCTTTCGTCGCCGTCACCGGCACCAATGGCAAGTCGACCACAACAGCGCTGATCGCCCATATCTGCGGCAAGGCCGGCTTTGACACCCAGCTCGGCGGCAACATCGGCACTGCCGTTCTCTCCCTCGCGCCGCCGAAGATCGGGCGCGTGCATGTGATCGAGTGCTCGTCATTCCAGATCGACCTCGCGACGAGCATCGACCCCTCGGTCGGGATCTTGATCAATCTCACGGAGGACCATCTCGACCGCCACGGCACCATGGACAACTACGCTGCCATCAAGGAACGTCTGATCGCGGGCGTCCCGCTTAACGGCACTGCGATCGTCGGTGTTGACGACAACCGGTGCCAGGCGATTGCGGACCGGGCAGCGCGCAACGGCCGCCGCGTGGTGCGCGTTTCGGTCCGTCACCCGGTGGCTTACGGGATTTATGTAGACGCCGGACGCATCCTCGAGGCCACCGGCGGCACTGCGCAGGAAGTTGCTCAACTCGGCAATATCGGGCCCTTGCGGGGGCGCCACAACGCCCAGAACGCTGCTTGCGCGGTGGCCGCCGGGCTGGCGCTCGGGGTCGACCGCCGCGTCATCCAGGCGGCGCTGCGGTCGTTCCCCGGCCTGGCGCACCGCATGGAAGAGGTTGGCCGCAAGGAGCGGGTCCTGTTCATCAACGATTCGAAAGCCACCAACGCCGATTCCGCCGCCCAGGCCTTAGCCTGCTTCGACGATATCTTTTGGATCGCCGGCGGCAAGCCCAAGACCGGCGGCATCGAGCGGCTCTCCGGGTATTTTCCCCGCATCCGCAAGGCCTACCTGATTGGCGCCGCTGCGGAGGAGTTCGCCAAAACGCTCACCGGCAAGGTGGACCATGTGATGGCCGGCACGCTCGACCGCGCCGTTGAGGAAGCCGCGCGCGATGCCGCAGCATCCGGCCTTGATCACCCCGTCGTGCTGCTGTCTCCGGCTTGCGCATCGTACGATCAGTTCGAGAATTTCGAAGCGCGGGGGGCGGTGTTTCGCAAACTCGTCCAGAGCCTGCCTGAAGTTGTCGCGCCGGTTCGGAGGTGAGCTGAGAAATTGCGAGTGCCCATGGTCCTAGGGGCAAATCGAAATTTTTCGAATTTTTTACTTTTGCCGATTCTCTTGCTCGAGCTGGGCGCCTTTCTGGCGAAGCGCGCGTCTCTTCTCTGGCTTGTAGCTGTGTTCCTGCTGTATTTGGGCGTAAGCATGACCACTTATGCTTGGTCATACCTATTCGATTACGCTGCAATGCGCGGCCACGGTGCTCAGGCAACCGCCCAGATTATCAACACGGAGCGACACGAAACCCGGGACGGCGTCGGCAGCGGTGGCGTGTCGCATGCAATCGCGCTTTCCTGGCATGACGAAGCGGGCATGACGCGGCAGTTTGGGTGCATCGTTGTCAGCGAGCGCTTTTGGAAGCGTATCTCAGCGGGGGAAAGGCTCGCGGTGTACCAGATCCCCATTTGGTATTTGGAAGACGAGCCATCGGCGCGCCCGTGATCGCTGGCGACATTGATGAGAAAGAATGGATGGGAATTATTGGTCCGGTTATTGCACTGATTGGTGTCCTTGTTGCCATCGTGACTGTGCTGCGTGCCCGCCGGGTGCGATCGTATGGCCTCTAAGGGCCAGTGCATTCCAAGCAGCGTGATCGACGTCGAGTATCGGGAGGCCTGCGGCGCCCTTTTTGTGGCCGTCCCGCCAAACTCGCAGGAACCCCCACTGACGGGCCATCGGTTTATGCGCCCTTTCTCTTTGGGCGCGCATCTGTGTCGCGCTATCGCGCGGCGCAGCGCCTCTCGGCGGAAGTGGCTTTCGACGTGCCGTACCAGGATTATAGCTGGATGGAGTACCTGGCGCAGGCCGGCTTCGACGCCTTTGCGATGGACACCACCGGCTATGGCCGCTCCACCCGGCCGGCCGCCATGAACGACCCGTGCAACCTTTCGCCGGCCCAGCAGCTCGCGCTGGGGCGCGCTGAAGCCTGCTCGCCGTCCTACGGGCAGCAGATGACCACGCATTGGCCGGCAGTCCGAGGGTCGGACGGCAGCCCAGGCCTAAATCACCCCGAGCTTCCTCTGCAGGCTGGTGGACGAGGTCGTGTATTGGAACACCAGCCGCTTGTCCGGGAAGATGTAGTGATAGGCTTTCTGGGCCATCAGGGCAGCCTCGTGGAAGCCGCACAGGATTAGCTTGAGCTTGCCCGGATAGGTGCCGATATCGCCGATCGCGAAGATGCCGGGCTCGTTGGTCTCGAAGGCTTCAGTGTCCACCGGGATCAAATCTTCTGCGAGATTGAGCCCCCAGTTCGCCACCGGACCAAGCTTCATGGTGAGGCCGAAGAACGGCAGCATGGCGTCGCATTCGACCCGGTAGGGGTCGCCCTTGTCGGGCTTGGCATTGACGGCGCGCAGCACGCCGGCGTCGCCTTCGAGGCTGGTGACCTGGCCAAGCTTGAAGTCGATGGCGCCGGCCGCCGCCAGCGCCCGCATCTTGTTGACACTGTCGGGCGCGGCGCGGAACTGGTCGCGCCGGTGCATCAGGGTGAGGCGGCGCGCGATGGGGGCGAGGTTGAGAGTCCAGTCGAGCGCTGAGTCGCCGCCGCCGACGATCAGCAGGCGCTTGTCACGAAACTGCTCCATTTTGCGCACCGCATAAAACACCGAGGTGCCCTCATACGCCTCGATGCCAGGCACCGGCGGGCGCTTTGGCTGGAACGAGCCGCCGCCGGCCGCCACCACGATTACCTTGGTCTCAAAAACCTTGCCCTGATCGGTGGTGACGCGGAACGCCGGATCGCCGATGCGTTCGATTGCCTCCACCATTTCGCCAAGATGAAAGATCGGCTTGAACGGCTCGATCTGCTTCATCAGCGCATCGGTGAGCCCCTGGCCCGAGACCACCGGCAGGGCTGGAATGTCATAGATCGGCTTCTCGGGATAGAGCTCGGCGCATTGTCCGCCCACCTTGTCCAGAATGTCGACAAGGTGAGCCCTGATGTCGAGGAGGCCAAGTTCGAATACGGCAAAAAGACCGCACGGGCCGGCGCCGATGATGAGTACGTCAGTCTGGATGGGATCGGGCATGCGTGATTCTTGCGGCGTGGAATGAGGGGAATTGCACCCTCAAGATCTAGCTTCGGCTGACCGCCCGGCAAAGAGCGCTTTTGGCCGGAAAAAGCAAGCGTGAGCGCTTGCCAGCATGAATCGGCTGACAAATCGCCAGTCGTGGAACGATATGCTGTGTGCGGACAGGCGCATAGCAATTTTAGGTTTTCGCAGCTCGCCGATTCAGGGTTGGCAGCCATGCACGCGAGAAGGGCCGGATCTTGGATCGGATTCGAGCAGACGGAATCGCCTCATTCGCCTCATGCCCGCAGTCCGGGCAAGCCCGGCGGTGACGCCGAAGGGCTGGTTCAACCAGGGCACACGCTGGTCACCACCGGCATTTACGGCGTCATTCGCCACCCGAGCTATCTCGGAGCGCTCGTCTTCGCATTGGGATGGGGCCTTGCGTTTCGGTCGAGCGTAGGCGTCCTGCTCGCCGCACTCCTGATCCCGTTGCTTCTCGCCCGCATCCGTTCCGAAGAAGCGCTGCTGCGGGCGCAGTTCGGCGCGGAGTATGACGCCTACTGCGCGCGCACATCGCGGCTCATTCCGGGCGTGTTCTGAGACGGCTCGTCACGCCTGCCGCTCCGGCGTCGCCACCACCAGGCCGTCAAGCGCCTCAGTCACCTTGATCTGGCACGACAGGCGCGAATTCTCCCGGACATCGTAGCCGAAGTCGAGCATGTCTTCTTCCATCGGCGACGGCGGACCGACCTTCCCGCGCCACGCTTCATCGACATAGACGTGGCAGGTAGCGCACGCGCAGGCCCCGCCGCATTCAGCCTCGATTCCCGGGACTCCGTGTTTGATCGCCGTCTCCATCACGGTCGATCCAGGCTCTGCTTCGATCGTGCGTGACTTGCCGGTGCTTTCGATGAAAGTAATTTTAACCATGCGTAAGTTTCGACCATGCGCGGGCCCGAACCAGCAGATTGTCCGGGCCGGATCAGACGGGCGCACTCCTATATATGGTCGGCGTGCGGCGCGCCAGAGCGCGCGTGCGCTTAGGGTGACGAAAGGTGGATGCGCAGCATCGCACAAATCGCAAGCCGGGCTTCGACGACCGCGGTCTCCAGCGACGTGAGCGCCAGGGCGAGCCTGCGATTCTCCACGGCCGCTCGTTCCAGGGCCTCAGCCGCCTCCGCCACTCGCCAGGCCCCGATCCCGCGCGCCGATCCGGCGAGCATGCGCGCGATGCTTGCGACCCTGACGGGACCCGCCTCCTGCACGCAGCCGAGGATCATTTCCGCCTGGCGGTCGAACAATTCCAGGACCTCGCATTCGAGATGCCGCTTGCCAAGCGACATGCGCGCCAGGTGTCCGAGATCGATCGGGGGCGCGTCCGCGGCGGTCAAGGGCAGTTCCTTGAGAAAAAAGGGTTGGGGCAAGTCCTTCAGGAAGACCAGTCGCTGTGAAGGTTCGCTCATGCTCGCTGTCCGGCAAGGTCCTGGGGCGCTTTTCCTGGAAGCCAGCTTGCGGGGCAGATCGAAAACAAATGGTGAAATGACGCCCGCTGTCAGGGCGGGGCGCCAAGCCGCTGCCATTGTGGTTAATTTTCGCTATGCCTTGGTCTGGGCATCTTTCTGGCGCGCAAGTTCCCTTCGCCTATCCTTCCCTCCTCGCTTGCGGGGGAGGGTTGGAGAGGGGGGCGGCGGAGGCGCCTGCGTCCGACCGAGGACCGCGTAGCCCTTTGCCGTCAACCGGCACACCAGCCAGTCGGGCTTGATCGGATTCTTGAGCCAGGGCTCGGCCCAGCCGTTTGCTATGCAGGCCTGAACGGTGCGGGGCGCCACCTCCCTGCCGTCGGCATCGAACAGCGGCAGCTTGCCCCCCGGTTGCGACAAACCGCGCTCCAGATATCGGCGCTGCGGCTCGGTCGGCCGCGGCGCCGCCGCCGGCTCGTCGCGCCGATCGCTCGTTGGGCCCTCATTCACAGGCAATGGCGATCCTTCACACGCCCTGGAGAACGAACGAACTCGTCGATCGCTCCCGCCAATTGTGACTATTTTGAATCAGGCGCTGCAAGTTTGGCTATAAAGCGCACTAACAACGACGGAAAAGAGGTGAAGAATTGGTTTCGTGATTCAATGCGCTGCGAGTAAAATGCCGATGCGGGGGCGCGCGGGGACTGTTCCGCCTCTAATCCGGTGGCGCGGATACAGACGTAGATCATGCATTTGGTGCAGCCGACAGTTCGACTGCGGCCTGTTCGCCAGCGCGGCATAGTTTGTGAGGCTACCCAACCATGGCGACCTATTCGAAGAAGGGCGAAGACCCGACCGAGGCTGCGCTTTCGGGGATCCCGAACACGCCCAACGCTCGCGAGCGCGGCATCAGATGGATACTCGACGCCGCCTCGGCCGCAATGCCGCCCGCCATGGATACGCCGGACGAATTCGGCCGCCCCGCCGCGCCAGGCAATGCACAAGAAATTCCGGCCGACGCGCCCGCTGTAGACGATGAAGACCATGACAGCCGCCACATCGTGCGGGCGGCCAATGACGACCGCGAATCCATCGGCCAAGTCATGCAGTCGCTCCGGCGTCGCCCCGCACGCACGCCTTTCGTCATCGCGAGCCTGTTCACGGCCCTTTGGACCATCGCCGCAGTGGCCCTGATCTATGCCTTCGGCGAGCATCTCCTCGAAATTTCTAACGGCGCCGGCTTCGCCGCCATCGCAACCGGCCTCTGCGGCGCATTCGGCGCCCCGATCGTGCTCTTCTACGCGCTCGCCGGCATGATGGCGCGCCTGAACGAATTGCGCATCGTCTCCGGCTCCATGGCGGAAGCAACGCTGCGCTTCGCCGAACCTGAAATCGCGGCCCGCGATTCCATTGTTACGATCGGCCAGGCGATCCGCCGCGAAATCGCTGCGATGGGGGACGGCGTCGAACGGGCGCTGGCGCGCGCGGCCGAACTTGAGGCCCTGGTCAACAACGAGGTCGCCGCGCTGGAACGCGCATATAATGATAACGAGGTGCGTATTCGCAATCTGCTGGCTGGCCTCGCGGAGCAACGCGAGACCCTGGTCGGTCAAGCCGAACAGGTCCGCAATGCCATCACCAATGTGCATCTCGACCTGTCGCACGACATCACGACGGTGAGCGAGCTGATCGCCGAGCGCGTCAACGAGGCTGCCCACCGGGTCACCCGCGCGCTTGCCGACAAGGGTGAGCAGATCACAGTGGCGCTCGGCGCGGCCGGCGACGCCATGATCGAGCAACTCGGTGACCGCGGCATCGACCTCTTAAGGCGGATCGAGCGCACCGGCGACGATACCACCCGCGCGATCGACGCTGCCGGCGACCGGCTGACATCGGGTCTCAACTTCAAATCCGACCACCTCAACGAGCAGTTCGTTGCGATCGCCAACAACCTGCAACAGTCATTGGCGTCTCGTCTCGATGATGTCGCCCACGGCTTCTCCCAGAAGGGCTCCTCGGTGCTCGATGCGGTTGAAACCCGCACGCGCGCCCTCACCGAAACGATAACAGAACGCTCCGAGACGGTGTCGCGTCAGCTCATCGACGCCACGGGTCGAATCGCCGAGACGATCGCAATGCGCGCCGACGAGGTGAACAACGCCCTCAAGACCACGGGGGAATCGATCGTTCTCGACCTCAGCCGGCGTGGCGGCGACATGGTGTCGAAGCTGGAAGACCTCGGTCGCAAGCTCACCGAAACCATCGGGTCGCGCAGCGAGCAAATTACCGAGCGCTTCGGCAGCAACGCCGAGATGCTCGCGGCCGCAATTGCGTCGCGCAGCGACATGATGCGAGACATGCTGGCCCAGAGGCTTCAGACCTTCGAGGAGATATTCTCTCGTCACGGCGCGGAGCTGGCCGAGCGCATCGCGCGCGATTCCGGGGATCTCGGCGACCTCATCACCCGTCATCTCGCCGAATTCGATCGCACCGTCAGGACCCATGGCAGCGAGCTCGTCGAAAACCTCCACCAGCGGACCGCCGACATCCAGGAGGTGGTCGCGACTGCCGTCACGACGCGCGACGACGCGCTGATTGCCGCGCTTTGCGGCAAGATCGACGAGGCCAATATGGCGTTGGCGACTCGCGCCGCAGAGGTTGCCGAAAACCTGGAACGTCAGATCAACCGGTTCGAGGAACTGCTGCTCGGCCGCACCGAGGCTGTGGCCCGCGGCATCGAGGCGCGGACCCAGGCGGCGGCGGACTTCACGACCGAGCAAATTGAGAGGGCCCTCACGGAGGTTGAGTCCCGCGCTCAGTCCGCCGCGGAATACGCCGCGTCCACCATCGAGCGCATCACCCATGAGATGGGGTCGCGGACCGGCACCGCCGTCGAACGCGCGGCCATATTGGTCGGCAAGGCGACAGAGGCGATTGAATCGCGCACTCACGCTGCGGCCGAGTTCGCCGCCTCGCAGCTCGCCAACGCTACCGACGATATGGAGGCGCGAGCGGCTTCGGCCGCCGAAGAAGTCACGCTCAAGATCCACGACGCGACCGTCGAGATCGGGAAGCAGACCGCCGAGGCCTTCAGCGAGTTGCTCGAGCGCAGTGGCAACGTGTCCCAGGAGATCGAGACGCGCACGCGGGCCGCCGCCGACCTCATGGAGGCGAGCGCCGCCGAATTGTCGCGGCGGCTGGACGAGGCAAGCAGCGGCCTCATCACGGCCATCTCTTCCAAGGGCGGGCAGTTTGCTTCCGAGATCGAGCAGGCGGCCGAGAGCGCGGTCAAAGTCATCGATTCCAAGGCCTTCGCCTTCACGCAATCGATGATGAACAACTCCAACGAGCTCGCCCGCATCATCACTGACGCCTCGACGAGCGCAGCGTCGATCGTGAGCCGAACTCTCAAAGAACTCCAGGATTCAGCAAGGAACTCCGTTTCGCAGGCGACCATCACGGTTGCGCAAGCCTTGAAGGATCTCCAGCAATCGACCAAGGGAGCGATAGAGCAATCCAAGCAGGTCGCGATGTCGACGGTCTCGGAGATTCACGAAACCCACGGCATGCTGCGATCCGACACCACCGCCCTGTTCGAACGGCTGCGCGACGCCAACGGCCTGCTGCAGCAGGTGCTGGGCGGCGCCCAGACCAACCTCAACGCGATCGAGCAAATTCTGTCGACGCGCGTGGGAGAATTCGTGTCGACCGTCGAGCAGCTGCTCGAGGCTGCGGGCGCCACCACCGGCAAGCTGGACCGTCAAGTCAGCTCATTCTACGGACTGACCACGCGGGTGCTGGGCGATCTCGGGGAGCTTGCAGTGCAGTTTGACGGCCACGGCAAGGTGCTCGCTGATGCGGTCGCTTTGCTAGAAAAGGCGAACGACGACACATTGACGTCCGTTACCGAACGCAAAAATGTCATTGAAGGCCTGGCAAAAGCGGTCGATAGCCGCACCGAAGAGCTCGACAAGCAACTCAAGAGGTTCGCAAATCTTATCGATGTCTCGTTGCGCTCGGCGGAGGACCGCGCACGCGACGCGGCCCGACTGGTCGCTGAAGCAACTTCCGAAGGCTCGCGTGCTCTCGCCGAACGCCATGCGGCAATTCGCGCGACGACCGAGCAGCAGAGCAAGCAAACGCTTGCCTCGCTGCACGAGCTTTACCAGCAGGTGTCGTCGCAGAGCAAAGACATTTTCCAGCAGAACGCCGGCGAAGTTCAACAGTTGCTGGCGCAAGCCACCGACCGCTTCGCTGAAATCATGCGCAACATGAAACAGATGTCGCTCGACATGCAGCGCGAACTTGAGGCAACGCGCACGGAGCTGCGCCGCGGCGTGCTCGAACTGCCCGAAGAGACCGCGGAAAGCATGGCCCAGATGCGCCGGGTCATTGTCGACCAGATGGAAGCGCTGGCGGAACTCAACCGCATCGTCGCCCGCCACGGACGGGCCATGGACGCGGTAGGGACGCCCATCGAGCCGACCTCCGCCAAGCGCGGTTTCGGCGACGAGGACGCCGCCATGGCGAGCGCTGTCGCAGCCTCGGAACCCGCCCCACGGCATACGCCAGCGGCGGACAGGAGCGCTGCGCCGCGGGCCCGGGCAGAAGCGCTGCCGGACCCCGCCCCTCGTCAGGCGATGGCGGCAGCGGAGCAGAGCGCCCCGCAACGGGGCCGGGTCGAGGCGCCGCCTGTCGTCCCGGCTGGCCAGGACAGCGCAGGTGCGAGCGATGAGGCCGGCCGCTGGTTGTCGGAACTGCTCACGCGCGCTTCACGGGATGATGGCAGCGAGGCTTCTGATAATGAGGATCGCGGCGCCTTCAAATCCCGTCCCACCGCGGCGCTCGAACAGCGTTCGCCGCGCCCGGATGATCGCGACATCCGTCACAGGATCGAATCCCTCGATTCTCTGTCGGTCGATATCGCCCGCATGATCGATCATGAAGCTGCGGCGGACCTGTGGGAGCGTTACAATCGCGGCGAGCGCAACGTATTCACCCGCCGGCTCTACACCATGCAGGGCCGAAAGGCATTCGACGAAGTGCGCAAGCGCTGTAAATCCGACCGCGAGTTCCGCCAGATCGTCGACCGGTATATCGGCGAGTTTGAGCGGCTGCTGAGCGAAGTGGGGCGCAACGACCGCGGGCAGGTGGTGACGCGGACATATCTCACGTCAGACACCGGAAAGGTCTACACCATGCTGGCCCATGCGGCGGGCCGGTTTGAATAGGGGCGCTGTGCTTCGCGTACGCTGCGAGCGTTGGCCTATTGCGGGCGCCTTTACCATCAGCCGCGGCTCGAAGACCGAGGCCGAGGTGGTGGTTGCCGAACTCACCGACGGCGCCTTTACGGGGCGAGGCGAGTGCACCCCTTATCCGCGTTATGGCGAGACGGCGCCGGCTGTTGCGGCCACGATCGCTGGTTTTGCGGATGACATCGCGCGCGGTCTCGACCGCGCTGCCCTGCAAAGCGCGCTTCCAGCCGGCGCCGCCCGCAATGCGCTGGACTGCGCGTTTATCGATCTCGAATCCAAGCGCACCAGTCGCCCCGCGCACGAATTGCTCGGGACGGCCCCCCCGCGGCCTCGCCTCACTGCCTATACGATTTCGTTCGGCCCGATCGAGCAGATGGCGAAGGCCGCGGCGGCGGCAGCAGGGCGCCCCCTCTTGAAGATCAAGCTTGGCGGGCCTGGCGATCCGGAACGCATCGCTGCCATTCGCAGCGCCGCGCCCGCCGCCGAATTGATCGTGGATGCCAATGAAGGATGGCGCCCTGACAATCTGGCTGCCAACCTGGCGGCCTGCGCGGCTGCGGGAGTAACGCTGATCGAGCAGCCGCTTCCAGCCGCCGACGATGCCGCGCTCGCAGCAATCGCCCGAACGGTTCCGATCTGTGCAGACGAAAGCGTCCATGACCGCGCGACGCTCAGCGCGCTGGTCGGTAAGTATGATGCGGTGAACGTAAAGCTCGACAAGGCCGGCGGGCTCACGGAAGCGCTGGCGCTGGCCGCCGAGGCGCACAAGCTCGGATTCGATCTCATGGTCGGCTGCATGGTCGCCACTTCGCTGGCAATCGCGCCCGCGTTGCTGGTGGCCGCGTATGCGCGCGTGGTTGATCTTGACGCCCCCTTGCTGCTGGCTCGCGACCGCCCGAACGGCTTGCGCTATGAGGGCAGCATCGTGCATCCCGCGTCCAGGGCCCTCTGGGGCTGATTGAAGGGGCGCCCGGCGTGACGTTTCGACCCAAGGATCTGCCCCCACGGCGCTGCGGAACCGCGCAGCCGGGGGCCGTGACGATGAGACGTGCTTTTTGCGATTGAAGGACCGCCGCGGCGCCGCATGCGATAAAAATATTAAGCATAATCAATAAGTTAGCATGCGTGGCGGCCTGCTAAAGTATAAAAGCCAGCTTAGCTCCCCTGCCGCAAAGTAAGACGAATCCTTTTACCTGACACAACGCCAGATTTACCTGGGCTAATGTCAGAAAACTTACCCCATCCGAAGCATAACGCAAAAATACTACGATTTCGCCTCAATTCTACCTTTTACGGCACGGATGTTACTTTCTAGTCAAAGCGCGTAGGGAGATTTCTAGTGCACAAACCCACCTTGCTGACCGCAGCACTTGCGGCCACGTTGATTTCGTCGTCCGCCGCCCAGGCCACCATCCGGCTCGCCAACGACCCCGGAGGCCTGATTCAGGCATATCAGGCGCGTTTCGCTCACGCCCGCGCAACGGGCGAACGCATCGTTATCGACGGATCATGCCTCTCAGCATGCACTTTGGCAATTGGCATGGTACCGAAAGAGCAGATCTGCGCGACGCCTCGGGCTGTGCTTGGCTTCCACGCGGCATGGCAACCGACGCCGTTCGGAGGCAAGGCAGTCAGCTTCCCGGCGACCCAGCACATGATGAACATCTATCCCCCGGAGGTGCAGGCCTGGATCGGCCGGCACGGCGGCCTCACTCCGCACATGATCTTCCTGAAAGGTCAGGAACTGGCCGAATATGTGCCGACCTGCGCCGAAGGCGATATCGCCGCGGTTCAAAACGTAACCCACAAGACCCACAGACCAAGTCGGCCCGGCCGGCAGATCGTCGCCTTCAGGCCCCCGCATTACCGGGTTTTTGCGGTTCGCCCGACGCCATAATGAGACCACCGCCGCGGCCAATCAGGCCTCGGCGGGCAACTTCCCGCACCGCGCAGAAATATCCCGCACAGCAGCCTCGCGGCCGCTGTGTGGGGCATCTACGCCACGAGTCTCGCGAACAGCTCGGGGTCGATATTGCCGCCGGAAAGCACGACGACTGCGGTCTTGCCGCCAATGTCGAGTTTGCCGGCGAGAAGCGCCGCGAGTGCGACTGCGCCTCCGGGCTCCACAACGAGCTTCAACTCGTGGAATGCGAAGCCGACCGCGCGGGCGACTTCGGCTTCCGTCGCTGTCACGCCGTCGGCGACAAGCATGCGATTAACCTCGAAGGTAAGTTCCCCGGGCGTTTGCGACATCAGCGCGTCGCACATGGTTCCGGTGAGGACCGTGTTGCGCTCGCGCCGGCCAGTGCGAAATGAGCGCGCGTGGTCGTCGAAGCCCTCGGGCTCGGCAGTGTAAATGCGCGCTTCGGGCCTCCTGGCCTTAACCGCCAGCGCAATCCCGGCCGTAAGCCCGCCGCCCGAGGCGTTGACGATGACGCAATCAAGCGGGAGTCCGAGATGTGCGACATCCTCGGCAATCTCGCGGCCTGTCGTCCCCTGCCCGGCGATGACCATCAGGTCGTCGTAGGGAGGCACCAGCACGGCGCCGCGCGACGCTGCGATCCGGCGCGAAATGGCCTCGCGATCCTCGCGCTCGCGATCATAGAGCACCACTTCGGCGCCGAGTGCAGCGGTGCGCTCGCGCTTCGGCCGCGGCGCGTCGCGCGGCATGACAATCACCGCCGGCATGTCGAGGAGCTTCGCCGCTGCGGCAACCCCCTGGGCGTGATTGCCGGACGAGAAAGCCACCACGCCGCACCGTCGCCTGTCGCTCCCGAGCGAGGACAGCTTGTTATAGGCGCCGCGAAATTTGAACGATCCGGTCCGCTGCAGCGTCTCAGCCTTCAGAAAGACGCGGCCGCCGGTGACCGCGTCCAGTGCGGGCGATGAGATCAGCGGTGTGCGCACGGCAACTCCGGCGAGCCGCTTCGCGGCCTCATCCACATCGGCCGCTGTAGGCAGCCGCAGCGACAAATCCTCCGAACTTGCCATGCCGAAACGGTAGCGCCGCCGGGCCTGCCTGCGCAAGGCGAAAGCGCGCCATAATTCGCACCGACCTCCCATTGTCTTTCCCTCGGCCGGCGTCATGCCCGCTACCGCCTTACCTTCCGCAAGCGGCGGCGGGTAAGATGCGGCGGCGAGGCGGCCAGCGCGCCTCCGTCAAGAGCGGGCCGGACCACTGCGGTCCACGGAAGAGTGACAGGGCGGGCTCATTGACATCGCGGTCCAGCATGGCCAAGGAAGACGCCGCGCGCCTTCCTCCCTCTCCCGCCCGCGAGGCGGAGGTCGGGAGGGGGCACGGGAGGAAGTACGTCATGGATTTGGGCATTGCCGGCCGCAAGGCCATCGTTTGCGCCTCGAGCAAAGGGCTCGGCCGCGCCTGCGCTAAGAGTCTCGCCGCGGCCGGATGCGAGGTCGTGGTCAACGGCCGCAATCGCGAAACCGTTGAGGCAGCGGCGGCCGACATCCGGCAGGCGACCGGCGCAAAGGTGATCGCCGTGGCTGCCGATGTCGCCACGACCGAGGGGCAGAAGGCGTTGTTCGCGGCCTGTCCGGAGCCCGATATCGTCGTCAACAACAACGCCGGACCGCCATTTCGGGATTTCCGCGAGCTCACCCGTCAGCAGATCATCGACGGCGTGATCGCCAACATGGTGGCAGCCATCGAGCTCACCCAGAGAGCAATCGACCCGATGGTGAGGCGCAACTTCGGCCGCATCGTCAACATCACGTCAGGCACCGTGAAGGCGCCGCTGTTTGGCCTCGATTTGTCTTCGGGCGCGCGCGCCGGGCTGACCGCCTTCATGGCAGGCGTGGCGCGCTCGGTCGCCAGCGCCAATGTCACGATCAATTTTATGCAGCCGGGCGCTTTCGCCACGGATCGCCTGCAATCGAACATGGAAATGACTGCGGCCAAGCGCGGCATCCCGATCGCGCAGGCCGTCAAAGAGCGGATCGCATCAATTCCAGCGAAGCGGCTGGGCAACCCCGACGAGTTCGGCGCAGTATGCGCATTTCTTTGCTCCGCACATGCGGGCTACATCACGGGACAGAATCTGCTGCTCGACGGCGGCGCCTTCCCGGGCGCGTTCTAGCAACGTGGTCTGGCAGACGCGTCTTGTTTTCTCGCAGCCGCCAGCCCGAACGGCAATGACCATCGCAGCGAGACCCTCATTTTGCAGAAAGGAAATACGATGAAGCTTGTGCGTTATGGAGCGGCCGGGCGCGAGAAGCCGGGCATTGTCGACGGGGAAGGCCGTGTTCGCGACCTGTCCGGTCTCGTGCCGGATCTTGCGGGCGAGGCGCTGTCGCCGCAAAGCCTCGCCAAACTCGCCAAGGTTCAGGCCAACGAATTACCGCTCGTGCAGGGCGATCCGCGCATCGGTCCTTGCGTCGGCCGGGTCGGCAATTTCATTGCCATTGGCCTCAACTATGCTGACCACGCGGCCGAGGCCGGACTGCAGGTGCCGAAGGAGCCGATCATCTTCAACAAGGCGCCGAGCTGCATCTGCGGGCCGAACGACGACACGATCATGCCGAAGGGCTCGACCAAGCTCGACTATGAGGTCGAGCTTGGCGTGGTGATCGGCAGCCGCGCGCGCTATCTCGACGAAAGCGCCGCAATGGATGCGATCGCCGGCTATTGCCTCGCCAACGACGTCTCGGAGCGGGAATTTCAGATCGAGCGCGCCGGCCAGTGGACCAAAGGCAAGGGCTGCGAAACCTTTGGTCCGCTCGGCCCCTGGCTCATCACCAAGGATGAGATCCCCGATCCGCAGAACCTCAGCATGTGGCTCACCGTCAACGGCGAGGCGCGCCAGAAGGGCTCCACCAGGACGATGATCTTCGGCGTTGCGTACCTCGTGTCGTACTGCTCGCAATTCATGGTTCTGGAGCCTGGCGACGTGATCATCACCGGCACCCCTCCGGGCGTGGCGCTCGGCATGAAGCCGGCGCCGAAGTACCTCCAGGCTGGCGACGTGGTGAAGCTCGGCATTGAGGGATTGGGAGAGCAGACCCAGAGAGTGGTGCGGTTTCAGGGGTAAGAAAGGCGCCCTCGGAAAGACGACTGGCATCGGAAATTTCTCGCCCAGCGCGGCCGAGTACCGAAAGACATCGATCTTGAATCTTGATCCGCGCAGGTTTCTTCAGGCGCATAACGCAAAGCCTGATCAGTCGAACAGTCTTGCGCGGGGGCGGCTTGATTCAATGCCCCTCGAATGAAATCAGCGTGCGCACGGGCACATCGAGCGCCCGCAGCTTCGCGGCGCCGCCAAGGTCCGGCAGGTCGATAATGAAGCAGGCGGCCAGCACCTCCGCGCCGATCTGGCGCAGCAGCTTGACGGCGGCTTCTGCGGTTCCGCCGGTCGCAACAAGATCATCGACCAGGACCACGCGCTCGCCCCGCGCCACGCCGTCCTCGTGCATTTCCATTTCGTCCACGCCGTATTCCAGCGAATAGCCGATGCTGACGCGCTTGTAGGGCAGTTTGCCCTTCTTGCGGATCGGCACAAACCCGGCCGAGCACTGGTGCGCCACCGCGCCGCCCAAAATGAAACCCCGCGCCTCAATGCCGGCGACCTTGTCGATCTTGTGGCCGGCCCAGGGCTGCACCAGCTCGTCCACGGCGCGGCGGAACGCGCGGGCGTTGCCGAGCAAAGTGGTGATGTCGCGGAACATGATGCCGGGCGACGGATAGTCCGGAATCGTCCGGATCGTGTTGCGAAGGTCGAGTTCAAGTTCCGGCGTCGTCATGATGGCTTCCCTCGCTTGGCTGCTCGTGCCAGGAGGGCCGTAGCCTCTGGCGCGGTGCTTTCTCTTCTCTCCTCCGCAAGGTCCCGTAAAGGGGGGAAAGAGAAGACACAGCGCTCCCTTATGCGATGGCCCGCAGGGCGCCCGCCGTCAAGCCCCGAACAGACGCCCTGCGACAGCGTCGAGCTTCGCCAGCAGAGCCGGATCGCGCGCTTCCGGCGCAGTGATGATGGCATTGTCGAGGGCGCGGTCGGAGCCGATCGGGCACGGCTCATGCTCGCGAGGAAAATCCTGCGCCAGGCGCGCGACCAGGCGCTTGGCCTTGTCGGCGTTGGCGGTCAGCACCCTGATGACGTCCTGCACGGTGACGGCGTCATGGTCCGGATGCCAGCAATCGAAATCCGTCACCATGGCAACCGTCGCGTAGCAGAGCTCGGCCTCGCGGGCGAGCTTCGCCTCCGGCATGTTGGTCATGCCGATCACCGCATAGCCGTGCTGCCTGTAGGTCAGACTCTCGGCGAGCGTCGAAAATTGCGGGCCTTCGATGCACACATATGCGCCGCCGCGCACGATCGCGATGCCTTCGGCCTCGGCGGCGGCGGCGAGATGGATGCGCAGGCGCGGCGACACCGGATGCGCCATCGACACGTGGGCGACGCAGCCTTTGCCGAAGAACGAGCTTTCGCGCTTGTAGGTGCGGTCGACGAATTGATCGACCAGCACGAAGGTGCCGGGCGTCAGTTCTTCCTTGAACGAACCGCAGGCCGACAAAGAAACCAGATCGGTGACGCCTGCGCGCTTGAGCACGTCGATATTGGCCCGGTAGTTGATGTCGGACGGCGACAAGCGGTGGCCCTTGTCGTGCCGCGGCAGGAACACGACCGGAAGGCCCGCGATCTCGCCGATCCGCAATGGAGCCGACGGCTCGCCCCAGGGGCTCACGATCGTTTTCTGGACGACATTTTCAAGCCCCGGCAGATCGTAGATGCCTGAGCCGCCGATGATGCCGAGCACCGCTCTTGCCATGGTTTGCCGTCACCTGCGCCGTGTCTTCTTCCGCCTTGTGGAAGGGAGAAGAGCAGGCGGTTCACTTTAACCCGCTGTTCGACATGAAATGACAAGTTGAAGAAATTGAAGCAGCGAAGCCTCGATCATCATTGTCAGAAAGCTTCCGTCAAGCCGCCGTGGCCTGAGGATCCTGCCTGCGCACGACCTGGTGCCGGCTTTCCACCTCGTGCCACACTTTCTTCTTGGTGAAATACAACAGGCCGCTGAAAACAACGAGGAAGATCATCACCTGGAAGCCGATCCGCTTGCGCTCTTCGAGCGTGGGCTCGGCCGCCCACATGAGGAAGGCCGCGATGTCCTTGGCGTATTGGTCGACCGTCTGCGGCGAACCATCCGTGTAGGTGACGATGCCATCCGACAACGGCGGCGGCATGCCGATGGCGTGCCCCGGAAAGTATGTGTTGTACTGCATGCCCGCCGGCATGGTGAAGTCCGCCGGCTTGGGGGCGTAGCCCTTGAGCACCGCAACGATATAGTCGACGCCGAGCTCCTGGTACGGAACGAACATGTCGATCACGAACCACGGAAATCCGCGCTCAAACTGACGCGCCTTGGCGAGCACCGACATATCGGGCGGCAGCGATCCATTGTTGGCGAACCGAGCCGCCTGCTCATTCGGAAACGGCGGCGGGAAATGGTCTGCCGGCCGTCCCGGCCGCTCGAACATGTCGCCCTGATCATTCGGACCATCCTTGATCTTATATTCCGCTGCAATCGCAGAGAGTTCAGCAGCAGAAAACTCTGGTCCCCCCTCCTCGCCGAGATTACGAAACGACAGCTCTTTGAGGCTGTGACAGGTCTGGCATACGTCGTGATAGACCTTGAAGCCGCGTTGGAGCTGGCCGCGATCGAACTTGCCGAACGGACCGGCGAACGACCACGTGTTGCGCGGCGGCTGCACGTCGGCCTGCTCGCTGGCGCCGCCTTGGGCCGCGGCCGGCCGCGAGCTGGCGATGCAGGCGGCGCCGAGCCCGAGCGCCGCCACGGCGACGATGGCGGCCTTCGTGCCGACTTTCATGGCTTCGGTAATCGAATTCGGCAGCGGCTTCGGCGTCTCGAACGCCCCAAGCAACGGCAAGACGACGATAAAGTGAATGAAATACCACGCGGTCAGCAGGCGGGAAATGATGACGTACCAGCCCTCCGGCGGCTTCGAGCCGAGCCAGCCCAAAAGGATGCAGGTGAGCGCAAACAGCCAGAAGAACTGCTTGTAGAGCGGCCGGTACCGCGCCGACTTCACGCGCGAGGTATCGAGCCACGGCAGGAATGCAAGGATGGCGATCGACGCGAACAGCGCGATGACGCCGGCGAGCTTGTTCGGAATCGAACGCAGGATCGCGTAGAACGGCAGGTAGTACCATTCGGGAACGATGTGCGAAGGCGTTACGGCCGGATTGGCCGGGATGTAGTTGTCGGCGTGACCGAGGAAATTCGGAATGTAGAACACGAACCATGCAAACAGGATCGAAAACAAGCCGATGAAGAACACGTCCTTGATGGTCGCATGGGGCGTAAAGGGCACAGTCTCTGCTTCGGTCTTCGGATCGACGCCGGTCGGATTGTTCTGGCCGACCACGTGAAGCGCCCAGACGTGCAGCACAACGACGGCGGCGATGGCGAAGGGCAAAAGATAGTGCAGCGCGAAGAAACGCGTGAGCGTCGGACTGCCGACCGAATATCCACCCCACAGCCACGTCACGATCGAATCGCCGACCAGCGGAATGGCGGAGAACAGATTGGTGATGACGGTCGCGGCCCAGAAGCTCATCTGGCCCCACGGCAACACATAGCCCATGAAACCAGTTGCCATCATCAATAGATAGATGATGACGCCGAGAATCCACAGCACCTCGCGCGGCGCCTTGTAGGAGCCGTAATACATGCCGCGAAACATGTGAATGTAGCCGGCGAGGAAAAACATCGACGCGCCGTTGGCGTGCAGGTAGCGCAGCAGCCAGCCATAGTTCACGTCGCGCATGATGTGCTCGACGGAATCGAACGCCATCGTGGCCTCGGGCACATAGTGCATCGTCAGCACGATCCCGGTCACGATCTGGACGACCAGCATGAATGTCAGGATGCCGCCGAACGTCCATAAATAGTTCAGGTTCCTCGGCGTCGGGTAGGACACTGCCGTGCTGTGAGCGAGACCGATGATCGGCAGCCGATCCTCGAGCCACCGCAACACGCCATTGCGAGGCTTATAAGCTTCCGGCTCATAAGGACCGCTGCCGTCGGCGCGCTCAAGATTGTGCGGCCACGTCTTCAGTCCCGAAGCATCCAGGGTCTTTTTGGTCGGAGATCCGCTCATAATGTCTCTCGCAAGGCGCTTGCGTCAGCCGATTTGTATCTTGCTGTCGGACAGGAAGGCGTACGGCGGCAGCGCCAGGTTGGCGGGCGCAGGCCCTCGGCGGATACGGCCGGACGTATCGTACTGAGAGCCGTGGCAGGGGCAGAACCAGCCGCCGTAGTCGCCCTGGTGAGCGAGCGGTATGCAGCCCAGATGCGTGCAGATGCCGATCACCACAAGCCACTGGTCATGGCCGGGCTTGACGCGATCCTTGTCGGGCTGCGGATCCGGGAGGCTGGAGAGCGGCACGTCCTCTGCCTCCTCGATCTCCTTCTTGGTGCGGTGGCTGATGTAGATCGGCTTGCCGCGCCAGAACACCTTGACGATCTGTCCTTCTGCAATCGGGGTGAGGTCCACTTCGATGGGCGCGCCGGCGGCGATGGTCGAGGCGTCGGGGTTCATTTGCGCTATCAACGGCACCAATGTGGCGGCGGCGCCGATGGCGCCCACCGCTCCGGTCGCCACAAAGAGAAAGTCGCGGCGCGTCGGCTCGGCCGCAGCAATGGTCGTCACAGCTTCTCGTCCTTTCAGTCTCGCATAGGATGCCCCCTCCCTACCCTCCCCGCAATGCGGGGAGGGTAGGGAGGGGGCGCCTCCTCGCGCGCCGCCCCCCGTGGCAACGCTCGCGACGGCGACGAATGCGGCCGGCGCCCTCCCGCTTCCAAGCGGAGGGGCGGGGAGGGGAAGATGCGGCGCTGCACCATCGCGCCGGCTTATTGGCACCCTTGCGGGCAGAGCGCAAGCCCGCTAATGCCGCTGGTGCGGCAAATTTGTACCAATCGATGATGGCGGTGCGCTTTCCGGGTCGCCTCCGTGGC
>JAJPKK010000020.1 GCA_021323775.1 Hyphomicrobiales bacterium
AAAAAGGCTGACGTATTCATGCGATTATGCGGGGGCTTCGGTCAACCTCGGAACGCTTTGCGACCATCCATGCGAGAATTGCGCTTCGTTTTCGGGGGTGTCTTGACGGCCGCGCTGAGCGCGCTTAGGTTGCAGCAATCAGGACGTTATGGGGGGTCTGGCGAAAGCTGGTAGACGCGACGCCCTGAAAAAGCGTTGAGACGTGAGTCTCGTGTCGGTTCAAGTCCGACGGCCCCCACCGCTCAACGTTTAATCCAAACCCCGGCCCGCCGGGACAACAGCGGGAGATAGGTCTTACAGGTTCATAGGTCTTACAGGTTCATTCGGGTTCAGTCCGCGCTACGTCGGCTCAATGCGTAGAGAGGTCTTACAGGTTCATAGGCTAGGTTCAGGTCTTGCAGGTTCATCGGTCTCGCAGGGTTCGAAGCGATCGGTTTGTTTGAGACTCACGTCGCCCCGCTTCGAGTTTTTCACCACCGATGCAAACACGACCAGGTTAGGCGCGGGAAGGCTGAGAGATACCGCGCCACACTCTCCAACAAAAAGGCGACCTTAACGCGCCCTTCGCTCTCCACATGGCGTCGCGTCACGCCGGGTTCCTCGTGACGAGGCACCCATCCGAGTACGGCCGTATCCACGCCCTGACTGTATCGCAATTTTGATGAACAACTCATGGATATCCGGCCGATTCGCACTGACGAAGATCACCGCGCGGCGCTCGCCGCGATCGAAGCTTGCTGGGGTGCGCCAGAGGGCACCGAGGAGGGCGACAAGCTCGATGTGCTCACCGCACTTGTCGAGATATACGAGGCAAGGCGATGGCCAATCGAAGTCAGTGCAGGCTTTGACCCGATTGACGTGCTCCACTATGCGATTGCGGAGCTAGGCCACACCCGGGCCGAGCTTTCCGAGCTTTTGGGCTCGCGCTCCCGCGCTTCCGAAATTCTCGCGCGCCGCCTTCCGCTGACGGTCGAGATGGTTCACAAGATCAGCGAGGCATGGAAAATTCCGGCTGACCTGCTGGTTCGGCCTTACAAGATCGAACGGGCGGCGTAGGTGGGAGAAGGCGCGGGCAACTTCGGCGGTTGCCTCATTGCGGCGTGCCTTTAGGGTCATACGGTACAATGCCACCTTAAGGCCTTTCCCGCTCCTTCCCTGAGTCTGGCCAGCGTCATTTTTGGCAAAACCAACTGGCCTTAAAACCGGCGTCCAATCAATAGCTTGTACGTATCGCGCAAAACCACCTCAGCCAGCAAAGCGCGCATAGCCTCCGCCGCCTCCCGTTGCTTGTGCCGGGGGCCGCTTATGATTACTTTGGCGACGCGGCGGCTCTACCGCCGGCTGCCTGGGACTCCCGGGAAATCGATGGTTTGCGTGGCTTGCCGGGACTGCGGCGGGCGCCCGGGGCAATTGTGTTCGCTTGGCTGATCGAAATTCAAGGACGGCGCGTGCGTTACATCTCGACCCGAGGCGAGGCTCCGGCGCTTGGCTTCATCGACGTCACCCTTACGGGCCTGGCGCACGATGGCGGCCTCTACGTGCCCGAGACGTGGCCTGCGATCGACGCCGCGACAGTGGCGGGATTCGCCGGCCGCCCCTATGCCGATGTCGCCTGCGAAGTAGTCTCGCGGTTTATAGCCGGCGGGACTGCGGAACTCGCCCGCATGACGCATGACGCTTATGACGGGTTCCGCCATCCGGCGGTGACGCCGCTGGTGCAGCTCGCCCCGAATACGTTCGTGCTGGAGCTGTTTCACGGGCCCACGCTCGCCTTCAAGGATCTGGCGATGCAACTCCTGGCCCGCCTGATGGATCATGCGTTGGCGCTGCGTAAAGAGCGCACCACGATCGTAGTGGCGACCTCGGGCGATACCGGCGGGGCTGCCGTCGATGCGTTCAGCGGCCGTGCGCAGGTGGATCTCGTGGTATTGTTCCCCAACGGCCGGGTTTCCGACGTACAGCGTCGCATGATGACCACCTCCGACCGCGACAATGTTCACGCCATCGCCATCGAAGGAACCTTCGACGATTGTCAGGCGCTCGTGAAAGCAATGTTCAGTCACACGGAGTTCCGCGATCGGGTCCGGCTCTCCGCCGTCAACTCCATCAACTTTGCCCGCATTGCTGCCCAGGCGGTCTATTACTTCGTCGCCGCCGTCGCGCTCGGCGCTCCGCATCGCAAAGTCGCTTTCACGGTGCCGACCGGAAACTTCGGCGACGCGTTCGCCGGCTACGTGGCAGCCCGCATGGGCCTGCCGGTCGAACGGTTCACCATCGCGACCAACGTGAACGACATCCTGCCGCGCGTACTGGCTACCGGCACCTATGAGCCGCGCGAAGTAACGCCGACCGCTTCGCCCGCGATGGACATTCAGATTTCGTCGAACTTCGAGCGGCTGATGTTCGACGCCTGCGGCCGTGATCCGCAGCCGGTCCGCAATGCGATGGCCGCGCTCGCGCAATCGCGCCGGTTTCGCATCGCGGAAAGGGCCCTGACGCAGATGCGGGCTTTCTTCAGCGCCGATCGCGCATTCGAGGACGAAACCGCGGCGGCAATCCGCACCACCCGGCGCGAGACCGGCTATCTGATCGATCCCCATACCGCGGTCGCGGTTGCGGTTGCAGAAAAGGAAAGCCGCGATCCCGCCATCCCGACGGTCGTGTTGTCGACCGCCCATCCGGCGAAATTTCCGGATGCCGTCGAGAAGGCCTGCGGGATTCGCCCGAGGCTGCCCGATTGGCTCGCCGACCTTGCCACAAAACACGAGCGCGTAACCGTGCTGCCGGCCGACCAGCGCGCCGTCGAGAATCACATTCTTGTCCACAGCCGCGCTGCGCGCGAAGGAGTGCCTGCATGAGCGTCGAAGTCACCCGTCTCCCTTCCGGACTGGTCGTGGTCACCGACGCCATGCCGCATCTCCAGACTGCTTCGCTCGGCTGCTGGGTCTCGTGCGGCAGCCGCAACGAGCATCCGGACGAGCACGGCATTTCGCACTTTCTCGAGCATATGGCGTTTAAGGGCACCGCACGGCGCACCGCGCGCCAGATCGCCGAGGAGATCGAGGCGGTTGGCGGCGATCTCAACGCCGGCACCGGCGTCGAGACGACGGCTTACTACGCGCGCCTCCTCAAGGCCGATATCGGCCTCGGGCTTGATGTCCTTTCCGACATCTTGACGCATCCGAGCTTCGACCCTGATGAGATCGCGCGCGAGAAGAATGTCATCGTCCAGGAAATCGGCGCCGTCGACGACACGCCGGATGACCTTGTATTCGAGCACCTGCAGGCCACCGCGTTTCCGGGCCAGCCGGTTGGCCGTTCCATTCTGGGAACCAAAGCGACGGTGCGTTCGTTCGATGCCAAGCGGTTGCGCGCCTATTTGGCCCGCAACTACCGCGCCCCGGGTTTGGTCGTGGCCGCCGCCGGCGCGGTTTGTCATGACCAGGTAGTCGCCGAAGCGGAGCAGAGGTTCTCCGGCTTCGTCGGACCAGCCGCGGCTCAACCTGAACCGGCGCGATTCTGCGGCGGCGCGTTCACCGAGCAGCGCGACCTCGAACAGGTCCACATCGCGCTGGGGCTTGAGGGAGTGGCGCAATGCGATCCCTCAATCTACAGCCTGCAGGTATTTGCAAACGTGCTGGGGGGCGGGATGTCGTCACGCCTGTTCCAGGAGGTCCGTGAGTTGCGCGGGCTGTGCTATTCCATTTACGCGTTCCACGCGGCCTATGCCGACACCGGGATGTTCGGGCTGTATGCCGGGACCGATGCGATCGACGCGCCCGAGCTTATGCGGGTCGTGGTCGACGAGATCGGGACTGCGGCCGACACCATCACGGAGACCGAAATCGCCCGCGCCAAGGCGCAGATGAAGGCCGGGCTGCTGATGGCTCTCGAAAGCTCGGGCGCGCGCGCCGAACAATTGGCGCGGCAGATCATCGTCTATGGCAGGCCTGTGCCGATGGACGAAATCGTCGCCCGCGTGGACGCTGTCACGGTCGAAAGCGCGCGCGCAGCCGGCCGTGCCCTCATCGCGCGCTCGCGGCCGGCGGTGGCGGCGCTCGGCCCATCCGGGCTCGACAGCGCCGCCGCGATTGCCGAGCGCCTCACTCAGAAGGCTGCTTAAGCCTTAAGGTCGCCGCACCATGGCGTTCTTCCGGACCGGCGCATTCGTCGAGACGCTTCTCGCTCTCGAGGGCGAAGAGGTCACTCTGCGCCAGCCGCAGATGTCGGATCACCCCGAATGGGCGGCGCTCCGCGAGAAGAGCCGCGCGTTCCTGGTGCCGTGGGAGCCGATTTGGCCGGCAGACGATCTTACACGCGGGGCATTCCGCCGCCGCCTCAAGCGTTACGCGGAAGACCAGCGCTCCGACCAGGCGTACTCGTTCTTCGTTTTCCGCAATACCGACGGCGCGCTGGTCGGAGGCATTACGTTGTCCAACGTGCGCCGCGGCGTCGCACAGGCCGGCAGCATCGGCTATTGGATCGGCGAGCCTTACGCGCGCCAAGGCCTGATGACGAAGGCGTTGCGCATCTTAATCTTGTTCAGCTTCACGAGCTTGCGCCTGCATCGCCTCGAGGCGGCCTGCATCACGACGAACTTGGCGTCGATAAGGCTCCTCGAAAAATCCGGATTCCAGCGCGAGGGTTATGCACGGCAATACCTCTGCATTAACGGTATGTGGCAGGATCATTTACTCTATGCACGACTCAAAGACGATCCGCCGCATCTTGTCAGATGATATGTCAGCCTATCCTCCCGGCTACGGCTCAGCCCTGCCTTCCCGCCTGGCGGAGACAGGCCGGGACAGCGGTGCTGATGCGAATACGGATTTCACATGATCAATCTGAACCGCAACATACTGCGCGTTCCGGCCATATGGAGACGCCGCAGGGTGGGCAAAGGCGGGCCAAGCCGCAGAAACCCAATGAAGGCCGTCGCGTGCGCCTTTGCCCCCTCCACGCGCGATTCTGAGCGTCTGAAATCCGCTTTAAGGCGGGTGGCGGACGTGGGCGCTCTGCATAAGGAGGCGCTGCGCCTCGCCCACCGCACCCGCCCCCGCTTGCCGGGGAGGGTGGGCTGGGGACTAACCGGCGCGGTTGCGCTCGCGGTTGCGCTCGCGGGGTGCTCCTCGTTTGGGGGGCTGACCGGCAACGATGCGCCCTCTGCTCCGGCGTCCACGGCATCGGCAACGTCGGCGGCGCCGGCGTCCAACACGTCGTTCGCAAGCAGGGTTAAGGCCTTGTTCGCGGGGGATTCGGGAAATTCCAGTTCGCCGGCGCCGCAGCCCGCAGGGGGCTCCGCGGCTGCAGATATCGATTGTCCGAGCGTCGAGTATCGGCAGGGTGCGGCGACCTATGCGGTCAACGCTCCCGGAGCCGAGAGTTCGGCGCTCAGCCTGCGCTACCAGGCGAGCTTCACGCAGACGGCCCGTGAGTGCGTACTAAGCGGCAATAATCTGACCATAAAAGTTGGCGTGCAGGGTCGCGTCGTGGTCGGTCCCGCCGGTGCGCCCAGTTCGATCACCATTCCGCTTCGCTATGCGCTGGTTCGCGAGGGCATAGAGCCTAAGACCTTGTGGACCAAGCTTTTCATGGTTCCGGTCACGATCCCGCAAAATCAGCTCAATCTGCCGTGGCTCCACATTCAGGAGGAGATGACCGTACCGCGCCCGAACCCCAATGAACTCGAAGCTTACGTCATCTATGTGGGATTCGATCCTGAGGGTGCAGCGCCCGCCAAGCCAAGGCCCGCGGCCAAGCCAAAAGGCCGCGCGCCCGCGATGACACAGTGAACCGTCAATTCAGCTTGGCTTTGAGATCGCTGATGCCTTGGGTGACGAGCGCTTCTGCGGCCTCGCCGTGGGTCATCTTGATCAGCATCGCCTCGGCCGCCGCAATGGCGACCTCGGCCGCTGCGGCGCGGACGTCAGCAAGCGCCTGCGCTTCTGCCTGCGCGATCTTCGCTTCCGCCATCCTGGTGCGTCTGGCGATGAACTCCTCGATCTTTACCTGGGCTTCCGCAGCAATGCGGTCAGCTTCGGCCCGGGCATTGAGGATGATCGATTCGGCGGTCATTTCGGCCTCGCCTTGTCTGCGCTGATATTCAGCCAATATGGCTTCGGCTTCCTTGCGGAGCTTGAGGGCTTCATCGAGTTCAGCCTTGATGCGGGCGCTGCGGTCGTCCAGAGCCTTGAGCAGCGTCTGCGGCGCGCCGAGCTTGATCACGATGCCAAGGAAAATCAAAAAGGCGATCAGGACCCAGGTTTCCGGTTCGTAGATGAGATCGATCATCGTGAGCCCTTCAGCGCTCCATGACCGCCTTGACGGCAGCCGCGGCGGCCGCCTGTGACGGCGCCTTCCCGGTCAGCCGCGCCACGATGGCGATGGCCGCTTCCTGCGCGATGCCCTGCACATTCGCCATCGCCGCCGTCTGGGTCGCCGCGATTGCCTGCTCAGCGGCGTTCAGTTTGGCCTGAAGACTGGCCTCCACCGCCCTACGGCGCGCTTCGGCTTCAGCGTTGACCTCGTCGCGGGTCTTCGCGGCGATCGCCTGCGCCCGCGCGCGGGCGTCGGCTAGCGCCTTTTCATAGCGTGCAATCGCGGCGTCCGCCGCATCCTTTATGCGCGCTGCTTCGTCGAGATCGCTCGAAATGCGCTTGCGCCGGTCCGCAATGATCGACCCGACCCGCGGCAGCGCAAGCTTGGAGGCGATGAGATAGAGCGCAACGAAGAAGATCGCGAGCCACAGAAGCTGGGAGCCGAACGTCTCCTTCTGGAACGGCGGGAACCCGCCGCCGTGCTCGGACGGCGGCGTTGCCTCGGTGCCGGTGGCAAGAGTGCCGGTGGCAAGAGTGCCGGTCGAAATGGCCCCGATCAAAAGATTTTCCGCCATGGCGGGCTCCCTGCGCTCCGCGCGCCGCCCTTTAGAGAGCGAACAGCAGCAACAGCGCGATCAGCAGCGAAAAGATGCCAAGCGCCTCGGTGACGGCAAAGCCGAAAATCAGGTTGCCGAACTGGCCCTGGGCAGCCGACGGATTGCGCAGCGCAGCGGCAAGATAATTGCCAAAGATGGTGCCAACGCCCACGCCGGCGCCGCCCATGCCGATACACGCAATTCCCGCGCCGATGTACTTGGCGGCCATTGGATCCATAATCAAACTCCTTTCGACTGCGCTTTCAGAAGACAGGCCGGTCAGTGGCCCGGGTGGACGGCATCGTTGAGGTAGATGCAGGTGAGGATGGCAAACACGTAGGCCTGGAGGACTGCAACCAGAAGTTCGAGCGCAGTGAGCGCGACTGTCATTAGCAGCGGTATGATTGCCCCAAGCCAGCCTGCGAATCCAAATGCTCCCAGCATGGTGACGAAACCAGCGAACACCTTGAGCGTGATGTGCCCGGCCAGCATGTTGGCGAACAGACGTACGCTGTGCGAGACCGGGCGGACGAAGAACGAGAACACTTCAATCAGCACGATCGCCGGGAGGATGTAGACCGGGATGCCCTTGGGCACGAACAGATTGAGGAAGCGCACGCCGTTCTTCCAGAACCCGTAAACGAGGACGGTGAAGAACACCAGCAGTGCCAGCGCGACCGTGACGATAAGGTGGCTCGCCACCGTGAAGTTATACGGGATCAGCCCGACCACGTTCGAAATCAGGATGAACATGAACAGAGAGAACACCAGCGGGAAAAACCGCATCCCGCTTTCGCCGATCGTATTACGAATGGTGTCGGCAACGAACTCGTAGGCGAGTTCGGCAATTGATTGAAGGCGTCCGGGCACAAGCTGGCGTCCCGCCGTCGCCCCGAGCATGAGGGCGGCGGTGAGAGCAACCGCGATCGCCATGTAAAGGGCGGAGTTCGTGAAGGCGAGGTTGACCGGGCCGATCTTGCCAAGCGAAAAGTAGTCGATGATCTGAAATTGACGGATCGGATCGCCCATGTGGCTCCTCTAGTTCCGGTTCCTTCTGGTCCTCGCCCTGGCGCCGCAACCGGCACGCCGCCAGCTCGCATCGTCTCTTCTACTCTCGGGCGGAAGGCCCAGATCCTGCGCCTGCCGCCCGTATCACATTCGCCACGCCCGCCGCAAAGCCGAGCAGCAAAAACACGATCAGGCCCCACGGCGAGATCCCAAGCGCGCGGTCGAGCACCCAGCCGATGGCGGCGCCGACCAAGACTCCGGCCACAAGTTCGCTGGAGAGCCGAAGCCCGCGCGCAAATCCCGACGCATTGGCGGCCGGCTGACCGCCATTTGTTTCGGACGGTTCGCGTGGCCGCTGCCGGCCCAGCCGATCGCCGAGACGTCGGAGCCTCGCTGAAAGGGCGGCCTCGTCGGTTTGGCGCTTTTCCAAATCGTTGCCGTCGCGCGCGTTATCGGCCATCTTGACGCCACCCGCGCGCCGTTGACAATCCGGCTTCCCGCCCCCTCAAGGCCGCGCGGACCATACTTACCGGGTGCAGCCTAGTCAAGAATCTGCGCTCGCACCCTAAGCATTTGGGGCGAAAGGTAATCATGCCTCTTTCGAGCTGCCGCGAATCATTTGGTCGTTCGTTGACGCCGGCTGCGACATGCCGCGGCCGCGGACGGCGCCGGCGCACGTTCCCCCTTCGGTTGCATGCGGTCGGGGACATTATGAGCTTAACCCTTCATGTCATGGCGGTTCTGGCGGTGATTGCGGCGTCAAACATTCCGGTGCTGGCACAGGAAAACTCCGTCGACACTGCGACTAAGCCGTCTCAGCCGCAACTCACCCTTCCCTCCTCCGCAAGCGAGGGAGGGAAGGGCGGCCCGGACCTCAACAATCCTCGGTTCGCGTTTCACCCCATGAATGGCGGATTCCTGCGACTCGATCTTTTTACCGGCGCGATCGCCTTGTGCAGCCAAAATGCGGCTGATTGGATCTGCGTCCCTGGTCGCGACGAGCGCGACGCTCTCGACCGTGAGATTGCGCGGCTTAAGCGCGATAACGCCATCCTGAAAAACACGTTGCTGGAACACGGCGTTCCATTGCCGAATAATATGAAAGCGGCTGTTCCAGCATTTCCTCCCGCCGCCAACGGGGGCGGGAAGGAGAGTGGCGCCCCGGCCGCCGCAGAGGCTGCGCCGCGCCCACCGCAGACGGTGCCGCCTCATGCCCCGGAGCCAGCCGCTTCGGCCAAATCGGGCGAGACGGACCGTGCGTCCCGCGACGACGCTGAGATCGAGCGGATCATGGCCGTCATGGAGAAGGTTTGGCGGCGCCTCGTCGAGATGATGATGAACATTCAGCGCGACTTGCAGAAGAAAGGATGAGCCCCCAATTCAGGGATCAGCTGACGGAAATCAGTAATCGGGTATGCCCATTACCAAAGTCACGATTTCCATTGAGAAGCATTGCCGTTTGTCCGGCAGCCATGGTGCAGCGGTCATTCCTGAATACTCAATGCTGATCTCCAGGAACAGGTCCTCAGCAGGAACGACGCCATGAACCGTCTCGCTTCGGTTGCGGCGCTCGCGCCCGACTTCATCGCCGCCGCAACGCTCGCGGTCGAGACGCGCGGGCAGGGGTTCTTCGAGATTACGAAGGACGTCGCGGATTTTGTCTCCGGATGCGGGGGAGGCGACGGCATCTTGTTTATGTTCATCCGCCACACCTCGGCCTCGCTGGTCATACAGGAGAATTCCGATCCCGACGTCCGCACCGATCTCGGCACGGCGCTCGATCGCCTCGCACCGGCCGGCGCCGGATGGGTTCACGATGTCGAGGGCGCTGACGACATGCCGGCTCACGTGAAGACCATGTTGACCGGCGTTTCGCTCCACATTCCGGTTCGCGCGGGCAGGCTTGCGCTTGGAAGCTGGCAGGGCGTTTATGTGGCCGAACACCGCGCCCGGCCGCGTCGTCGCGAAGTGGTGTTACAATACGTCGGCGCGCGGCGCCGCGACTGACGCGCGCCCGGTTCGGCGGGCATGGGACGCTTCCCACGTCTGGTGGGATACCTCATTCCCTTGCGCACGTAGCGGCAAGGTTACAAGATAAGGTTACAAGATAGCGACAGTCCTCGGGTGACCGATTCGGCGAGGCGGAGTTCGGGTGTGGGCGCATCGACGCACTATCGGCTGGTGATTGCCGACGATCATCCATTGTTCCGCGGCGCATTGCGTGAGGCCGTGACGGGATTGTTCGAGCCGGATGCGATTGCGGAAGCCGGTTCGTTCGGCGAAATTGCCGGGTTGCTCGACCGCAATACTGATGTCGACCTCGTTCTGCTCGATCTCGCCATGCCGGGCATTCGTGGCTTTTCCGGCCTCATGTATATGCGGCTCCAGTATCCGGGCGTTCCGGTGGCGATCGTGTCAGGCAATGATGATCTCGCGGTCATCCGCCGGTGCATGGAGTTCGGCGCGTCCGGGTTCATCCCCAAGACGCTCAGCGTCAAGGTGATTCGAGAAGCGATCGAGCAGGTGCTCGAGGGGGGCATCTGGACCCCGCCGGACCTCGATCTGTCGGCCAAATCCGACAAACATGGCGCCGCCATGCTGGCTCGATTAGCCTCGCTCACGCCCCAGCAGGTGCGCGTGCTCATGATGCTGTCGGAAGGGCTGCTCAACAAGCAGATCGCCTACGAGCTTGGCGTATCGGAGGCGACCGTCAAGGCTCATGTCTCCGCCATCCTCCAGAAGCTGGGCGTCGAAAGCCGCACCCAGGCCGTGATCGCCGCTTCCAAGATCGAAACCGGCCAGTGGCCGCAGTTCGCGCCGATCCCCCAGTGAACTGTTGAGGCCCTTCCCAGGGCCGCGGCGTCTCGCCTGACTCCGGCCCTCTTACACCAGGTAGCCCGGGTTGAGCGGAAGCGAAACCCGGGGTCGGCGTGACCGCGTAGAGAGGGTGATCCCGGATTTCGCTTCGCTCAATCCGGTCTACTACGGGGGTAGCGAGGGGACCGGAGACGCTGCAAAAGCACCGGCCGCGACGGCCGCTGTTTCGAGTGGCGGCAGCGATGCGGCGCGATGCGCCGTCCATCGGGACATCAGGGCGCGCAGCGACGCTGGCTTCAACGGCTTGTTGAGAACTTGGATGCCGTGGGCGCGAGCGCCCTCGCGCACGGCTGCCGAGCGATCGGCCGTGATGAGCACGGCCGGAATTTCCGCTCCGAATAGCCGCCGCAACTCTGCGACCGCTTCGATGCCGTTGCCGCGGTCGAGATGATAGTCGACCAAAAGCCCGCCCGGAGGCCTGCCGGCCGCCTGCAGGCCGGCAATCGCCTGCGGCAGATCGGCGGCCGGAACCGTTTCGCAGTCCCAGCCCCGCAGCAGCGCGGACATGCCGTCCAGGATTTTGGGGTCATTGTCCAGACAAAGGACGAGGGTTTCTGCAATCTGGCCGGGGTCGATGCGCGCCTCCTGTGGTCGCGTCCCTCCTCCTTCCGTCGGCGCAAGCGGGACCTCGACCGAGAAATGCGTGCCGCGATTGGCCTGTGAAGCGAGCGTAATAGGATGGTCGAGGACGCGGGCGATGCGTTCTACAATCGAGAGGCCAAGCCCAATCCCGCGGGCCACCCTGGCGCCCTGATCGAGGCGATGGAACTCGGCGAATACGGCGTCGCGCTTGTCCGGCGGAATGCCGATGCCGGTATCGTAGACATCGATCCGCAACCGCGAGCCGCGACGCCGGCACCCGACCAGCACACGGCCCGTCAAGGTATACTTGATCGCATTGGAAATGAGATTCTGCAGCAGACGGCGGAGCAGACGGCGATCGGACCGTATGCTGAGCGAACACGGCATGAAAATGAGATCAAGGCCCTGGGTGCGGGCAAGCGGAGCGAAGTCCGAGTGGAGCCGGTCGAGCAGTTCGTCGACGCGAAAACTCTCAATCTCGGGCTTCATGGCGCCGGCATCGAGCCTCGAGATTTCAAGCAAGGCCGACAGGATATCCTCGACCGCTTCAAGCGATGCGTCGATATTGGCGACAAGCTGCGCTTCGCCTCCGCTCTTGCCTCCGGCCCCCGTCCTACCCTCCTCCGCTTGCCGCGGAGGGCAAGTCGATTTTCCTTCACTCGCTTGCGGGGGAGGGTTGGGCGTGGGGGCGCGAGGGCCGAGGCGCTCGACGAGGCTCGTGACGTAGAGCCGCGCGGCATGAAGAGGCTGAAGGATGTCGTGGCTTGCCGCTGCGAGGAACCTTGTCTTCGACAGGTTGGCCGCCTCGGCCGCCGATTTTGCCTTGGCAAGCTCCGCATTGAGACGCTCGAGCTCGATGGTGCGCTCGCGCACCCGCCGCTCGAGATTCTCGTTGGCGCGTGACAGCGCCTCGGCCGCCGCTACGCTCGGCGTGATATCGGTGAGCGTAATGACGACGCCGCCGTCCGGCATGCGATTGACCCGCACTTCAATAACGAGGCCGCGATCGGGAAAGCGTTCCAGGAATGGCTGCAAATCGGCCGCGTAGCGTGGAAGCCTCTCGCGCACCAGGGCTTCAGCGTTGCCGGGCCCAAAAGCCCCGCGATCGGCGTTGAAGCGGAGAATTTCGGCAAGGTCGATGCCGATGCGCACCATTTCATTGGGCAACCCGAGCAGCTCGCCAAATTGTCGGTTCCAGCAAATCAGGTGCCCGTCCTTGTCGAACACTGCGATGCCCTGGCGCACATGGTCGAGCGCGGTCTGCAGAATCTCGCGGTTGTAGTGGATGGCGGCGTTGGCGTCATCAAGCAGCTTCAATGCCGCCTTGGTGGAGACCATCCGCTGACGCAGCAGCAGCGACAATACAAGGCGGGACGAGGCGGCGCCAATGGCCGAGGCGAGCAGCCGCTCGGCGTAGCGCAAAAGTTCGAAATCCGCGTGAGCGTCGGGTTGAAGGCGCATGTGCCGCTCGGCCGCAAAGCCCTCAAACGAAATACGCGTGCGCTCCTCGCCGAGATACCTGCCGACGGCGACGGTGAGCTCCTGCACCGTCACGGCGGATCTCCAGAGCCTGAAGCTCGGGGCTGGCGGCAACCCGTGCGGGACAAAGATATCCGCCTGGATGCGTTCGATGGCAGTCGGCCGCCGGCGCAGCGAAACGAGCACATAGGCGAGAAGATTGAGCGCGAGACTCCACACCATGCCGTTGATCAGCGGCGGCAGATCGAAGCCGAACAGCGCTTGCGGCCGCAGGGCGCCGATTCCGAATGGTCCCGCTTCGAGAAATGTCATCCCTCCCGCTGACAGGGTGAGGCTCGGCAGTAACAACGTATAAGCCCACACCAGAATGCCGATGGTCATGCCGGCGAGGGCGCCGCCGGCGGTGGCGCGCCGCCACATCAGGCCGCCGAAAAACGCCGGTGCGAGCTGTGCGATGGCGGCGAAGGCCATCAGCCCGATGGCGGCAAGCTGGGCTTCCCCGGCCGAGCGGTAATAGAGATAGGCGAGCAGCGACACCGCGAAGATCGCAACGCGGCGAACCGTCAGGAGATGCGTGCCGACATTGGTGCCATGACGCCGCATCAGGGCGAGCGGCACAACGATGTCATTTGACACCATGATGGCGAGCGCGATGGTTTCGACGATCACCATGGCGGCCGCCGCTGACAGGCCGCCGACGAAGGCCACGAGTGCGAGGGATTCCGAGCCAGCGGAGATCGGCAGCGCAAGCACGTACATGTCGCTGTCGGTCGTGCCGGGCGCGAGGGTCAGCATGCCGGCGATCGCAACCGGCGCCACGAACAGATTGATAAGAACCAGATAGACGGGAAACAGCCATGCGGCGCGACGAATCTCCGATTCGTTCTTGTTCTCCACCACGGTGACATAGAACTGCCGCGGCAGCAGGATAATCGCGCACAGCGACAGCAGCGTTATCGCCGCCATATTGGCGGGGCTCGTCCCGGCCGTCAGCACCGCGTTCGTCTCAGGGCGCTCCAACGCCTGTGCAAACAGCGCGACCGGCCCCTCAAACATCACAAATGTCACAAATATGCCGACGGCCAGGAACGCAACGAGCTTGACGTTCGACTCGACGGCGATCGCCAGCATCAGACCGTGCTGATGCTCGGTGGCGTCGATGTGCCGGGTGCCGAACAGGATCGCGAAAGCGGCGAGCGAAACCGCGACGAGCAGCGGGGGATCGCCCGGCACAGGCAGCGCCAGCCCCGCCCAGGCGGCGACCGGCGTCACGATGGTGTCGAGCGAGGACGACACGGCTTTGAGTTGAAGCGCGATATAGGGGACCATGCCGATGATGGCGATCATCGCCACGGTCGCCGCCACTCCCTGATGCTTGCCATAGCGCGCGCCGATGAAATCCGCGATCGAGACGATGTTCTGCTTCTTCGAAAGGCGGGTGATGTGCGCGATCAGCGGCGAGGCGAGCCCGATCATCGCGGCCGGACCGATATAGATCGCCAGAAAATCAAATCCCGAGCGCGCGGCCAGGCCGACCGAACCGAAGAATGTCCAGGACGTGCAATAGATCGCGAGCGACAGCGCGTAGATCAGCGGTCGCGGACGATCCGCTCCGCCGAGTCTGCTCAAGCGGTCGCCGTAGCTCGCGATCACGAACAGGAGTCCGATATAAACGAGCGCGACCAAAATGACGAACCAGCCCTGCAGCATGCGGTTCGTTGCTCCAGCCAGCCGCGATTCCTCCGGAAGCCCCCCGGCCGCCGGAAAGGTCAACACAACTCGGGCTTTGTGTCCATGGCGGCCGAATCTGAAGCCCTGTTCACGACAGCCAGCGCTTGCGGCGCTTATAGTGCTTCACGTCGCGGAACGACCTTCGCTTGCCCTGCGCGATGCCAAGGTAGAATTCCCTCACGTCCTCGTTCTCTGCCGGCGCCTTCGCCTCGCCGTCCATCACCACGCGGCCGTTTTCAAGGATGTAGCCGTAGCGCGCGCATCTGAGCGCCATGCGGGCGTTCTGTTCGGCCAGCAGGAATGACACCCCCTCTGCGGCGTTGAGATTGCCGATGATCGCGAAAATCTCATCCACGATCTGCGGCGCCAGCCCCATGGACGGCTCGTCGAGGAGGATCATCCTGGGACGCGACATCAGGGCGCGGCCGATAGCGCACATCTGCTGCTCGCCGCCGGACGGATAGCCCGCCATGCCGAGCGGCGCTCGCGCAGCCGTGGAAAATAGGAATAGGCAAGGTCGAGATCGCGGCGCACCGCGGCCCTGCCGTCGCGGCGCGTAAAGGCTCCGGTCAGCAGGTTTTCCTCGATCGTCAGGTGCGCGAAGCAGTGCCGTCCCTTCATCACCTGGATGCAGCCGCGGCGCACCAGTTCGTCGGGCGACAGCGCCTGCACCTCGGCGCCGTCGAACAGGATCGCGCCTTTGGCGACCTCGCCGCGCTCGGCCCGGAGCAGGTTGGAGATGGCCTTCAGGGTGGTGGTCTTGCCCCAGCCGTTTGCGCCGAGCAGGGCCACGGTGCTGCCGCGCGGAACGTTGAGCGAAACACCCTTGGGGACAAGGATAACGCGGTCGTAGAGAACCTCGATGTTGTTGACGGAGAGCATACGTACAAGGTTCTCACGACGATTTATCGCAAGGCTCCGTGCGCTTGGGCCATGCCGGGTCCTTCGACACATAGTCTTTGGCGGCAGCTTCCAGCAAAGGCTGCACGCGTTCTGTCATGGGCGTCACCCAATCGGAGACCTTCACCCACTTGCGGCCGTCCCATTGCTGCAGGTAGGTGGCCTGGTGGCCGTTATGGTCGGTGCAGGAGACCTTCAGCGGCGCGCCGAATTCCGGTAAGCCGAGCTGCGCCCATCGCGCCGCATTGATGTTGAGGGTCTCCAATCCGCGCCGCACGTCCTCGCCGCTCACGACTCTGCGGCCGGTCAGCTTCTGGGCATTGTGGATCGCTTCGGCGATCAGGACGGAATTGTAGACGCCCTTGTTGTAATGAGATTCGCCGACCTTGTCCTTGGCGCTCACCTGGCTCTCGCCTTTGTCGACGACGTATTTCTCAATGTCGCGGAGCGCCGGAAAGTTCGCGCCAACGGCCGAGAAGTTGAGCGTCACGTATCCCTTGGCGGCGAGGCCGGCGGGCCGCGCATCGTCCTCGCTGCCGCCCCACCACACGCTGACGAGGTGGTCCATCGGATAGTTGATCTTTGCAGCCTCCTTGAGGGCGGACGGGTTCATGGCGCCCCAGCCCCACATGATCATCCAGGCAGGCCGGTCGCGCCGCACGCCGAGCCACTGGGCGGACTGGGTCTGCATGTCCTGCACCGTGACGGGATACATCTTGAGGTCAAACCCGTAGTCCTTGGCGAACTGTTCCAGCAGCGGGATGGGCTCGCGGCCGTAGCCGCCTTCGAAAAAGATGAAGCCGATGGTCTTGCCCTTGAGCTTCTCAAGCCCGCCCTCCTTGCTGCCGATGTATTTGAAGATCGTCGACAGGCCGTCCCAATAGGTCGCGGGCGGATTGAAGATCCATGGGAAATCGTCGCCGATCGCGGAGGCAGGCAGGCCGTAAGCCATGGACAGGATCGGAATCTTGTCGACCGACGCCTTGGGGATGAGCTGCAGCGTCGTGCCGGTGGACCAGGGATTCATGACCACCGGCTTCTTCGCCTTGACGGCCTCGTAGCACTCGACGCCCTTTTTGGTGTCGTATCCTGTCTCGCATTCCTCGATATTGAGCCTGACGCCGCCGATCCCGCCGTCGCGTTCATTGAGCATGGTCAAATAGTCATGCATTCCGTTAGCAATCGGAATGCCGGAGCCGGCGAAGGGTCCGGTCCGGTAGGTCAGGAGCGGAATATAGATGCTGTCCTGAGCCTGCACCGTGGCCGCAGTGCACGACCCCGCAGCGAACGCCAGTCCCAGAGCGACCTGCATAAGGCGCATCGCGTTCTCCTTAAAGTTGTTTCCGTCCCCTCCGACGCGTTCGGCCGCATCGGCAACTCGTTTGGTTGCCCGAATATTGCCTGGTTAATACGGAAATGGCCACACCCTGAGCTTCTGTTTGATGATCTGCCACAGGCGGGCGAGGCCGTTCGGCTCGACCGCCAGGAAGAAGATGATCAGAGCGCCGACAATCATCAATTGAACGTGTTCGGCGGTCGCGGCGCGAATCGGCACACCGAGGGCGTCCGGCAGGCTGCGCAGAATAATCGGCAGGCCCCAGATCAGGGCTGCGCTCGGCCCAGTCGCCGACTGCCGCAAGGTCGATATTGAGCATGACGGTCACGAAGGGACGACCGTTTCCGAATGCCACCGCTTCCCGGATATGGGGAAAGAACTTGAGCTTGTTCCCGAGATATTTTGGCGCAAACAGGGGGCCGTCGGCGAGCCGGCCGACGTCCTTCGCGCGATCAACGATCTTCAACTGACCGGTGACGGGATCGATGAACCCGGCGTCGCCGGTTTTTACGAAACCGTCAGCCGTCAGCGCTTCAGCCGTCTTCGCCTCATCCCGAAAATAGCCGACGAACATACCGGGCGACTTGAACTGCACCTCGCCGCTGTCGGCAATTCGCAGCTCGACGTTGGGGACCGCGGGGCCGACGGCGTCAGCGAAGATCTGTCGATCGGGCTGCCCCGTGACGTAGAGGAACGCTTCGGTCTGGCCATAGAGCTGCTTCAGGTTGAGGCCAAGCGAGCGGTAGAATGAAAACAACTCCGGACCGATCGCCTCGCCGGCCGTGTAGGCGACGCGCACCCGCGAGAGGCCGAGCACGTCCATGAGCGGCGCGTAGATGACAAGCTTGCCGATCATGTAGAGCAGGCGGCCGAAGATCGGCACGGGTTGATGGTCGAGGAGCTTCTCGCCGTAGCGACGCTCCACGCCAATGAAATAGCGAAACAGCGCCCGCTTGAGGCGGCCGGCGTCCGCCATGCGGATGGTGACGCGGGTCAGCATCTGCTCGAACACGCGCGGCGGCGCGAAGAAGAAGGTCGGGCCGATCTCGCGGATATCGGCGAGCGCGGTGTCGCTCGTCTCCGGACATGCCATGCAAAAGCCAGCCACGAACCCTTGCGCGTAATTGAGGTAGTGATCGCCAGCCCAGGCGAGCGGCAGGTACGCAAGCGCCGTGTCGTCTTCGTTAAGCCGGTCGAACGCGACCGTGTCGGACGCCGCCGCAATGCATCGCGCCGCCGACAGCATCACGCCCTTGGACACGCCTGTAGTGCCGGACGTGTAGAGGATGATCGAAATGTCGGAGCCCTTGCCGGCCGCAATCTCGTCGTCGAGGCTGCGGCCGAGCGCAGGATCGGCCGCAAGGGCTGTGCGGCCATCATCGATCACGCGTTCGATCGGGTG
>JAJPKK010000129.1 GCA_021323775.1 Hyphomicrobiales bacterium
CGCTTTTCACGTCCTGCCCCACTCGAAATTCAAAAGAGTTTTCCACCGGGCCTGGCCCGACCTGCAGCGCATGAAACTTCTGCTACCCGTGGCGCGGTCCTACCGGGCAAGTTTCTTCCTAAGCGAAAAGATTCGCTTAATGTTGCTGCTGTCCTTAGGGCGACCAAACACATAGATCGCGGCAGGGTGGGCAAAGCGAAGCGTGCCCACCCGCCCTCAGCGGCCCTCTCTCCGCTCCTGGACCTGGGTCAGTTGCGTGGGCATGGCGCACCGAAGTCGGGTCTACCCGGCTTCGGCGCCAAGATGTGTCGAAATCGGCGACTGCGGATTTCGATAAGCCCCCCCTTTGCCCACCGTGCACGCCGCGGCGGTGACCTTTGTGTCGCCGCATGCCCTTGACCACATCATCTTAGACTTCTTCGGTTTCTCATCTTCTGCCGGCAGCTGGCGACCACAAGGGTCGCGCCCATCGGCACTGACTTAAAGCGCTTTCGGTCTGGGCTGACCTATCTCGCAGACCCGCATACCTTAAAGTCAGGGCTAATGAGGCTCGCCCTGCACTTCCTCGCTTCGGCGATGATCGATTGCGATTTTTGGACAGGCGGACAGCATCTGCTGGCGGTGATATAACAGCGCAACGTCAGAGCTTAAGCATCAGAAGATATCAGAGGACCCGCCATGCACGACGTTCCCGGTTCCCACTGGCACGAGCCCACCGCCGGCAAGCGCGCCGGCTTCGGAAAATTCGGCCGGCCGAAGACTCCCTACGATCTCTTCATGGAGTCCGAGGGGATTCCGGTGTTTCGCGATATCGGGGTCAGCAAGGTGCAGAACCTGCCGCTGGCGCCGTGGCGGCGCCTGGGCGGCCGCGGCACCTACATTCAGCTTCACGGCACCGAGGGCAAATGGGGCTGCTACGTGGTCGAGGTGCCGGGCGCGGGCGCGCTCAATGCCGAGAAGCACCTCTACGAGGAGATCTATTTTGTCGTCGAGGGGCGCGGCACGACAGAAGTGTGGCTCGAAACCGACTCCAAGCGCCACGTGTTCGAATGGCAAAAAGGCTCGCTGTTCTCGATTCCGGTGAATGCATGGCACCGCATCGTCAACGCAAGCTCAAGCCCGGCGCTGCTGCTCGGCGGCACCACGGCGCCGAACCTGATGAATCTCCTCAACAGCGTGGACGCGATCTTCAACTGCCCTTACGTGTTCCGCGACCGTTTCAGCGGCGCCGATGATTTCTACAAATACAAGGACGACATCGAGCCGGATCCGGTGCGCGGGCTCGCCATGCGGCGCACCAACTTCATACCGGATATCATCAACTGCGATCTGCCGCTGGACAACCGCCGCTCGCCGGGTTGGCGCCGGGTCGAGCCTTTCATGACCGGCAATACGTTCTATCTCTGGATCGGCCAGCACGAGAACGGCCGCTACTCCAAGGCCCATGCCCATACCTCCGCGGCCGTGCTGATCTGCATAAGGGGCAAGGGCTACACCTATACATGGCCCGAACATGCTGGCGTCACGCCGTGGCGCGACGGCAAGGCGCACCTCGTCAAGCGCGTCGACTACGAGCCGGTGGGTATGGTGTCTGCGGCGCCGGGCGGCGCGCGCTGGTACCACCAGCATTTCGGCGCGTCCCGCGATCCGCTGCGCCTCACCGCCTGGTTCGGCCCGCACAATCCGGGCCGCGAGCCCGGTCCGCCGGGCGAAATCCATACCGACTATACCGCCATGGACATCCCAGAAGGCGGCACCGCCATCCCGTACTGGATGGAAGACCCGTTCATTGCCAAGGAATACGGGGAGATCCTGACGAGAGAGGCTGTGCTCAACCGCATGGAGCCGGAGTTCTATGACAAGAACTTCAAGGGCGAATTGCCGAAGGGAGTGTGAGGGGCGACTTCCCCCTTTAGCCCGGGTTGAGCGAAAGCGAAACCCGGGGCAGCAGTTGCCCTGTTGACAGGCCGCTCCCGGATTTCGCGGCGCTCAATCCGGCCACAAGAACCGGCTGCGCTCAACCCTTCCGATGGACATTTTCGAAGCAGCGCGATGGAGTTTTGATGAAGATCGAGACCGATGAGCAGGGCGGCCGGATTTTCTTTTCGACCACCGGGCGCAGCCTCGAGGGCGAGGATGAAATCTGTCTCCTGAGCGTCGGCGTCGACATCGGCTCTTCGACCTCACACCTCGTGTTTTCCCGCATCGTTCTGGAGCGGCTCGACAGCCGCTACGTCGTGGCCGAGCGCGAGACCTTTTATCAATCCGATATCCTGCTTACGCCCTACACGTCCGAAGACGACATTGATGCCGAGGCGCTGGGTGCGTTTTTCGAAAAGCAATACGAAAACGCCATGGTAGATCCGGACGAGATCGACGCCGGCGCCCTGATCCTCACCGGGGTTGCGGTGCGGCGCACCAACGCGCGCCGCATCGGGGAACTGTTCGCTGGCCAGGCCGGCAAACTCGTGGCGGTCAGCGCCGGCGACAGCCTCGAGACCATTATGGCAGCCTATGGCTCCGGCGCCGTCGCCCGCTCGATCCGCGATGGCGCCGTCGTCATGAATGTCGACATCGGCGGCGGCACCTCCAAGATCGCGGTATGCCAGGACGGCGTCGTTGCTGCCATCACGGCGATCGACGTCGGGGCCCGCCTTGTCTGCGCCGATGCAACGGGACGCATCACCCGCCTGGAGGAAGCCGGACGCCGCTTCGGCGAGGACCTTGGCCTCAAGCTTCACATCGGGCAACAACTCGCGCCCGACGACGCCGCACGGCTCGCCGCCCGCATGGCGGACAGCCTGTTCGACGCGATGCGAGGCGGCGCCCCGCGGCTCGGCACGACGGGCCTCTTGCGCCTCGATCCCCTCGCCTTTAGCGGCCCCATCGATATGGTGACCTTTTCGGGCGGCGTCTCCGAATATGTCTATGGCTGGGAGACCGGCAATTTCGGCGACCTCGGCAGCCTGCTCGCGGCTGAGATCCGCAACCGCGTCATTGCGGCCGGGATTGAGATCAAGCCGCCGGCGCAGGGCATCCGCGCCACCGTGATCGGCGCATCGCAATACACGACGCAGGTGAGCGGCAGCACCATCTTCGTGTCGCCGCTCAGCGCTCTGCCGCTGCGCAACCTGCCCGTCATCGCGCCGGATTTCGCACTCGACGGCGATGCGATCGCGAGCGCAGCGGTCGCGGCCGCGATCCGGAAGGCCCTGCTGCATCTCGACCTCGCGGAATCCGAATCCCCGGTTGCGGTTTTTGTGCCCTGGGCAGGGTCGGCCACGTTCCACCGGCTCGATGCATTTTGCCGCGGCGTGGTGGAGGGGCTGGAAAGCCTGTTGACGCGCGGTCTCCCGGTGGTGCTGGCCGGCGATGGCGACGTCGGAGGATTGTTGGGGATTCACTTCCGTGAGGAGATGAAGCTTGAAAATCCCGTCATCTCCATCGACGGGCTTGAGCTTAAGCAATTCGATTTCATCGACATCGGCGAGATGCTGGAAAGTTCCGGCGCCGTGCCTGTGGTGATCAAGTCGCTGATCTTCCCAGCGAGCGCGGCGCTTGGCCAGGAGTGGAAAGCCACAAAGGCGGCGACCCCGATTTCGAAATAGCTCTCCGTCCTGCTCGAAACTCGGCATTCCTGCATGCCGCACATTCCTGCATGCCGCATCTGAAGCCGTCGCATGCGTCCTGGGGGACCGGCCGGAATGATACCGGAATGATATGGGGCGGAAATGGATTAATAGACCGCAATGCGGCCCAAATCGCCCGCTGCTGCGCAGCAAAATATCGATCCCGCAAATGCCGCCGGCTGAAGCAGCCGAAGCCCATATTAAATTGCTGTAAACGCGACATTTTCGAGCAAAATTTTGTGACCCGCTTGTGCCTTGTGCAGTGCGGTATGCGCATTACCTAGCGCCGCGGGGGCGACAAAAAAACCACATGTGAGGTCAAGCATGAGAGCGAACCTGAAAGTGATCCTGGCAGCAATCGGCGTCGCGGTTCTGGCGTCTCCTGTCGCAGCCCAGTCCGAGCCGCGTCACCATGCTGCGCACCCGGCGCCAGGCGTTTCGCGCACGTATGGATCCACTCTTCCGGCCCCCGCTTGGCGGCCGGCGCCTGGTGTGATCACCGGAGGAGGCCAGTTCCGCGTTCCCGATTGCGTGCACGTAACGTTCCCGCAGTGCGGCGGAAGCTGAGGCCCTCAGGCAAAAAGCCTTGAGGCCGAAGACAAAGAAAGGCGGGCTTAGCCCGCCTTTCTTTATTTTATTCTTTGTACCAGCCAGACGCGCCCGCGATCGACAGCGGCGCAACAGAAGCGATCGCATGCATTGTTCGAAACGCGATCGGGCCTGCGCGGCTGTGGTAGCATCGCCCTGCGGCATTCGAGGGTTGAACGCGGAGCGGAGCAGCAGGTGCCCTATCGAGACCTTCGTGAATTCATTGCCCGGGTCGACGCTTTCGGCGCGCTGCGGCGCGTCGCGGGCGCTGACCCATATCACGAGATCGGCGCGATCACCGAGGTCGCAGCCGGGATGGCGGATTGCCCGGCGCTCCTGTTCGATCATGCCAAGGGCTATCCAGCCGGGTTCCGCATCTTCTCGAACGCGGTGACGAGCCCGCAAAGGGCGGCGCTCGCGCTCGGCATCGACCCGATGTTACGGCCGCTCGACGCGCTCAAGGCATGGATGGCGAAACGGGCCGGCTTGGCCCGGCGCAAACCGGTGGAAGTCGCCAATCCGGCGTTCATGGAAAATTCGCACATCGGGAACGACGTCGACCTCGCCAGATTTCCCGCGCCGGTGTGGCACAGAGCGGACGGCGGCGCCTATATCGGGTCGGGCAGCCTTGTGGTCATGCGCGACCCCGACAGCGGCTGGATCAATGCCTCGATCTATCGCGTGCAGGTGCACGCACGGAACCGGGTGACCATCCAGTTCGACCACAGCGGCCGGCACGGCGCCATCATTGCGCGAAAATACTGGGAGAGCGGCAAAGCTTGTCCGGTCGCGGTAGTCAGCGGCGAAGACCCGGCGCTGTTCGTCGCGGGCTTCGAATATCTCCCGGCCGGCGCCTCCGAGTACGAGTTCGCCGGCGCTATCAAGGATGCGCCGATCGAGATCTGCCCTGGCGCCATTACCGGTTTGCCACTGCCGGCCCGCGCGGAAATCATTCTCGAAGGCCATTTGCTTCCATTCCCCGAAAACTCTCTGCCGGAAGGCCCGTTTGGCGAATTCACGGGCTATTTTGCAGCCGACCAGCGCCCCTGCCCGGTGATGGAGGTTGCCGCCGTCCACCACCGCGACGATCCGATCCTGCTCGGCTCGCCGCCCATGAAGCCGCCCCGCTTCCATTTCGGGCTGCCGCTGCGCGCCGCCGGCATCTGGAGCAATCTCGAAGCTGCCGGCGTCACCGATGTGGCCGGCGTCTGGCAGCACGTCTCACAACTCATGACGGTTGTGGCGCTGCGCCAGCGCTATGACGGCCATGCCAAACGCGCCGCGCTGATTGCCGCCGCCAACAGCTATATGGGCCGCCTCGTGGTGGTGGTGGACGACGACGTCGACCCCTCCGACCTCGCTGACGTCATGTGGGCGGTGACGACACGCTGCGAGCCCTCCGAGCAGACCGACATCCTCCGCAACGCGTGGAGCTCTGCGCTCGATCCGCGCATTCCACCCGAAGCGAAGGCGCGCGGCGTTACCTCGCATTCGAAGCTGATCATCGAGGCCGTCAAGCCGTTTGCGTGGATCGACCGCTTCCCGAAGCTCTCCGCCCTCTCCCATGACGATGCGCGCGTCGTCGAGAAAAAGTGGGGCAAAATCCTAAAAGGGGGTGCTTAGCCGGGATTGAGCAAGAATCCGGAACGCGGGTACGGCAAACGCCTCGGGCGGGCGTCACATGCAATTTCGATCCGCGAAGCCGTCGCCGTCTTGGTCACGCCTTTTTCAAAAGTGAACCACTCGCCCGCAGGATCGGCCGAGATAGGGTCGTCATGCCCGGGCAGTGCGCAAAGATCGGGGAAATGCGATTGCGCCGCCGCGGGCGATCAGCGCGACGGCTTCCATGGGCGGCATCCCCGGGGCGGCAGCACGAATGCCGTTTCGGAAAGATTGAATTCCGCCGCGATCGCCTGCGTCTGTTCCGACCTGAGGCCGCGTGCATCCGGTACGACGGCGAGCGGATTGCCGCTGAATTGCCGGTCGGCGAAGACGTCGACGGTGACGAAGTTAAGTTGCATCGCGCAGCTCGTGGACTGGCAGTTGAGAGAAGTAGGTGGGCGCTCTTCGACAAGCTCACAGCGAAGCGCGCCCCGTCTGGGGCCGTCAATCACTCGGCCGCAGGATGCGTTGAGCCGTAGCGAAACGCATCAGGGAGGCGGCTCAGGGCGAGCCTGGCGGCGGGTTTCGCTGCCGCTCAACCCACCCCTACGGTCCACATTCTGGCTGCAGCGGCGGCACGCCGGGCGGCATGCGCCGGGCCTTGGTCGCCTGCTCGAACGCATAGGCAAGCCGCAGCAGCGCCGGCTCGCTCCAGGCGCGGCCGGTGAAGGTCGCGCCAAACGGATATTCGGGCGTCGCAATCGCGCCGACGCCGGCGACCATGCCGGCCGGCACCTGAACGCTCGGATAGCCCGCCTTGGCGGCAACGGCGGCGCCGTATCGGCTCGGAAACAAGATGGCGTCGAGCTTGTGTTCGTCCATGTAGGCGTCGATGCCCAGCGTACGCGTCGCGCGAATGTCCATCTGACGCGCCGCAACATACTCGATCGCGTCCAGGCCGCCTTCCGTCGCCTGCGAGGCGAGAAAGATATCCTGGCCGAAACGCAGCGCACGATCGGCATGCGCGGCATTGAAGGCGATGATGTCCGCCATCGTGCGCATGCGGGTGCCCTTGGCCCAGTCGCGCAGGTAAGCGTTGAGGTCGTGCTTGAGCTCATAGAGATAGACGACGGGGCGCCGCACCGCTTCGTATCGGCTCGCGCTCTCCGGGTTGAGGTTAAGCACGGCGGCCTCAGTGCCGGGACCGCCCGCCCAGCTGATGGTCGACATATTGGCGCGCACCAGCGTAGCGCCGGCGGCCTCCAGGACCGACATCACATTGCGCATTACTGCGGCGGCCCGCGGCGGCAGCGCCCCGTAATACACGTCGTTTGCGGGATCTTGCGGATCGCTCGGAATGCCGATGCGCGCGCCGCGCAGGCCATCCTTGTCGAGGACGCTCGTATAGTCGGACGGCCGCTTAAGGTCGCGCGTCGCCTCGTCGAGCGGATCGGGCGCTGCGAGCACGTTGAGGAGGATCGCGGCGTCGCGCACAGTGCGCGTGAGCGGGCCGGCGGTGTCCTGGGTGTGGGTGATCGGGATGATGCCGGCCCGGCTGATGAGTCCGACCGTGGGTTTCACGGTGACGACGCCGTTCTGGGTGGCGGGCGAAAGCAGCGAGCCTGATGTCTCGGTGCCGATCGCGGCCGCGGCGAGCCCGGCGGCGACCGCGACCGCCGAGCCAGAGCTCGAACCGCCGGGCTGCACGATCGGAACGCCTCGCGCGTTGACTTCGAGCGCAAACGGATTCTTGACCTGGCCGCCGAGCGACGAATAGCCCGACGGCATGTCGATCGCGAGGATATTAGCGAACTCCGTGAGGTTGGCTTTCCCAAGGATCACGGCGCCGGCCTCGCGCAGGAGCCTGGTGACTGTTGCGTCGCGATTGGCGTAGGCATCGGCAAGCGCGAGCGAGCCTGCGGTGGTGTGCTCGTTGTCGCCGGTTGCGATATTGTCCTTGAGGAGCACCGGGATGCCTTCCAGCGGCCGGCGCGGGCCGGACTTGCGGGCGTCGATCGCTGCCGCAATCGCAAGCGCGTCCGGGTTCATCTCGCGCACCGCATTGAGGTGCGGTCCGGCGCGGTCGTAGGCTTCGATCCGCGCCGTGTAGGCGCGCACCAGATCGGTCGCCGTGGCGCGGCCGGCGGCCAACGCCCCCTGCAGATCGCCGATGGTCGCATTCTCGACGCACACAGCGCCCTCCGCCGCAAGCGTCGGCGCCGCGATGGCTGCGGCGATCAACGCAAGCAACACCATGAACGCACGCTGCATGACACCCCTCCCGGCGCTGGGTTGTTTTGGCTGAGCCCGGCTCGTAGTGATTGTGATCGAACGCAGGGGCGGCCGCAATGGGATTGATAGGGCAGACCTTCCAAGCAGTCGAATTTTTTGCGCGAAATCTCTTGCGTGTTACGTCAGCCTTATCCGGCTCGGTTTGCCCAGGGCCCTTTCCGCTTGAAGAGCTCCACCAGTTCAGGAACAACCGCCGCCCGGATCTCGATTGCAGCCGTGAAGGCGTCGAATCCCTCCGCGCTCAAGCGCACGAGCGTCCCCTCCGTGGCGACTTCCTCGGCTCTGGCGCCTGCGTCTCGCATTAAATCAGGCCCCTTCATAATCAACCAAAGCGCCCTCAAATCACATGATCCGGCGCGAGCCGGCAGGCGTGCTCGGTGTCGCCCGCCTCGACTTGTAGAGTCGCATGGGAAATCCTGAAGCGGTGATCCAGCTCATGGCAGATTTGGTGCAACAGGCGATCGTCGAGCCCCGCGCCGGGGCGGACCAGATGCACCGTCATGGCGGTTTCGGTCGTGCTCATCGCCCAGATGTGAAGATCGTGAACTTCGGTCACGCCAGGCAGCCCACGCAGATAACTCTCCACACTTGACCGGTCGATGCCCTGGGGCACCGCGTCGAGCGACATCATGATCGCTTCGCGCAGCAGACCCCAGGTGCCCCACACGATCAGCGCCGAAATGACGAGGCTGGCGAGCGGATCGAGCCGGTTCCATCCGGTCGCATAGATGATGGCGCCGGCAACAACGACGCCGAAGGAAATCGCCGCGTCGCCGAGAAGATGCAGGAACGCGCCGCGGATGTTCAAATCACCCTTCCGCCCCGCCATCAGCAGCCACGCCGATACGCCGTTCACCACGATGCCAATGGCGGCGACGATCATCACGGTGACGCCGCCGACCTCGGCCGTGCCGAACAGCCGGTGCAGCGCCTCCCAGGCGATTGCGCCCGTCGCCACCATCAGAACGATGCCGTTGAAGAGCGCCACCAGAATAGAGGCCGACCGGAAGCCGTACGTATAGCGCTGCGTCGGTCGCCACCGCGCCATGCCATGGGCGCCCCACGCCAGCAACAGCCCCAACACGTCGCCCAGATTGTGTCCAGCATCCGCAATGAGCGCGACCGAATTCGCGAGCACGCCGAACACGACCTGTGCGATCACAAGCGTGATGTTGAGCGACGCCGCGATCGCAAAAGCGCGGCCGAAATCCGTCGGCGCGTCGTCGTGTCCGCCGTGACTACGATATTCGTCGTGAGCGAGATCAGCTTGGGACATGACCGGTTCCAGCACCAGAGAGTCGACGCAGGCGGTTTATCTCATCCTTGACCCGATCGCAGCCGATAGGCAAGCGTCCCCCCCCAACAAGCGGGGACGTGGGGTAACGCCGCAGAGTACGGAGGGGCTCAAGGCGATTCAACGCCGCGCACTGCGTCACGGTGGCGTACGCCCGCAAGGAGCCTCAACAGCACGAAGATGTCGCTTCGCACGCGGCGCACAGCCAGATAAGCGCCGGTCGCGCTGCCGGCAAGACCGCCCAGCATCAGCGTGACCACTACAATATCCCAAAACGGCCGGGTGCGCAGCCACGCGGCAAAATCGAGACGGTGGAGCCCGGCGAACAGCCACCGATGCCAGCGGGATGAGGAATCGGCGCGCTGTAACAGCGCCCCCGACCGCGAGTCGAGATAATACCGCGTCTTCTCGGCATCGTTCAGGATGATGCGGTAGACGGGCAGCCCGACCTGGTCGTGATGACCAAAATAATACGCATCTTCCTCACGCAGCATGCGTTGCTCAGCAATGCCGTTCGACCCCGCGATGCGCTCGGCCGCCGCGGCGAGTTCCCCTGCCGATAACGGTGCGGCATTTCCCGAGGCATCAAGCCGTGTCACCGTTCCGTCAGCGGATGTGGCGAGCCAGAAAAGCTCCCCGCCAAGGGGCGCGGTCGTAAGGCTTACGGCATTTGCCGACCGCGCCTGCAGAGCTGTGAGAGAGGCGCGCACTTCGTCCCATCTGGGCGGCGGACCTTCAAGCCGGCCGGTCTCGCCGGCGCCGCCCCGGCCTTCGAGAAATCCCCACGGGTTCATCGACACCAGCCCGCTGAACACAAAAGTAAGCGTGACGATGCCGAACGCCAGCCCGCACAGATGGTGCCAATAGAACAAGCCGCGGTAAGGCGAGAGCTTGCCGTCTTTGCCGCGCTTGAGCTGCGCGATGCCCAGACAGAGTCCGAGGACGGTCAGAAACGTGCCGAGAATCGACGCCCAGATGACCGTCTCGCTCCACAGCGGCCCGTCGCTGCGCAGGGCCGTAAGGTAGAACCAGTGCGGGATCGCGCCCAGCCAGTTCCAAAACCGCTGGGTTGCCGTGGTGCGCAGCACGATCTGGCCGTTGGTGCTCGATACGTAGATGGTCGAGCGTTCCGGATCGTCGAACGTGAGGCGATGCAGAGGACGATCGCGGCGATAGCGGCCAATGGTCCACTGATCCTCGTCGATGGTCGCGGCGGCGGCGATGGTGGCGCGTCCGGCAATGCGCGCGATGGCGTCGAGCGCGACCGCCCGGGCATCCGCCATATCGAAGCGCCGCACGCCGACGCCCTCCGTAAGATCAATCACCGCATCCGGCCGGGGCGGACGGCGGAGCCGCAGCACCGGCACGCCGACAAGAGCCTCGATCTGGACGCGGTAAAACCGCTGGTCGTCCGGAATGAGGCCATCCGCGACCCGGCAGCACGCTTGCCACGGAATCGGCGCAAGGGCGCGCAGGCGCTCTTGCTCGGAGAGCTGCGGGAAACCCACGTACATCATAACGATGCCGGAGGCGAACCAGATCAGCATGAGCGGGCCCACCGCTATTCCGAGATAACGGTGCAATACCACCAAGGTGCGCCACAGAAGCTTTGCCATGGCGGTGAGTGTAGCAGGGGCTTGACCGGGGCTCCACACCGGCCAAAGCGCCCGGCCATTAAGCCGCTTTGACGGTATGCGCCTTGAGATCGACGACTTTCGTGGCATCGGTGGATCCGAGCGACGCTCGCAAACTGCTGCGTGACGTGACCGCCTCGGCTCAATCACTCACGTCTTTCCCGCTGCCCCGCCAGGAAGACGCGGATGCCGCGGCAGGCGCCGGCATGACGACGAAGTGTGATGCGATCTCATCGGAACGGGCGCCCGATCCGAATTCGCGGCCTTGTAATTTCGCTCACCTCCAATAGGCTTGGCTCAGGCTGGGGCCCGGCGAAGCGCACCAGGGGGAAAACGCATGCCATATGGAAGGATGACGGTTGCACTGTTGGCGTTCGCAGCGATGACCGGCGCGGCGGCGGCGCAGGAAGCGCGGAAGGCGGAGTTGCCCGACACCACGCCGTGCCCGGAGCCGATCGTGGACATCGCGACCTGCTACATCGCCAAGCACGAGACCGGCGCCTACATCACCGCTGCTGTGCCGAAGGCCTGGAATGGCAACCTCGTGGTGTTCGCCCATGGCGGCCCGTCGCTGCTGCCGCCGACCCCGATCGGGAGCAAGGCGGATCTCAACAAATATGCCTATGCGGTCCGGCGCGGTTTTGCCTGGGTCGCGTCAAGCTACCGGCGCGAGGGCTATGGGGTCGCAATGGCGGCGGCAGATTCAGACAATGCCCGCAAGTTTTTCATTTCCCATTTCGGCAAGCCGCAACGCACCATCCTGCACGGCGCCTCTTACGGCGGTCTCGTCGGCGCCAAGCTGATCGAGACCTATGCGAAGAATCCCAACGGCGGCGTGAACTTCGACGGCGCTTTCCTCAACAGCGGCGCGGTGATGGGGGCAACGCTCAATTATCAGCACCGCGTCGACCTGCGGGCCGTGTATCAGTACTACTGCAAGAACATGCCGCGTCCCGACGAGCCGCAGTATCCGCTGTGGAATGGCGTCGCCCCGGATTCGAAGATGACGCTGAAGGACCTCGGCGCGCTGGTCGACGAATGCACCGGCGTCGGTCATCCGGCCGCGGCGCGCAGCGAGCAGCAGAAGCAGAACCTCGCCAACATCATCGGCGTGATGGGCTATCCGGAAAATCTCCTGGTCCGCCACATGCAGGCCGGGACGCTGCTGTTCCGCGACATCGTGAAGAACACGACCGGCGGGCGCAATCCCTTCTCGAACATCGGCGTCCGCTATAAGGGCTCCTCCGACGATGTGGCGCTGAACCGCGACGTCGTCCGCTTCGAGGCCGATCCGGCCGCAGCGGCCTTGGTCAAGGCCGACGGCGATCCGACCGGCGTGCTGCCGGTGCCGGTGGTGTCGATTCATTCAATCAACGATCCGCAGGTCGTGGTCGAAGCGCAGTCCGCTTATCTCGATGTCGTGAAGAGGGCCGGCAGCGCCGACCGCTTGGTGCAGGCGTTCACCGATGAGCGCGCCCACACGGGACAGAGCGCACCGGAACTCGCAGCGGGGCTCGACGCCCTCATGCAATGGATCGAAAAGGGCGCCAAGCCGACGGCGCAGTCGATCGCGGCAGCGTGCGAGCAATTGCGGGCCAGCCTTGATGGGCCGTGCCGCTACCAGCCTGCGTTTGCGCCGAAACCCTACGCCACGCGCTACTACGCACGCGAGGCGGCGGTGCGATAACGGCGTCAGAGCGGATTTCGATATGGCTGAATCAAAGCCGTTGCCGCGTCGACCTTCGCCTCTCCCCGATCGGGAGAGGTGAAGACCCACCCGCTCAACGTTATCGAAAAATGCTCTGGTGGAGCGATTTCGAATTCGAACCATATGCGTGTCATTCCGGGGCGCGGGCTCTAGGCCGCGAGCCCGGAATCCATAACCGTCGGCCGGGGCCTTAGATTTAGGGTTCGCCGCCTTCGGTGGCGCCCCGGAATGACCAAACCATGCATATGATCGGTTTCATGGAATTGCTCTGCCAGTGCCGGGAAGGAGCGACACGTGCAGTTGATCTGGCCGTGGCAGGACCGGAGCCGCAGATTTTCCTGGCTGAAGGCTGGAACTCTCGCCGTCATGTTCGTGCCGGCGATCTGGCTCATCGAGCAGGTTGCCGCCGGCGAGTTTGGGCCGGTTCCGCTCGGCGGAATGACTTACTGGTCGGGCTTTTGGGCGACTGCGATCCTGCTCGCCGCGCTGGCGATTACGCCGGCGGCGACCATCTTTGGCTGGCGCCGGCTCATCGTCGTGCGACGCATGATCGGCGTGACTGCGCTCGCCTATGCGATCGCCCATATCATCATTTATTTTGCTTTGCGGTTTTGGAACTTTGCCTTTATCGCCAATGAAATCGCGACCAGGCTTTCGCTGATTGTGGCGACTGTCTCAACCATCGGCCTCGTCGCGCTGGGGGCGACCTCCGTCGATGCTGCCGTTCGCAGAATGGGCGCGAAAGGATGGCGGCGGCTGCATAGCGCAGTCTACCTGACCGCGGCCTTGGCGATCCTTCACTACCTCATGTCGCCCGGATTATTTCCCGACCAGTTCCTGCTGAGCGGCTTCTTCTTCTGGCTCACGGCGTGGCGAGTACTGGACCGGCGCGGACAAGGAACTCATGCCGCCACACTGGCGCTGCTGGCCCTGGCGGCATGCCTTTTCACCGCCGCTTTTGAAGTCGGCTGCATCTGGGCGTTCCGTGGCTACGCGCTGACGGAGATCTTCAGCATTTATTTCACGACGATTCTCGGCATCCCGCCGGCGTGGACGGTACTCGCGCTTGGACTTCTGATTGCGGCTGCGGCTTTCGCCCAGCAGAATCTTCGCCGCGCGCCAGGGGGGCTTGACGTTCCCAAGCTTGGATAGTTCGCTCTTGCGCTGAGCCGCCGTTAAATTGAGAGCAATCCGATATGGACAAAGCACAAGCGGGAGGAGAGGCGTGACCAGCATCCTGGCTTTTGCGCTGCCCGTCGTAGTGGTGATTGCGACCCTTGAGGGGCTGGTTCTCGCCTTCGTAATGCGGCGCAACTACAATTGGCGTGCGTATTTCGCTTCGCTTGCCGATGCGCTCGGGCGTCAGTACATCGTGTTGACGTTCTTTACCCTAAGCCTTGCAGCCCCGGCGTCCGCGTTCGCTCACAGTCACCGCCTCTTCACGATTCCGGTCGATACGACCGTCGCGACGGTTGCGCTCCTGATCAGCCAGGATTTCTGCTACTATTGGTTCCACCGCTGCAGCCACCGCGTTCGCTGGTTCTGGGCGACGCATGCGGTCCATCATTCTTCGAATGAACTGAACCTTGCTGCCTCCTACCGCTTCGGGTGGACCGGCCGGCTGACCGGGGCAGCCATCTTCTACGTGCCGCTCCTTTGGCTCGGCTTCGAGCCCCGCGCCGTGGCTATCGCCAGCGCGCTGAACCTGCTCTACCAGTTCTGGCTGCACACGGACTGGATTCCGCGGCTTGGCCCGCTCGAATATGTCCTGAACACGCCGTCGCATCATCGCGTGCACCACGCGGCCAACCCCGAATATCTCGACCACAACTATGGCGGTGTGCTTATCGTCTGGGATCGCATCTTTGGCACCTTCGTGGCCGAGCGCGACGATCTGCCGTGCCGCTATGGTCTGGTGCAGCCGCTGCGGTCCAATAATCCCATTATTATTGCCTTTCATGAATGGGCAGCGCTCGCTCGCGATCTCTGGCGCGCGCGATCGTGGCGGGATCGGTGGTCGTGCGTCGTGGGCCCGCCGGGCTGGCAGCCGGCTACGGCAGGCGCCTTTGCCCAACCTGGACTTGCCTGCTCGGAGCACGCCTAGACACTTCCCATCGCATACGTCCCACGCCACGCGCCTACGCGCGGAATGGGCACCCCCAGGTTCTCACGCAAAGTCTTGCCCGCATACTCCTTGCGGAACAGGCCCCGGCGCTGCAATTCAGGCACGACGAAGCGGACAAAATCCTCGTAGGCGCCCGGCACGTGCGTGGCGGAAACCACAAAGCCGTCGCAGGCGCGCTCCGCGAACCACTGTTCGAGCTTATCCGCCACTTCCTTCGGGCCGCCGACGATCGGGTCATGCACGCGGCCGCGCCCGCTGAAATGGATAAAGTCGCGCACCGTCGGATTCTTCTTGCCGCTCGCCTGCACGACGCGGTCGCGGATCGCCTGCAGGCCAGACATTTCCTTAAGCTCGGCGTCCGAAAAAGCCTCGTCCATGTCCTTTCTGGCAAAGTCGAAGTTGAGCGCTTCGGACAATAGAGACAAAGCATCGATCTCAAGCGGCAGCTTGTTGATCACCGCCCACTTATCCTCGGCCTCCGTCTTTGTGGCGGCGGACACGGTGTTGATGAGCTGTGCGACCTTGACGTGCCCGGGATCGCGACCAAGGCGCGCCACATCCTTCTTGAAGTCCGCGTAGTCGCGCCTGGCAATCTCGATATTCGGGTAGACGACGAAAATCACTTCGCCCCATTGCGCGCCGAAAGTTTTGCCGCGGCCGCTCTGGCCGGCCTGGATGATGACCGGGTGGCCCTGCGGCGAGCGTGGCACCGTAAATGGCCCGCGTGAACGGAAATACCGGCCGCGGTGGTCGAGGCGGTGAACCTTCTCAGGGCGGGCAAACAGGCCGTTCGCCTTGTCCTGGACGATGGCGTCGTCCTCCCAGGTGTCCCAATGACCGAATACGACCTCCATGAATTCGTCGGCGCGATCGTAGCGCAGGTCGTGCGCAATCGCTTCATCACGGCCCATATTCTGCGCCTCGCCGTCATTGAGCGAGGTGACGACGTTCCAGGCCGCGCGCCCGTCCGTCATCAGATCGAGCGTTGCAAACAAACGCGCCACATGGAACGGCTCGTAATAGCTCGTCGAATAGGTCGCGCCGAGGCCGAGCCGCTCGGTCGCCATGCCCATGACGGTGAGCACCGTCACGGCATCCAGTTTTACGCAGCGAATACCGTGCCGGACCGTATGCTCGTGATTGCGGCCATACATGTCCGGCATCGACAAACGGTCGTCGAAAAAGCCGAGATGGAATTTCCCCTCTTCGAGCACGCGGCCGATATGCCGGTAGTAATCCGCAGACCAGGTATCGGTGCGCGACTGCGGATGACGCCAGGAACTCGCGAAATTTGTGCAGTTCTGCGCCTGGAGGAAGGCGATCAAGGTCATCTGGCGCATTGATTCTTCGCCCCTTGCCTCGAAAAGATCTGACGCAAGACGTTTTTTATGCTGCAGCCTATATCACTGCCCCAGCACCTGGAAGGTCCTGCTGGCACGGCGCGCATCCTTCGACAAGCTCACCAGCGCACCTTTGCCCACCCTGCACCCGATCGAATCCGCTCATGCCTTCGATGCTGCACGCGAGAGCGTGCGCCTGCCGGTTTTGTCCGTGAGTTGCAATTGACTTTCGCGTACGATACGTGATGCGCCGTTCCCACGCGCGGCTGGTGTGTTTCGACCTTGCAAAGAAAGGAACCGTTGGGACCGCTCCGGGTTGCCGTTCGTAGAGATCTTTACGCTGATCTTCTGGTGGAGTCTTCCATGACCGCACGGATATGGCGCTTGCGCGCTCCCGCGTTTGTCGCTGTTCTTTGTCTCACCCTGTCGGGATGCGGCGGCTACAACATCATTCCCACCCAGGAGGAGCAGGCGAAGGCGAAGTGGGCGGATGTTCAAAACAATTACCAGCGCCGGGCCGATCTCATCCCTAACCTCGTCGCCACCGTGCAGGGCTATGCCAAGCAGGAGCGTGATGTCCTGACTGCGGTGACCGAGGCCCGCGCCAAAGCCACGCAGATCAAGGTCGATGCCTCGCAGCTCACCGATCCCGAAAAGCTGAAGCAGTTTCAGGACGCGCAGGCGCAGCTCACCGGCGCGCTCGGCCGGCTCCTCGCCGTCAGCGAAAACTATCCCGACCTCAAGTCGAACCAGAACTTCCTGGCGCTGCAGTCGCAGCTTGAGGGCACAGAGAACCGCATAGCCGTGGCGCGGCGCGACTACATCGAAGCGGTGCGGACATACAACACCACCCTCAGGACGTTCCCCGGCCTGCTGTGGGCTGCGACCCTGTTCCGCAACAACAAGCCGATGGCGGAGTTCTCGGCCACTGAGGGCGCACAGACGCCGCCGCAGGTGAAATTCTGACACGCCCCCCTTCCGTCCCGGTAAACCAGGCAATCGCATGTGGGCCGTCCGCGCTGCGCTCCCTCTCTCCGCTCGCGGGGAGAGGCGAGGGGGCGCCCATATGCGATTGCCGAGCCCCGCAAGCGGAGGAGAAAGGGTGGAGGCGGCCGAAATGACCGCGCGCCGGTTCTCCTTTTTGCTGGCGCGAAAATCGGCGCGCCCGCTTGTCGTTCTCGTCGCGCTTATGTGGGCGGGCCTTGCGATCTGCGCTGTCAGCTTTCCGCCGCTCACTGGCCGCGTCGTCGATCAGGCCAATGTCCTCTCTGCCGGCACGCGCGACGCCCTTTCATCGAAGCTCGCTGAACTCGAAGGCAAGTCCGGCATCCAGCTTGTCGTCGCCACTGTGAACTCGCTCCAGGGCGAGGAGATTGAACCCTATGCCAACGCGCTCTTTCGCACCTGGAAGCTCGGCGAGCAGGAGAAGAACAACGGCGTGCTGCTGCTCGTCGCCCCACAGGAGCACAGGGTGCGCATCGAGGTCGGCTACGGGCTTGAAGGCACGCTGACCGACGCGCTGTCGAAGATCATCATCGTGAACGCCATCGCGCCCCGCTTCAAAGCCGGCGATTTTGACGGCGGAGTCTCGCGCGGCGTCGATGACATCATTACGGTGCTGACGACTGATGCGGCCGAATGGCAGCAGCGTCCCTCGCTGCGCCTCGACCATCAGCCGGCCCCCGGCTGGTTGGACTGGCTGCTGGTGGCGGGTGTCCTCGCCCTGGTGACGCTGCTCATCGTATCGCCGGGGTTCCGCTGGTTCTTCCTCAATGTGGCGCTGAATCTGCTCCTCAATCCCGGCGGCCCGCGGAGCGGCAGATACCAGGGTGACGGAGGCTTCGACGGCGGCGGTTTTCGAGGCGGCGGCGGCTCGTCGGGCGGCGGCGGCGCTTCTGGGAGCTGGTGATGAGCATCTCGGGTGAGGATCGCCAGCGCATCTCGGCCGCAATCCACGCCGCCGAGGCAAAGACCTCGGGCGAAATCGTCTGCGTTCTGGCGCAGGCGTCCTCGGATGCGACCGCGCTGCCGATCCTGCTGGCCGCGTTGGTCGCGCTTGCGTTTCCTTGGGCAATGGTCGCGTTTACGGCGATGCCCGTTAGCCACATTCTGCTGTTGCAGCTTGCGGTATTTTTCGGGCTCGCCGCGCTGCTTTGCCTGCCGCGCGTGCGCATCGCGCTGGTGCCGCGTGCGGCGCGCCGCGCTGTCGCGCATCGCGTCGCCATGGAGCAGTTCATGATCCGCGGCGTCTCCCGCAAGAAGGACCGCACCGGCGTTCTGATCTTTGTCTCGCTGGCGGAGCGCTATGCGCGCATCATCGCCGACGAGGGCATAGCGACGCGCGTACCGCAATCGGAATGGCAGGCGGCCGTCGACGCGCTTATCTCGCACATGAGAGGCGGCCGCGTCGCCGACGGCTTCATCGCGGCGATCGGCGCGTGCGGAAAGGTGCTCGCGCAGCACTTTCCACGGTCCGAAACCACTCGTGACGAGCTGCCGGACCGGATCTATGTGATTTAAGGCTGGCGTCGTAGCCCGGATGGAGTGAAGCGACGTCCGGGGGGCAGAACTCGCCCGGCGGCAGGACCCCCCGGATTTCCCTGCGGTCAATCCGGGCTACAAGCTCGACCGGGCTGAAAGCAATGATAACTTGAGGCATGCGCAGACGCTCTGGCGGCAGACAGTTCGGCGACAAGCCATTTGGCGGCGACCATTCCGGCAAAGCCGGGCTCTTGCCTCGGCGCAGCGGGCCGCGCGACCGCGACGGCGCCGTGGTTCTTTATGGCTGGCACACCGTTAAGGCCGCCCTCGAAAACCCGCAGCGCCGTTTCCATCGCCTGCTTGCAACCGAGAACGCGTTGCGGCGGCTGAACGAAGACAAAGTCACATTTCCCATCGCCCCTACGGTGGTGTGTCCCGAAGACATTGCGGCGATAGCCGGGCCCAACGCTGTCCACCAGGGCCTTTGTGCCGAGGCCGATCCGCTGGCATCGCCGGAGCTTGAGGATGTCGCCACGGGCGGCATCATGCTGGCGCTCGATCAGATCACCGACCCGCACAATTTTGGTGCGATCCTGCGCGCGGCGGCGGCTTTTGCCGTGAGGGCCGTGGTGACGACAGAGCGGCACAGTCCGGAAGCGACCGGCGTGCTCGCCAAGGCGGCCTCCGGCGCGCTCGAATACGTGCCGATCGTGACGGTGGTCAATCTTGCCCGCGCGCTCGACGAGTTGCACGACCTCAATGCGCTTCTGGTCGGCCTCGACAGCGGCGGCGACGCCGACCTCGCGGCCATACCTCTTTCTGCGCCCCTCGCGCTCGTGATCGGCGCCGAGGGCAAAGGCCTGCGGCATCTCACCCGCGTCCGCTGCGACGCGATCGCACGGCTCGCGCTGCCGGGCCGGATCACAAGCCTGAATGTCTCCAACGCCACCGCGCTGGCCCTCTATATCGCGAGCGCCAAGCTCGCCGCGCCGCGGTGAGTCGTTCCCCGTCCCACCTCCCGCGCTTCCTCTGGCTCGCATTGGGCCGCCGGGTCTGGGACCGGTGGCGGCATCCGGGCTATAGGGAGAGTGGGCAAGGTGTTTTGCAACGCACAACGCCAAGCTGTCGCATCCCTCCGAAAGTCGTATTAGGTGGTATCAGGCAGCAATGTTAGTTTGCGCAGGGACCGCAATCCAACGCAGGTATGATTCGAACGTGGTCAACAACAAGGGAGCACGCCCGCAGACTTAGCTCCGACCTAACCATGCCGGCGTGCGGCAGGAGGAGGACGACATGATTCAACCCCCGAAGGACTTTCGGCGCGTGATCGTCGCCGCAGCGGTGGGAAACGTGATCGAATGGTACGACTTCTACATTTTCGGGAGCCTGGCTGCTGTTCTGTCGGTCAAGTTCTTCGAAAAGACGCATCCGGTCGCGGCGCTGCTGAGCACGATTGCGCTGTTCACCGCGGGATTCCTGATCCGTCCATTGGGAGCGTTCCTGTTCGGATGGCTCGGCGACCGCGTTGGCCGCAAGTACACATTCCTCATCACCCTGTCCGGAATGGGTCTGGGCACCGGCGTGATCGGGTTGCTCCCCACCTTCGAACAGGTCGGTCTGGCCGCTGCGTTCCTGCTGTTCGGCTTGCGCATGATCCAGGGGCTGTGCCTGGGCGGAGAATACGGCGGCGCCATTACCTATGTGGCCGAGCACGTATCTGACGAACGTCGCGGCTTCTATACGGGCTGGCTCCAGACCTCTCCAACCCTTGGCATCGTGGTGTCGGTGGCCGTGGTCGTGGGTACGCAATTATCGCTCGGCTCCGAAACGTTCAATGACTGGGGATGGCGCGTCCCCTTCCTGGTGTCCTTCCTGCTGGTGGCGATTGCGATCTACATACGACTGCAGTTGCAGGAGACTCCGATCTTCGAGCAGATCAAGGCCAGAACAGGGACGACCAAGAACCCCTGGAGAGAGGCCTTCCTCAGCGCCAACATGAAGTACGTCCTGATCGCCAGCATCGTGGTGATCGGCGAGGGCGTCGTCTGGTACAGCGGGCAATTCACGGCGCTGTACTTCCTCCAGCAGGTATCCAAGCTGAGCCTGTTGCAGTCGAGCACCATCATCGGAATTGCACTGCTCATCGCGTCTTCAACCTTGATCCTGTTCGGCTGGGTGTCGGACCTGATCGGCCGCAAGCCGGTGATCTTGGCGGGCTTCCTGCTTGCGGCAGTCACGTACTATCCCCTGTATGCATGGCTCGGCGAGGTTACTCACCCAGACAACGTCAACTATCCGGCCGCGATTCTCATCATCTGCATCCTCGTGGCCTATGTGGGAATGGTCTATGGGCCGATCGGGGCCTTCCTGGCGGAATATTTCCCCGGCCGGATCCGCTATACGTCGGTTTCCGTTCCGTATCATATCGGCAATGGCTGGGGTGGCGGGCTGGTGCCGTTCATCACCGCGGCCGGCTTTCAGTCGGGGAGCCTTGGCAACGCTCTGATCTATCCGATCGCAGTGCCCGCAGTGTGCTTCGTGCTGGCGCTGTTCCTGATGCCGGAAACCCGCGAGACAAAAATCTGGGAGCAAGCAGAGCCCGCGGGGGCGAAAGCCGCCTAGCACGCCCGGCAGGTCATTGTGTGGGGCGCGCCTGGCGCCCCACACAATTTCTCCACGTTCACGACCCCGCTCACTCCACGGCTTCCACCAAGGCCAGGCCCTCGCCGCGCCAATGGCCGACGCCGGTGACGACAGCCTGGGTCAGCGCGCCGCGCGCCGCTCGCTCGCCGGCGTCGCATGGCGGAAACAGGGCGCGCCGCTCGACCGCCATGGCGGCAAGCGCAATGTTCATCGCGAAATGCGGTTCGACCCCGTGACCGATGCGGGTGCCCGTCGCTCGCACTGCAAGTTCAGCATGAGTATCGAGGAAGGCACGCTCTTCCGCAGTTGCCGGGAAGGCGCCGCACGCGCCTGAGATCACCGCGCAGTCGGGGCGAACGGGCGGCAGCGTTGCCCACAGCTTGTGGAGCGTCGCCGTTACGGCGCCAGGCTCGCGGTTTGATCGCGCATTAACGACGGCGGCGAGTCGGGCAAGCGGCTTCGCACCGCGGGAACGTGCGTGCTCGCTCGCTTCCAGCACCAGGAATGCGCCCATCGAGCCGAGCGCGAATCCCGGGTGGGCGGCACGGTCCCATACCGGAGTGAACGCCCCCTTGAGGGCGAAACCGCCGAACTCGTAAAGCATCAACATTTCCTTGCGCTCGGAGTTCTGCGCACCGCCGACGAGGGTGATGTCGCTCTGGCCGGCCCTTATGCGGGCGAGCGCGATGCGCACCGCGTCGACGCCTGCGGATTCCTCGCCCATGAAAGTGCGCGAGGAGCCGGTAACGCCATGTACGATCGAGATATTGCCGGCGAGCAGGTTGGAGAGCTGGGCCAGAAACAGGGTTGGCCGCAGGTCGCTCATCAGCCGTTCGTTGAGGAAGCGGTCATGTTCGCCGACTTTGGCGCCCGCTTTCGGCAAGCCGGACAGAATCCTGCCGTCGACCGCAAGGTCGCGCTCGCCGCCGCCAGCCGCGACGATCATGTCCATGCGGCCGAGAATATCGGCGTTACCCTTGACGCCGGCGCTGTCAAGGGCGAGGCCGGCCGCATAGACGCCGATGCGCTGCCACGGCTCCATCTGACGCTGGTCGCCCTTTTTGGGGATCTGGGCGTCGAAGTTGACGGGCGGAAGCGGATGCACGATGTAGGGCGGGTAGCCGGCCGCATCGAAATTGATCTTGCCGCTGGCGAACGCCTGCCAATGGGCCTCCGGCCCCTCGCCGAGACACGACAGGATGCCGACGCCGGTGATCCAGGTTTCCCGGTTCATTGCGGGTCTGGAAAGTCGATGGCGGCCGCCACCAGCCTCATGCCGGCACGCAGGTTGGGATCCGGAAACGGGGTCAGCCGGAACGTTAATTCGCTCTCAGCGACTACTTTCCCACTCACCTCAATGGCCGCCTTGGTGATGGTGAAGCCCGAACCCTCGTGGACAATGCGGGCCGTGATCGTCAAGTCCTGCCCTGGCGACACGAAGGCGCGCAATTTCGCCTCTCTCACCGAGGCGAGGAAAGCCATCCGTTCGAATTTGGTCAGGCCGATAATCAGCCACCCGGATGTCTGCGCCATGGTCTCGATCAGGAGCACGCCAGGCATCAGCGGATGGCCGGGGAAATGTCCCTCGAAAATCGTGCTGGTCGGCGGGATTTTCGCCTGCGCCTTGACGGTCCGGGCATCGAGGTCGAGCGCAACGATCCGGTCGATCAATTGGAAATATTCGAGCCGCATGCCAATGAGGACGATTAAGCCCCCTTTGCGGCGACCAAGCCGTCGATCCGGGCGCACAGGTTGTCAAGCACGAAGTATTGCTCGGTGGTGGCTTTGCCGTCGTTGACTTCCTGCGTCCACTGCTCGAGCGGAAGCTTAATCCCGAAGGCCTTGTCGATCGCGAAAGCGATGTCGAGAAAGTCGAGGCTGTCGATGCCGAGATCGTTGATCGCGTGGCTTTCCGGCTTGATGGTTTCGCGCGGGATATCGCACGTCTCGGCGATGATATTGGCCACCGTATCGAACGTTGAGGACATCGCGTAAGTTCCTGGGAAATCGAGAATTTAGCGGATTGCGCGGGACTGATGCCGAGATGCCCCGCGAAAACAGCTCCGCCACCCCTTGAGGATTGACGTTCGTAATAGCGGAGCGCACCGCCCAGCGCAATGCCGATGGCGGTCGAATGCCACAGGCGGTCACATTGCCGTAATGATGCCACAATTACCCGCGAACACGCACCCTCCCCTTAGGTCATAGGGGATCACCCGACATCGCCAAGCCGACGTTAGGTCAAAGGTTAACCTTTGGCCTGCTTCGCTATTGGCGTTGCCGGACAGTGAAACAGTGAAGTGCAACAAACAGAGGAAGTACGTTTTGAGAAATCAAAACACGACGCATCGTCGTACCATCAAGGCTGTCACCCTCACCGCAGCGCTTGCCTGCGTGCTCGCGGCGGGAGTTCAAGTCACGCCGTCGCTCGCGCGGCCGCACCATCCTTCGCTCGCGGCCCAGCACAAGGCCAGGACGTTCACGCGTCTTCAGCATAGGTCGAGGACGTTCACGAGCGTCGAGCAGAAGGTCCGGATGTTCACGCGGGGCGCTAAAGCCGACCCCCGGTCCGGCTTGTCGGGAATCGCCTCGGTCTACCACGACCCGATTACCGCCAACGGCGAGCACATGAATCCCAACGCCATGACGGCGGCCCATAAGACGCTGCCGTTTGGCAGCAGGGTCACAGTCTACAACCGCCGCAACGGGCGCTCCGCAACGGTGCGAATCAACGACCGCGGGCCCTATGTGGCAGGGCGGGTGATCGATCTCAGCCCGGGCGCCGCGCGAGTCCTCGGTGTCGATGGTCTCGCGCCGGTGTCATTGAGCGTCGCCGGCCGTCGGGTCTGATCGCATCCCTTAGGTTAAATGTGTGTCGGCCCGGATGAGAGCCCGCGAGGCTTGGCATCCGGGGCCGGCCGAGCGGTTCAGGCTCAGGCCGCCGTGCGCCGACATCTCGGCGCACGGCGCGCCGTCTTTCCGGATGGAACGTCCACGCGAGCGGGGGTTCCACGTGAGGAGTTAACGAGGAATCGCGACTGTCGCTGTCCCCTCCCCCGCAAGAGGGTCCGCAAGCGGGGAGCAGAAGAAAGCCGCTCGCACGGCCACAAGGATCGATGCGATAATTTTGCCGCAAAGCCTTACCTGGAGACGCGGAGGCCGTCGCCGGCTTCGTTCATCTGCGCCACGGCGCTCGGCTTGCCTGTTGCGGCAGCAGTGGCGCCGGTGAGCTTATTCTCCAGCTTCAGCCGTGCTTCGCGCAACTGACGTGCGAGGTCATGAAACGAGTTTCGCGGCTGGATATGCGCCGGATCGGCGCTGGGCATGGGTCGGCGCAGGCCGAATTTTGCCCCGTGAGCGTCGATCCAATGCCACGCCGCACCGGGCTCGCCCTCAACGCTGGTGATGTCGACGGCGCGGCCATGGCCGTAGCCGCCGGTCGCGTTGCTGCCGCCGTGTTGGGAATTGCCGCCATGGGCCTTGAAACCTGCCGCGAGGCGTTGGCGGTAGTCATCGCGAAACGCGCTCAGGATCGACCATCGGATCCCGCTGGCATCCATGGCGCGGCCCGCGTGATAAAGCTGCTCGCGGAAATCGGGGTCCATGCCGCCTATGACGTAGGCTTTCAGCGACAGGCCCACCCGTTTTGCGGCGGCCGGGTCCTTCCAGGTGAAGTCTCCGGTTGAATCCAACTTGATGGGTTTGCGCTGATAAACCTCCCACAAATACTGGTCGACCGGGTCCGAGAGGCCGGAGTTGGGGCGCCCCAAACTGTCCTTTCCGCGCACGCGGGGGAGGGAAGGGTGGGGCGACTCGATGGCGTTTCCGGGCGGCGCCAACCGCGTCGCTTGTGGGGGGACCTCGATCGAGGGGACCTCATTCGCAGCCGGGGCCGCCATCGCTGCGGCTTGCGGAAAGTCGAGGATCCACCTTTCGGCAAAAGTGATGGGCTCCGGCTGGCTCCCCGGCTCGAAGGCCGCCGCCATCACCATCGGCGGATCGATCTGCGATCCTTCAGTCAGCGGCGGCAGAGGTGCGAGCCGGGAAAACGATGCTTCGCCATCCCCCTCCCCACTCTCCCTCTGTTCGCCGACCCTTCCCTCCCCCGTCAGTGGAGGAGGGCTGGGGAGAGGGAGAGGAGAGTAGCGCCGAGGATAGACGACCCACTCGCTCTGCCTGGGTGTCGGGAACGGGCTCGAAAGCGCCAGCGGCAGCGCCACCACGAAGACCAGGACGCCGCCCACCGCCCCGGCCAGGAGAACGGCCCAGCCGGAAATTCGATCGGCCGAATGGGCAGAGGCTTTCATCTCCAACCGCGTGCTGTCGTCGAAATGCCCAACGATGGTTCCCCGGGAGCTTGCATCGCAGCGGCCGGAACGCCGCAAACGTCGCCGTTAACGTCATAAGGGCTCGGGGTTAGAAGGAGGTTAATCGCTCAGATCACGCCGCCTCTCGCCGGAGAGTTGACGCTTGCAGGTAGGTTGTCGGCCGGCGCGCATCGCCCGGAGGACGTGATCTGTCTTGCCGCTGCCACAGGAAAAGGGCATTGTCCCCACCGGTCGATGGGTCCCAATTACACGCCCGCGCCGGTCGGGGCATCCGCAACGGATGACCGACTCACGACCACAAGGAGGAGAATCACGATGCACAAGACCACGATTGCCGCGCTCGCGGCGAGCACCCTGCTATGCGCCGGCGCCGCCATGGCTCAGCAGCAGGTCGATTGGGACAAAGTCCAGATCAAGACCACCGACCTCGGCAACAAGACCTATATGCTCGAGGGCCAAGGCGGCAACATCACCGTCGCGGTCGGCACGGACGGCATCATCATGGTGGACACCCAGTTCGCGCCGCTGTCAGAAAAGATCAAGGCCGCCATCAAGGCGATCTCGCCGCTGCCGATCAAATACATCATCAACACCCATTTCCACGGCGACCACACCGGCGGAAATGCCAACTTCCAGAAGGACGGCGCAACCGTCATTGCGCAGGATAACATCCGCATCCGCCTGCTCGCCGGCACCACCAACGGCACGACCGGCAACAAGACCCAGCCCGTTTCGGGCGATGCGATCCCGAAGGAGACCTACATCGGCGGCGTTAAGACCATCGAGGTCGGCGGCCGCAAAGCGGAGTTGCACCACGTTTACAACGCCCACACCGACGGCGACACCTGGGTTTATTTCCCGGACGCCAACGTGATCTGCACCGGCGACGTCATGAACAACCGCCACCGCTATCAGCAGGTCGACTTCGCCAATGGTGGCGACATCCGCGGCATGATCCGGGCGACCAACGACTGGCTGAAACTGGCCAACGACAACACCAAGGTCGTGGTCGGCCACGGTCCGCTCGCCAACAAGGCGAGCGTTGCTGAATACAATGCGATGGTGAAGACCGCGCGCGAGCGTGTCGAGAAGCTCGTCAACGAAGGCAAGAGCGAGGCCGAGGTGGTGGCTGCAAAGCCATTGGCCGACCTCGACAAGACCTGGGCCGACAACGATCAGGCTGCCGCCAACTTCGTGAAGCAGGTCTACAATTCGTTCAAGCGGTCGTGACCTTGGCGTATTGAGCGCATCGCGCTGACATAACGCGGATCGCCGGGATGGTCATCCCGGCGATCTCTTTTCGCGACATCGTTCACCGTGGCGCGGGGGGCACCTTGATCGGCGCACAGTTGGTTCGCCCCGTCAGCACGCAATCCTGGTCGGCGCGCAATTGCGCCATGGTATTGGCAAGCCAGATGCCGCAATAAACGATCACACTCAGCACTGCGAAGGCGAGCAGGTTGTTGATCATGCGCTGCCGGTAACTCTCCTCTTCGCGGCGCTGCTCATATTTGCTGAGATCGGCGACCGGCGAGCGGAAGGAGCCGGGCCGGCGCAGGTTGTCGTTGCGGGCGCGCGGAACCCGTGGCCGGAACAAAAGTACGCGGCCTTTCTCCTCGTCCCGCTGGGGCTCTTGCGATTTCATTTGAGTCTCACGGCGGCCCAACCGCGGCCGGTCCGGACAGGTAACACAATAAACATTACCATGTTTCCCAAATTATGGCTGATGCAATTACGTCCATTATGGCGTGGTCGGAACTTTTGTCGCATCGCCAGCCGGAGCCGAGGGCGAAAAAACCTGGCGCGAGGACAGCGAGCGTATCCATGCGGCGTCCGGCGGCGTTGATGGCGCCAATTTCCCGCCCACGTCATGGGTCTGGGCTCGGGACCGGGCCTAGCCTCGGGACAGGCTCCCGGCCAGACCCTCACCTGGGTTCGGCAAAAGACGGCGTTGCGCCCTCCGGCAGCGGCACGTTGAAAACGTTGAGAATCATCGAAACCCCCGTGTAATAGCCAAGAATTCCAGTGAGTTCGACGATGCCCCGGTCGCCCAGGAAGCCTTGAAGGCGCTTGTAGTTGCGTTCGCTGACCCGGCGTCTCTTGTGAAGCTCCTGGACGAAATCGAAGATCGCCCGTTCGTCCTTGGCGGCTTTTTTCGGCGTGCGGCCGGCCTTGATGTCGCGGATCGCCTCCGGCGTCACGCCGGCCTTCTCGGCAATCGGCGCATGGGCATGCCACTCGTACTGCGCACGCCATATCCGCGCGACGCAAAGGATCGCGAATTCCGACAGCCGCGGCTCAAGCGAGGTCTTGAAGCGCAGGAAGGCGCCAAGCTGCTGGACAAGTTCGCCGTATTGCGGCGCATGCATGTAGACGCCGAACGGACCGCCAAGCTTGACGCGGTCGCCGCGCGGCCCCGCACGCAGCGATTGGAGCAGTGCGCGCTGTTCGTCGTCGAGCTTGTCTTCGGTCAATAACGGCAGGCGATAATTGAGCGTCTTGGCGGCCATCTGGTCCTCGTTGCGGCATCGGCGCGATGCACCAGGCGGAAACTAAAGCATGATTCGGCGGGGCGGAAAGGGGACTTGTGGCTTGTAGCCTTGTAGCCCGGATGGAGCGAAGCGACATCCGGGATCAGCCGGTCAACATGCGGCATCGCCGGAGAAGCGGCGCTGCGGCCCTCCGATGTCGCTTGGCGCCGTCGGCTACGAGCACGGCGATCCGACGTCTCCTGCGCTCTTCGAATGGCTTGGCTTTTCCCGGATGTCGCTTCGCTCCATCCGGGCTACGCACTATCGATGCAGCTTCTGGGGCTGTCGCCGCGAGTTGGCTGTCGATCACCTCGCCCCCGTTCGACAACGTGAGGCGCAGGTCGCCGCAGTCGGTTCTGATATACACCGGCATCAGGCGCTCCCACAAAGCAGGAGGGGATGCAGCCGGTATTCCGCTCGTAGGCCCGCAGGAGAGCCCGGAGCGCCGTGGATGCCGCGATGAGGTCGGCCCGGGCCTTCGCCGTGACTGCGAAGTTCATGAAGCACTCCCGAAGCGCAGGTGCGACGACGCGCCCGCGCAAGCGCGTCCGTCCTCGCTTGTGTCGGGTTCCCTTCCAGGGTCATATCGGCTCGGCATACGCTTTAATACGACAGTTTGGGGAAACATCCGATGGATCCGCAGCAGGAAGCGGTGCTCAAGAAGATCGCGTGGCGCGTGGTGCCGTTCCTGACGCTCGCCTATGTGATCAACTATCTCGACCGGACCAATATCAGCGTCGCCTCCCTCACCATGAACAAGGATCTGGGGCTGACAGCGACGCAGTACGGCTTCGGCGCCGGAATCCTCTTCCTCGGCTACACGGTATTCGAGATTCCCTCAAACCTCGCGCTGTACAGCGTCGGGGCGCGGCGATGGATTGCGCGAATCATGATCACCTGGGGAGGAGTGTCGGTCGCGACCGCGTGGGTCTCCGGCGCCCATTCCTATTACGCGGCGCGCTTTGCCCTCGGCGTGGCCGAAGCCGGATTCTTCCCGGGCGTCGCGTATTATTTCGCGGCCTGGTTTCCGACGCAATACCGCACGCGCATGCTCGCGTGGTTTCTCCTCGCAATCCCGCTGTCGTCCGTGGTCGGAGGTCCGATTTCGGGACTGCTGCTGGAAATGAATGGCGTGCTCGGCCTTGCGGGGTGGCAATGGCTTTTCATCGTCGAGGGATTGCCGGCGGTCATCCTCGGAATCATGACGCTGTACGTTCTCGCTGACCGCCCCGAGACCGCGCCGTGGCTCAACGACAAGGAGCGGCGGATACTGGCCGAAATGCTCGCTGCGGAGCGCCGCGAGCGGCCGAAGTCCAGCCTCTGGGCGGCGCTTTCTGATATTCGCGTCGTCATGCTCGCGGTGATTCAATTTGGCTTCACGCTCGGTTCCTACGGCATCGGCGTTTTCCTGCCGCAGATCATCAAGGGCTTCGGGCTCTCGAACTTCGCCTCGAGCGTCCTTTCGGCTGTTCCGTATGTCTTCGCTTCGGCCAGCATGCTGTGGTGGTCCTGGCACGTCGATCGCACCGGCAAGAAGATCGGCAATCTCACCATCGCCCTCGTGGTCGGAATGGCCGGCCTCGCCGCCTCGGTAGCAACGGGCAATCTGTTCCTTGGGCTCACGGCGATGACCGTCGGACTCATCGGCATCACCTCGGCGCGCTCAATCTTTTGGCCGATCCCGACCCGTTTCCTGAGCGGCGTCGGCGCCGCTGCCGGGCTGGCCTTCATCAACTCCATCGGCACCGCCGGGGGCTTCGCCGGGCCGTATCTGATGGGGTGGCTGAAGGACTATACCGGTTCGTTCGAGGCGGGCCTCCTCACCATGGCCGGCATCCTGCTGGCCGCCGCCCTGCTCGCGTCTTCGCTCAGGCTGGTGATAAAGGCGGAGTGAGGCAGACCACTAAGGACAGAGGCCAAAGGCCCGGCGAGGATTGACCCAAGGCGCTTACCCTCTCGACCGATCCTTCGGGCCGGCTCTAACGTGCGCGTTTCCGAGCCTGCGGAGGTTAGCTGGCGCCAAAAGGCGCTGAAACCGATTGATACGTGCACTGTTTTCTAATATCGCATATCCGATATTGTTAGGATGGAACACCGAGGGTGTGGTGAAATGTCGGAAAGAGCAACTATTGTTCGCGTTAAGATTGAACAAGGCAAGGCCGGATTGTTCTATGCAACTAGTCCGGACCTGAGAGGATTGCTTGTTGGAAGGCCAGACCTGGAGGCCTTATTCGAGGCCATTCCACAAGTCATTACTGACCTTTACGCGGCCAAAGGCCAAGAGGTAGTGGTGACTATCGCCAAAGACGATGACCCCGAGTTCTACCCTTGGGTAGCAATCCCAGCTGAGGTAGCCCGAAGCTTGGCAGCCCATTAGTGAGGTCTATCGACTCCGAGCCGCGCCGTTAACAATTCGATCGTCTCGGCTCTTTGTTCTGGGGTCATGTTGGTCGGGTCGTCCACGTAGTAGTGCTCGCGAGTGGGTAAATGAACGTAGACCGTCGGCACTTTGGATTTAACGAGGCCAAGCCGACGGACGGCGGCGTAATACTCTTCAAATGTCATCTGAATCTCCCCAGCCCCGCCCGCGGGCCGCGTCAATAGCAAAGGCGGGCCCGTTGTGAAGCCTCGCCTCAAGTCCGAATGAGCCTAACCTCAATCGCCGCGAGTGGCATTTCCTGCTCTAGCAACTTGCAACGAGCCGCGCCGCGGCAGACGACGGGGCGGTTGAATAACCTCCCGCTGTGTGAAATCAATATCTGACTTCTGTCGTCGGTCCTCTGTCATCCGTCATCCGATATGCAAGACCACAACCCCGAGCAAATCGTCGACGCGCGCCTCGCGTGGCCCGAGACCGATTTCCAGGTCCTCCACGAAATCGTTGCCAAGGCGCGGCAGAACCTCAGCCAGAACGATTGGGATTACATTGTCGGCGGGACCGAGACCGAAACCACGCTCCGGCGCAACCGCCTTGCGCTCGATTCCATCGCTTTCCGGCCGCGGGTGCTGCGCGACGTCTCCGAGGTGGATGCGACCGTTACAGTGCTCGGCCGGGAGCTGCGGCTGCCGGTGGTGCTGGCGCCGGTGGGCTCGCTGGAATGCTTCCACGACGGCGCTGCGGCTTCGGTAGTGAGAGCGGCGCACCGGTTCGGGGCGGCCCATATGCTCAGCTCGGTCTGCGAGCCGGGCCTCGAGAAGGTGGCCGAAGCGGCGCCGGAGGCGACGCGGATATTCCAGCTCTACGTGCGCGGCGACGAATCCTGGGTCGACGACCACGTGGCCCGCGCGATCGCCTGCGGGTACCGGGCCTTCTGCATCACAGTCGACACCGCGATCTACAGCCGGCGCGAGCGCGACCTTGCCAAGCGCCATGTGGTGGCGGGCCGCCGGCGCGCGAGCGGCCGCGAATTCCAGGCGGCGGTCGATTGGCGCACCGTGAAACGGATCAAGAGCAAGTTCAATATCCCGCTCGCCCTCAAAGGCATCGCCACCGCCGACGACGCCCGTATCGCGCTCGATCATGGCGTCGACTGGATCTATGTCTCCAATCACGGCGGCCGGCAGCTCGACCACGGCCGCGGCTCCATGGAGGTGTTGCCCGAGATTGTGGAGGCGGCGGCGGGGCGAGCCGGGATTATCGTGGACGGCGGCTTTGCCCGCGGCGCCGACATAGTCAAGGCCATCGCGGCGGGGGCCAATCTGGTGGGGCTCGGCCGCATGCAATGCTACGCTCTTGCGGCCGGCGGCGAGAAGGCGCTCGTGCGCATGCTCGAACTCCTTGAAGATGAAGTGCAGCGCTGTCTCGGCCTGCTCGGCGTGGCGAAATTTGCCGAACTCGACCGCTCATTCCTGCATGCGGCGCCGGCGGTGACAGCGCCCCATGTGCTGAGCGCCTTCCCGCTGCTCAAGATCGACGATTATCGGTATTAGATCGTCGTAATCGCACAGAGGCGTCCCAGACTGGGCGCGCTTCGACAAGCTCGGAGCGAAGCGTGCCCAGCCGCTCCCTCCCCGCAAGCGGGGACGGCAGGGAAGAGGGCACGGCGCGCCCCTTCGGCAGCGTCGGGGGCGCCTTTGCTCACGCGCTCGACAAATCCGTGCGGCATGCGCCGGCCCGGAAGCTTCGCCTCTCTGCATGGCAGTATTGCCGCCGGCCGGTGCAGAAGCCGTGCCGGCCGCCCTTCCATGATTGCCGGGGGCCATTATTTTATTGGCGCACGCGGGTAGAAGCCCGCCGCGGTACGCAAGGAGTTCCGCATGGTCCAAGTCCTTGATCAAGCCCGCAGTCAGGTCCTCGAACCGGAGACGGCACCGGATGCGATCGAGGCCACGCTTAACTACATCGTGGATGACGGCACGAAGATCTTCACCGAGACCGCGGCGCCTGGGGGAACCGACGTGCGCACCGGCGGCAAGCCCGATCCGCGCCGCGTGACGATCCGCAATGGCCGGCGTCACGCCCGCGAATTTACGCTCGATCGCAACGGCTTTCGTTTCATCCGCCACAACACGGCGGTCAGCGACTTCTTCGACGAGGCCGAAGTGCGCAGCACCTACTATGCCGAGATGGAAGCGCTGGTGAAGGCCGAGAGCGGCGCCTTGCGCGTGGTCGTGTTCGATCACACGCTGCGCACGGCCGACGACGCGATGCGCGCCGAGCGCAAGATTCGCGAGGTGGTGCCGCGGGTGCACAACGACTATACGGAATGGTCAGGCCCGCAGCGCGTGCGCGACCTTTTGCCGGAAGAGGCCGGCGAACTGCTGCAGCGCCGCTTCGCCATTGTCCAGGTGTGGCGGCCGATCCGCCATCCGGTCGAAACCTTTCCGCTGGCGATCTGCGATGCGCGCAGCTTGTCGCCCGAGAATTTGGTGGTGTCGGAGCGCCGCTATCCGCACCGGGTCGGCCAAACCTACGCCATCACCTACAACCCGGAGCACCGCTGGTACTGGTTCCCGCGGATGCGGCGCGACGAAGCGCTTGTGTTCAAGGTCTACGATTCGCTGACCGACGGCCGCGCCCGATGGACCGCCCATACTGCGTTCAACGATCCGACCTCGCCGCCTGACGGGCGACCGCGCGAGAGCATCGAAATTCGCACGCTTGCATTTTTCTAAGGCGGAGTTCGATCACCACAATCCGCTGCGCCCTTCAGGTGGGCAAAGGCGCAGCCGAAACCGGCTGTTGCCGATTTCGGCGCTATTGACTGCCGAAGTCGGGCAAGCCCGGTTTCCGTGCGCCGTGCCCACCAGCGCGCGATATTTCAAGGGCGGGTGGGCGCGCGGCGCCTGTCAGCGGGCCGGCCGGAGGCCTGACCGGTCGGCTTTGCCCGCCCTACGAACCTGCCGTTCGTTCAACATGGTCGAACTGCGAAATCGCTCCGCTGCTTCTACTGACCATGCTCTGCGAGGATGCGACGCAGGTATTGGCCGTAGCCGTTCTTGGCCAAGGGTTCTGCCAGCCGCTCGAGTTGCGCCGAGTCGATGAAGCCCATCCGAAACGCGATCTCTTCGGGACAGCAAATCTTCATGCCTTGACGCTGCTCGATGGTTTCCACAAACATCGAGGCCTGCAGAAGCGCATCATGCGTGCCGGTATCGAGCCAGGCGAAGCCGCGCCCGAGAATCTCGACCGCGAGCTTGCCGCGCTCAAGATAGGCTCTGTTGAGGTCGGTGATCTCAAGCTCGCCGCGGGCGGAAGGCTTGAGCCGCGCCGCCAGCCCCGCCGCATCGGGATCATAGAAGTACAAGCCGGTCACCGCATAGTTGGACTTTGCCTTCGCGGGCTTCTCTTCAAGCGATGTGGCCTGCCCATTCGCCGCAAACGTCACCACGCCATAACGCTCGGGGTCGCGAACGTGATAGGCGAAGACGGTTGCGCCCTCGCGGCGTGCGCAAGCCTTTTGAACACGCGACACAAGGTCGTGACCGTAAAAGATGTTATCGCCCAGGATCAGCGCCGAATGGCTCCCGGCCAGGAAATCAGCTCCGATGATGAACGCCTGCGCCAGCCCCTCGGGTTTCGGCTGCACCGCGTACTTCAGGTCCAATCCCCACTGGGCGCCGTCGCCAAGAAGCTGCGCGAAGCGCGGCGTGTCCGAAGGCGTCGATATGACCAGAATCTCTCGTATTCCCGCGAGCATCAGCGTGCAGAGCGGGTAGTAGATCATTGGCTTGTCGTAGACGGGCAGCAGTTGTTTCGAAACCGCGTGGGTGACCGGATAAAGCCGCGTGCCGGTCCCGCCAGCAAGTATGATGCCCTTGCGCGAAACTGGCGCGCTCACCTTGACGGCTCGATCAGCGCTCCGCCGGGAGCGCCGGCGCGGTTGCAAAGTTGTCCGGCAACGGTCCGGTCAGGCTGCCGAGAAACGCCACGATGTCCTGCACCTCCCTGTCGCTCGGCGCGGCGCCAAGCTGGACGCGCGCCATGGCGCGCACTGCCGCCTCAAGCGTGATCACCGAACCGTCATGGAAATAGGGGCCCGTCATGGCGACGTTGCGCAATATCGGCACCTTGAAGAAAAACTTGTCCTCGGGGTTCTTGGTGTCGAGCGCGCGGCCTTCGTCGGTCTCCTGGCTGCCGGTCGCCTTCCAATAGTCCTCGACAACCCCGAACTTCTTGAACTCGCCGCCTCCGACGCCGACGCCGTTATGACATGTGACGCAGCCGGTGTCGATGAAGGCCCGCAAGCCAGCTCGTTCGCTTGCCGAGAGCGCATCTCGTTTGCCCTCAAGGAATTCGTCGAATCGAGAACGGCTCACCAGGGTGCGCTCGTAGGCGCCGATCGCCCGGCCCCAGTTCTCCGGCGTGATCGGATTCGAGGCATCCGGAAATGCCGCCCGGAACAGCGGCTGATAGCCGGCAATCGCCTTCAGTCGCGCCATCGGGACATCGTAGCTCGGATTGCCGTAGCTGGCGGCGCCGAGCAGCGCCTTCGTAGCCTGGTCTTCGACATCCTCACGATTGCCTGTCCAATGCTGTTTGAACTGCAGCGCGGTGTTGAGCACGGTCGGAGCGTTGCGAGCATTGAGTCGGTCATGATTGCCGTGCGATTTCGCCAATGCGTCGCCGCCATAGAGCGCCGGCTGATGGCAGCGCGCGCAGCTCACGGTTCCATCGACCGACATGCGCGGATCGAAGAACAGCGCGCGACCAAGCTCGACAAGCGCCGGAGTTATGGGGCGCTCCGCAGTCGCCATGTCCTTCGGCAGTGGCGCGAACAGGCGGCGCGCATCGCGGAGAAGCGCATCATCCTCAGCGGCGCGGGTTGCACATGCAAGACCCAGGCCTACGCTCAACCCAAGCACGATGGCGCCGCAACCGGACAACGGTCTCATGACATCTCCCGCTTATCTCCAAGGGTGCTGTCGCTTCCGGGCCGTCAATCTACTCGCTCCCGGTTGTTGAGATCAACGACATCCACAATATGGGCCTCGGCAGAGATGTAATTCATGGCGCGGAATTGCGGCGCAGCTTGCAGTCAATCCTGCAGGCCTCGGCGAAGTGACCGGTGGAAGGCGCGATGCGCGATGTTCGCTCCTGCGACGCTCGTCTAAAGCCGAGAAAGATACCGAGCAGAAGCTGCGCAATCCGCGCATAACCCTCCCCATTTGCGCATTTTTAATGGAGCGCGGCCAAGAACCAATGATCCGCGCCTGCAAGGCGTGTCGCCAGCCGCCGCAACGTCGTGTACAATGGCAGCACCGCCTGGGCGGCGCGATATCCGCCCAGCGACCGGTTTGTCAACCCGTGTGGAGAGAACGATCAGGAGGGGACCAGCGATGAGGGCATTGATTTCCATTGCAGTATTAGGCTTGCTGGCTGCGCCGGCGATGGCCGCCGAGCTTCCCGAATGGGCCTATCCGGTTGCGCCGCCCGCCGGGGGGCCGCCGGATAATACGGTAAAGAAGACGCTGCCCGGCAGCACCAGGTCATACACCGCGGCCCAGATCAACGACCGCTTTGGCCCGCCCGACTGGTATCCGGAGGACCATCCGCCGATGCCGGATATCGTGGCCCACGGCAAGAAGCCCAACGCTTTCGCATGCGACCTGTGCCACCTCACCAACGGGCAGGGACATCCGGAGTCTGCCGGCATCTCCGGCCTGCCGGTCGGCTACATCATGCGCCAGATGGCCGAGTTCAAGGCTGGCGTCCGCAAGGGCATGCGCGCGCCGATCATGGTGCAGATCGCCTCGGCGCTGACCGAAGAGGAGACGAAAGCGGCGGCCGAGTATTTTGCGTCGATCAAGTACCCGCAGTTCTACAAGGTGATCGAGACCGACATGGCCCCGAAATCCTATGTGGGCGCCGGCGCCATGCGGTTTGCCGCGAAAGAGGGCGGCACCGAGCCGATCGGCAATCGCATTATCGAGATCCCGGCCGACGAGGAGCGCACCGAAGCGCGCGATCCGCGAGCCCAGCACATCGCCTATGTGCCGACCGGCAGCATCAAGAAGGGCGAGGAGCTTGTCACCACCGGCGGCGGCGGCAAGACGACCCCGTGCGCGATTTGCCACGGCCCCGAATTGAAGGGATTGGGCGAGGTGCCGCCGATCGTCGGGCGTTCGCCTGAATACATCTACCGCCAGCTCAACGATATCAAGATCGGCACCCGCAACGGCGCCTGGGCGCCGCTGATGAAGCCGGTGGTGGCCAAGCTGACCGACGAGGACATGGTCGCGATCGCCGCCTATCTGGTCTCGAAGGCGCCTTGAGGCAGGGGTTGTAGCGGCCCTGTCCGGGGTCCTTATCGACGTGTCTGGGCGACCCTTGGGTCGCCCCGTTTGCGCGTGGGCTCAGTGGACGGCTTTGAAGCGGCCTGATTGCCCTCCGCTGGGAGCGCGCAGCGCGCAGATGGGCGACCACAAGGGTCGCCCCCCACAGGCGTTAGGATAGCCACAACAATAACTGCTTCACTTCATTGGTTCGTCTTGAGCGCCAAAACAACCTGAAGTTGACAAAACCCGGATGGGGCATATAATAATGGGTTCAGTTATCATGGTTATCAGGAGATAAGTAAGAGCACCGGAACAGCCTCAGATTTTCGAAATTCCCTGTTATTTTCCCTGTTCTCAGGGAATTTTGGACC
>JAJPKK010000063.1 GCA_021323775.1 Hyphomicrobiales bacterium
CCCCGCCCTTCTTGTTGGTGACGTCCTCGGCTTGCAGCAGGCCCTTATTGATGAGCCGGCCGCCGGTCTTGTTGGTGACGTCGTCCGCTGTCAGCTTGCCCTTGTTGACGAGCACCCCGCCGGTCTTGTTGGTAACGTCATCCGCAGTAAGCCGCCCGTCGTTGATGAGCCGGCCGCCCGTCTCGTTGATAACGTCGTCGACTGTCAGCTTGCCGTGATTAGCGTATGTTCCGGAGGAGTTGATCAAATCGCCGGCTTGCGCCCCGCTAAGCGACAAGGCCAAGAGCGCAGGCGCGGCCACCAGCGCCGTACCCGCGCGGAGGGTGCTCCGAAAGTCCTTCACCTCAAAGGTAAACGATTCTGCGCACGCAGACTTCTCGCCCCCGCTCATCACCCCTCCCCATGCCGGTGCCTAGTTAATATTAACTAGGCCCTATCCCCAGGTAGCATCATAACGATAACGTAACATTGGCGACTTTGCTGTAGCGCCGCTGCAACAGGTGGCGAAATTGCAGCAAATCTTGGTGCGGCCACAGGCAAGACAAGATTTAGGCGCAGCCGCCCGCACGGCGGGGCCGGGCAAAACCGCGCAGTGGATTGACATTGCTGCGGTTTCCGTGAGATCCGGATTTAAGCGCGTGTTCTCAGGGAATTGTTCACTGGCGCTCTTTGTTGTCGATTCGCCTGAGTTTCATGGAAGGTTGGGGCGATTCGAAGAGGTGCTATGAACCTGCATATCCGTTTGGGCGGATTCCGCCCGATCTCGCCGAAGCTGGCGGTGGCCGCACGCCTTCTGTCCTCGTTCACTCTCGTCTCGGCGCTGCTTCTCGCCGGCCCTCATCCCAGCTTCGCGGCCGACGCCGCGTTTACACAATGGCTCGCTTCGCTGTGGCCGCAGGCGCAGGCGATGGGGGTCTCGCGCGCGACGTTTGAGGCCGCAACGCGGGGAGTAGAGCCGGATTTTTCTCTGCCTGACCTCGCCGTCCCGGGCCGCCCCGAGGCGCCGCAGCCCGGCCAGCCCGAATTCGTTCGAACGCCCGCCGATTACCTAAGAGAGACTACGATTTCCCGGCTCGCCGCAAGAGGGGCGAAGCTGCGTGAGCAGTACCGTCCCGTGCTCGATCGGATCGAGCAGCGGTTCGGCGTTCCGGGCGCCGTCGTGCTCGCGATCTGGGGCCGGGAAAGCGATTTCAGCATGCACAGTTCGGGGCAGAACGTCATTCAGGTGCTGGCGACCCAAGCCTATGTGGGCAAGCGCAAGGACATGTTCCGGCAGGAATTGCTGCTGGCGCTGAAGATGTGGGAGGACGGCGTGCCGCCCGCCGATCTGCGCAGCTCCTGGGGCGGCGCCATGGGTCTCACCCAGTTCCTGCCGTCGGAGTTCTACAAATACGCGGTCGACTTTGACGGCGACGGCCGCCGCGACATCTGGCATTCGGTCCCGGATGCGCTGGCCTCGGCCGCGAAGCAGCTCGCCGCCAAAGGCTGGCAGCGGAAAGAGCATTGGGCCTACGAGGTGCACGCCCCCGACAGCTTTGATTGCACGCAGGGCGTGCCCGAGGTGGCGCGGCCGATCGGCGACTGGCTGAAGGCGGGCTTCGTACCTGCCTACGGGCGGCGGCTGCGCCCCGACGAGCTTGCCGAGAGCGCTTCTGTGCTGCAGCCCGAAGGAATTTACGGGCCGGCGTTTCTGACGACGAAGAACTATTTCGTCATCAAGGATTATAATTTCTCCGATCTTTACGCGCTGTTCGTCGGCCATGTCAGCGATCGCATCAGCGACCCGCGGCCTTTCGAGACGCCGTGGAGCAAGGGCGCGCAGATGCGCACCGCCGACGTGGAAGCGATGCAGAAGGATCTCACGGCGCGCGGGCTCTACCAGGATAAGATCGACGGCAAAGCCGGCATGTTGACGCGTGCAGCGCTCGGCGCCTACCAGAAGGCCAGCGGCCTCAAGCTCGACTGCTGGCCCACCTCTGCGGTGCTTGCCCACATGCGCGCTCACCCGGCCGCCGCGGCGGCGCGGTAGAGGCGCAGGGCTGCCCTCCTGGCCGGCGCCTTCGGGGGCGCACACAAGGGTCCAGGCTCGGCCACGCGGCGCGCAAAAAGGGGCGACCGCGACGTCGCCCCTGCAACAGGCCCTCGCCAGGGCCTCGTTGCTTGCCCGACGCGATCGGCTAGCGTTCCGCCGTCCGCGATTGGCCGATCTTGTTGAACTGCGCCTTCTGCTCGTCGCTGAGATCGGCGTAGAAGTCGTCAAGCGCGGCGCGGACGCTCTTCACCGCCGCAAGCATCGCGTCGAGCCGCTGGGAAACCGCGGCAAGGCGGGCCGGCGGGGTGGTCGGCAGTTCGGACGGGCAGGAGGCTGCAAGGCGGTTTGCGGCCTGCGTCGCCGCATTCTGCAGAGCCTTGAGCTTGGCCATCTGCTCCTCGTTTGGCCGCACCGCAGCTTCGATCCGGGCTTCCGGCCATTCGGTCGCTGCGGTTTTGGCGCAGCTTTGCGCAAGTCCCTGAACACGCGCATTTGGCTGCGCTTGCGCCTGATCGGCCGCGTTGAGCTTTGCCTTCTGCTCGTCCGTGAGGCCGCCATAGAACCTGTCGAGCGGCTCGCGCACCACGCCGACCGCCTGCTCCATCGCTTCAATACGCTGCTGCATGGCCTCAAGCCGTCCGGTCGGCGTAAAGGCGACCGAGGTCGGGCAGGCGTTCTTGATGATCTGGGCTGCCTGCACCGAGGCGTTGGCGAGATCATCGAGCGCGGCGCTTTGCTGATCGTTCGGCGCCACCAGCTGCCGGATGCGATCGATCGGCCAGTCAGCCACTTCTCTGCTGTCGTTCCCGCACATCTCGGCGATCTGCTCCGATGCCGAGGCGACATTCGAGCGGGTGCGGCGCCCGGCGCTTCTCGTGCCCGGCAGGTACCCGGCGAGGTCGTCGAAGCCGTAGGGCGAGAATATCCCGCCCGTAAAGATGTCGCCGTAGCCATAATCCCAGAACGGATTGCCAAAGGCGAGGCCCCAATACGGATCCGCGCAGCCGTAGCCCCAATAACCCCAGAAGACATCGCAATAGATGTCGCTGAAGGCGTAGGGCCAGAACACCGGACCGACCCAGCCGCCAAAGCCGCCGCCGAAGCGGCCGAAGTGACCGAAACGATCGCCGCCGAAGCGGCCGAAACGGTCGTGGCCGAAACGGTCGCCGCCGAACCTGCCGAAACGGTCGCCGCCGAAGCGGCTGTTGTTCGCGAATGCATGCGTCCCCAACGCGCCCGCGCCGAGGCCGGCCACCCGGCGGCCCTGCAGCCCGCCGCGCCCTGCGAGGCCGCTCTGCAATCCGCCGCGCCCTGCTAGGCCGCTCTGCAGCCCGCCGCGCCCTGCTAGGCCGCTCTGCAGCCCGCCGCGCCCTGCGAGGCCGCCCTGCAATCCGCCGCGCCCTGCGAGGCCGCCTGATAATCTGCCCGAAGGAAGCCCGCCCAGGCGCATCGCCCCGCCACCGCTGCGAAGGCCGCCCAGGCGCATCCCGCCGCCGCCCAGGCGCATGCCGCCGCCGCCGAGACGCATGCCGCCGCCACCAAAGTGGAAGCCTCCTCCGCCGCCGCCGAAGCGCATTCCGCCGCCACCCAAATGCATCCCGCCGCCGCCGAAGTGCATTCCTCCTCCGCCGCCGAAGTGCATTCCGCCGCCGCCGCCGAAATGGCCGCCGCCGCCGCCGCCGCCACGGCCGAAGGCATGGGCCGCGCTCAACGGCGTCACTATCGCCGCCGCGGACAGCAACATGATTGCGCCAATTGCAACTCTACTATTTTTCATCGGTACCTCCCGCGCGTCATGTGAACGTGACGCCGCCCGGCTTAAGAATGCTGCGCCACGCGAGAAGCACAGCAGTCCGCCTGCGCCCCACTCGCCCGGCCCGCTTGGGCAGTGGCGCTTACCCTCCTCCGTTTGCCGTGGGAAAACTCAGGAGGAGCATCCGGCCGCCCTTCGCGAGGCTGGGTTGCGGTCACTTGTTTGAAGATCGTGACCAACTTTGCAGAAAGCATGGCTGAATACCGGTGCGTCACTGTGACAAATGTCAATGCCCATCAAAATGCTGCGATCGGTCCCGATGCAAAAAACACCGGCCGGTTGTGGCGAACCGGCCGGCGCATGCTGTCTGCGATCGTCGAGGCCCTGCGGCCTCCGCGTTTTGTGCTACGGGCAGAAGAACCGCGGACGCCCGTAGCGGACGAGGTTGCCATATTGATCATAGAGCGGACGGGCCGCCCAATAGCCGCCCGGGCAGGCGACCGGATAAGGCGCTGCGTAGCCGGGGTAAGGAACATAGCCGGGCTGCACCGCATAGGCGGGATAGGCCGAGTTCGCAATCGCGCCACCGATGATGGCGCCGGCTGCAAGGCCGCCGAGAATGCCGAGCCCAACGCCGCAGCCGCGACAGCCCGCGTAGGCGTCGTTAGGAGCGGACACCGCGGCAAGTGCGAACACGCCTGCGGCGGCGATAGCGGTCATTGTCGTCTTCATGGTCTTCCCTCGTTCAGGAGCGATCGCGTAGCGATCATCGTTTTTACCCAGGTTCTCGCGAACCAAGCCTGTCCATCCACGCGCCGGTACGGGATATCTCGGATGCCCCCAAGCCGCCGTGCGTCCCTCAAAGGTCTACGCAGACGCCGACAAGCAAGCCGGAATCCGCGCCACCCCATCTTAACCAGCCCAGCCAATTTGTCAGAAATTTGTTAATCGCCGTGTGAATAATCCATGGCTTAGGCTGACGGAATATTTTGTTGCAGCCGCAATGAATTGCTGCGCCGCAGCGCGCCGCCTCCTTGGGATGAACACGCCATCCGACTCAACCATGATCGCGCTTTGGCCAATTTGGCCGGATCTCGGCGCGGCGAAGACGTTGCAGCAAGATTTGGCCGCCGCTCAACCGAACGGCGGCCGGCGCAACATGGCGGTCTGGCGAAACCAGCCCCAGGTCTTTCGGATCAAGGTCTTTTCGGTCAAAGCCCGGCTGACTCCGCTTTCCGTCCCGTCGCCTTCGCCGTAAAGCGGTCCGGCTGCCGGCGTCAAGGGATCTGCAGCCGGCTCTTCAGTGCCGCCGGCTCCAGGTTCGGGAAAGAAGGACGAGGGCTCGGCAAGACCGTGTTCGGCCGGCTCCGGCTCGAGTGGATCGCTCCGCTCGGACCGCTGCGCCGCATTGACGGGGAGATCTCCGTCGACGGGCGCGAGCGGCACGTTGGTCGCGATCATGCGCAGAGCAGAAATGGGCGGCGGATGACGGCGGGCAAGACTGTCGTCGGCGGATTGTCCCCCCGAAGAGCGGCGATGCGCGGAGCGCTCGGCAAATTTGAGCGCAATCGGTCCGACCTGTTCGAGAAACGCCCGCTCGCGCAGATGGGTGAGTCGGTCGATCGCATCTTCGAGCGCCAGCCAGTGGACCGCCCTGATATCGCGCATCAGATCGGCGATCGGCTCGCCGATTGCCTGCATGCGCCAGAACTGGACGACCTTTGGCCGTCCGCTCGCCTCGTAGGCCAGCGTGCCGAGGAATTCATGCATGGTCACGCGGTGTCCGGTTTCCTCCAGCACCTCGCGGCGCGCCGCCGCCATCGCATCCTCGCCGGCGGCGAGCTTTCCCTTGGGCAACCCCCACGCGCCCAATTTACGCGACTGAACGACAGCGAACTGTGGTCTGCCGACGCTACGCAGCACGATCCCCCCGGCCGCCAGAATCGGCACGCGGGATTTTACCTTGCGCTCCTTCATAGGGGGAATTCACCTGCTGGAGACATCGCTGGGGCAACTCCGTTTTGGGACGCTCGCAACACTGCGTTTCTCGTGCACATAGACCGCTTCGCAAAAAGCGAGAAGTGGAATTATCAAATTTGCCACCGTTGTGCGACGCTTGGGTGACGACAGCTGAGTTCCCGCCAAACGGTGGAGAGCCTGCCTCTTTGAGGCTCGATCGCTTGCCATCCGATAGCTTCCGCACCCGCCGCTCCCCCTTCGCCGGCGAATTGACCCGGCAGCAGACCTTCGTTTAAAGGAGCCGGTACATCACAAGTGCGTCGACATACCATGCGTCGGATGTCTGAACGCAGCGGGCAAACGGCCGACGATCTCAAACCCGAGTGACTGCCACAGCCGCACGGCGCGCACATTCGTACTGATCACAAGGTTGAACTGCATTGCGCGATACCCACGCGATCGAGCATGCATCAGCGAATGCTCGCACATGCGGCGGGCAATCCCGCGCCGGGCGGCGGCCGGATGAGTCATGTAGCCGCAGTTGCAGACGTGCCGCCCGCCACCGGCTTGATTTGGCCGCATGCAGTAAATGCGGAGAACCGCGCCATCTTGTTCCGCGCCACGAACGTTTCCTTGTCGCGACCCATCCAATAGGCCAACGCCTCCGGTTCACTCATGTCAGGATCGAGCGCGTACGTAGTGCCTTCACGAATGATCGGGACGATGATCGCGGCGATCGCGTTGGCATCGCCTGGTGCGGCTTTGCGGATATTCATAGCCCAACGCTGGCGGTTGGAATGCTTTGTCGGCAACGGGTCAATTGGCGCCTTCGCGACTGCGTTGACATCGCGACCGGCGTACGTCGGACAGCGGCGCGTTTGGTGCGGGCACAGAAGTCAGTAAGGCGGCCACGCGTTCTACTGGCCTTCCTGTACAGTAGCAATCGGTATAGGTTTCTCATTGAAGAGCCGCAGCATCAGGGGAGGACCGCATGGGCGCTATGTCGACGTCATTTGCGATGACGATCGCCGCCCTCGCAATCGCACTATCCGGCGGGCAGGGCAGCGCGCAGAGCGTCGCCCGGATCGAGCTGCAGCCGATCCAAACCCTCACGCTCAAGACCCGGCAGATCCTGACCGGCGACACCAAGGGCACGCCGGCAACGCTTGCTGGCGAGTTGCGCATTCCGAAGCCCGGCTCGGATCGGCTGCCCGCGGTCGTCCTCATCCACGGCTCCGGCGGCGTCGGCGGCAATGTCGACGCCTGGGCCAGGGAGATCAATGCGCTCGGCGTGGCGGCTTTCATTCTCGATTCGTTTTCCGGACGCGGCATCGTCAGTACAGTCAGCGACCAGTCGCAGCTTGATTCGCTGGCAATGATCATCGACGCCTATCGGGCCCTGTCGGCGCTGGCTTCGCATCCGCGTATTGATCCCGAGCGCATCGCCGTGATGGGCTTCTCGAAGGGTGCGGTCCCGGCGGTCTATTCGAGCAATGAGCGGTTCCGCAAGCTCTACGATCCCGCCAGCGTCTCCTTTGCGGCGCATATCGGGCTTTATACGCCGTGCAACGTGCAATATCGCGACGACGACAAGGTCACGGGAGCGCCTATCCGCCTCTTCCACGGCATTGCCGACGACTATGTGGCGATCGCGCCGTGCCGCGCCTATGTCGAGCGTCTCAGGCGCGCGGGCGCCGACGTGGTGCTGACCGAATATCCCGACGCCTTTCACGCTTACGACAGCACGACATTCTCGCGGCCAATCGCGCTTCCCCAGGCGCAGACGACGCGCAACTGCACGCTGCGAGAGGGCGATGATGGCCAGGTGCTCAATGCCAAGACGGGGGCGATCTATACGCTCGCCGACCCCTGCGTCGAGCACGGCCCGCATATCGGCTTCAATCAGGCTGCCTATCAGGCGACCGTGAAAGCGGTGCGAGAATTCCTAGCGGCGACGTTCAAGTTGAGGAGCTGAAGCCCGATATCACCGCCGCACTGACGCCGCCGCCGTGTGTTTCGTGGGGCGGCGCGCTTCGCTCTGAGCTTGTCGAAGGGGCGCGCTGAAGCTCGATCCGACCACGACACTTGGCGCTCACCGGTCATCCGCCTGCGGCCGACGCGTTCGAGGCGCCGGCCGCGTGAAGTTGGCGTGCAGGGATATGCGTCGCCCGGCTGCCCAGCCGCGGCATTTGGCGGAACGGAACGTTCCCACGATGCGTTGCATTGAAAGCATAACGACCGACGAGCTGCGGGAAGCAAACACAAGAGGAACAGATGAGTATCTTCGGCAACATCATGTCCGCGATTTTCAGGTCCGCGAGTCCCGCGGGTGCATCGCCGTCCGTCGTGCCGCCTCAGGCCCCGCCGGACGGCGCGGCTGCTCCGACCATGGCGCAAGTGGACGTCGAAGCCGTGCTGACCAGGCTCGCCGAACAGAACGACGAAGACCTGGATTGGCGAAGGTCGATCGTCGACCTGATGAAACTCTTGAACCTCGACAGCAGTCTCGCGGCGCGCAAGCAGCTCGCCCAAGAGCTGCATTATGCAGGCAACATGAAAGATTCTGCGTCGATGAACGTGTGGCTGCACAAGCAGGTCATGCAAAAGCTTGCCGAGAACGGCGGCAAGGTCCCGGCCGATCTCATGGCGAGATGAAAGCCTCCAGGCGCCGCGCCTGCGCAAAGCGCGGCGAGGGCGTCTTCGCGGACATTGGCGCTCAGCTTAGAAATCCGGCGCGTTGGCGGCCGGAACCGCTGCTTCTCTCCCGCTTGAGAAATACCCCAGCCTGTTTTCCGCGCAGACGTGTTCCTCCCAAAGCCCTAGCGGGACCGCGTAGGTTATTGTCGCCTTCCACGGCGTCGTGAAGACGCCTTCGTCATCGACGGTGAACTCAAGTTGCAAGTGTTTGCCCCGGTAGTTCGGATCGAACTCCAGCGACTGCACGCCCCGTCCAAAGCGGATATTCTCCTTGCTGCCCCGTTGGATCGCCCCTTGTGCCTCCGCGTAATCGATGAGCCGGTAGCGCTCTACGACGTGGAGTGCGGGACTGAAGGGCGTGCCGTACATGTCGACCATGGCGAACGGCCCCGGTTTGACCCCGACGGTGTCGACCACCAGCGCATCGCCTTCATAGTGGCCGACCGAATCGCCGTACCAGGACGGAGCGACATGCGCCGGATGGGACCCGTTCAATCGCACCTGGCGAAACTCATGATTGCGAAGATAGATGAAAGTGACCTTGTCCGGCTGCTGCAGCATCTGCATGCCGTGCTGGAAAAAAATATAGGGGACCCCTGAAGGCCAGCATTGGTTGCTCGGGGTCGGATAGGTCTCGCCCTTGAGGGAGATTTCGCCGTGCTGCCTCACGACTTCGGCGGCCTGCGGCTTCAGAATCGGGCTGGTGTAATCGCCCACAAACTGATTGGCGTTGGCGAGGCCGTCCCGGGGTCCGCCGCGGATGCGCGACCTGTTCAGGATCGGCCCGGGCCCTGACGCCGGCGGCTCGAAGCCCGGAAAGTAGGGGTGGGCCCAGACGCCGGAGAAATCCGGGATGGATGCGGCGGACGCCGGCGCTTGTCCGAATGCGAGCGGCGCGGCCGCTACGGCGAACATGCCGAATATGCGGATGAAGAAATACCGCTGCATATATCTGCTCCCTCCCTGCCCATGATGAGCCTGCGGCATCGCGCTCGGCAGTCTGGCCGCGCCTTTGGCCATTCTGCCACGACCGAAGCATCGTGAAGGATAGCAGCGGGTCCGCCCCGGTGTAAGGATGATCTCGGGGCGGCCGCAAGAAGCGACCGCAAGGATCGCCCCTTACGAAAGGCGATGTTCGAGGACGCCGCTTGCGCGGATGTCTTGCCGGGCCGGTCGGCTGGCCTCTGAGCGCTTCATGCGTCCTTCAAATAATCGAACACGACCTCGCCCAGCCCGAGCGTAAGATCGGTCACGAAATGCGAGGCGGATATGACTTCGCGAACGGGAAGGCGCGCAACATCGCACTGAACGTGCTCGAAAAATTCAAGCGCCGCCGGCCCGCGCCAGGCGCCCTTGATCGTAATATCCTGCAGGTAATAGCGCACGAGTTCGCAGACGCGCGGCCGGCAATCGACATGCGGAATGATCTTGATCATGAAGTTGGGTTTGGCGAGGCTTTCGAGCAACGGCGCGGGATCAATTTCATGATGCTTATAACCCATCGTGGCTGACACGCAGAGCACCGAGCCGTAGTGCAGCGTGCAGACGACGGTCTCGCTCTCGTGCGAAATCTTCGGCGTGGCGAGCTTCTTCGGAAAGCCCCAGATTTCGCGGCCTCCGGCGATCGGCGCATTGTCGTCAAGATACATGGCGTGCACATAGCTGCCTTCGATCACCGCGCCGTCGGCTCCGCGATAGCGGACCGGAATGACCTGACCTGTCTCGGTGTAGTCGCCGAACCCGGTCGAGTCCGGCATGCGGACGAACTCGTAACTCACCGTGTCGCCGGCGGCCTCCAGCGGCTCCGGCACAATCGAGCGCAAGACGTCCGGGTCCGTCCTGTAGCTGATCACCACATATTGGCGATCGTAGAACTTGTACGGGCCTTTCGGATAGGCCGGGTTGCTCAACGGCATTGCGAATGCGTTCGCACGGACTTCAGCCAGCTTCATGATATCGCCTGTTTGACGGGAGCCGTTCCCAGATGTTCATTCGGTCTCTTGTTGGGCTGCGCCGGCCTTTGCGGTCGCCCCATCCGTCGCATCCGGCGTCCGCCGCGGCCACAACGGGCGGCCCTGCATTCGGAAGCAAGGCGGCCTGCGAAAGGCGATCGCCGCATCGCATCGAAGCTATAAGCGTCCGTGGCGCGAAACATCGAAGACGAAAACCCCGTCAGGATGGGCGGGCCGCTGCAGGACTTCGGGATGGCGCAGCGTGCGGACCATGTCGGAATATCCGGCCGCCCAATGCTCCTCCATTGTCAGCCGCGAAAATTCATAATCTTTGGAAGAGCCTTCGTAGTTCCTGGAATGATAGATGAGGTGGATGATATTGTAGACCTTGTCGTCCGCTTCAGCCGCCAACATCTGCGCGTGTCGTGTGTCACGCAATTCGGCCGGCAGATCATTGATCAGTTCACGCATCGCCCGGCGCAGCCTCTGAGCCTTGCAGAAGCGGTCAGTCGACAGCCGGGTGCGGCTGGAGTAACGGATCTCCTTCTGGCGAAGCTCCACCTCCATCATGTTCCGGGGCAAATCTCCGTTCTTGTTCCAGAGGTCGACCTGAAACGTCAGCGTATCGCGCCGGTCTCCGGATTCCAGCACCCAATCGAGCGGCGTGTTCGAAACAAGCCCGCCGTCCCAGTAGTATTCTTCTCCGATCTTCACGGCTGGAAACCCGGGGGGCAGGGCGGCGCTGGCGAGGATGCAGTCTAATCCCATCTTATGCGTCCTCGTGTCGTAGTAGAGAAAATTGCCGCTGCGAATGTTGACCGTGCCGACGCAGAGGCGCATTGGCCCGCTGTTGATCAAATCGAAGTCGACGATTTTGGCGAGCGTCTCGCGAACCGGCGCCGTGTCATAATAGCTCAAGGACCCCGGATCGCTGTCCGCCGCCAAGACTGGAGACGGCACTCGTGGAACGAAAAAATTCGGCGCGCCAAAAAAAATGATGTTCATCGCTCTTGTTTCGTTGACGAGACGATGGGTGACGTCGCCCAGCTTGAAAGGGGCGGCCGGGATACCGAGCGGCGGCTCGCTGATCGTCTCCCAGAAACCGCGCAGCCGCTCAACGCGGCGTTCCGGCGGATTGCCTGCAATAATGGCGGCGTTGATCGCTCCGATTGAAATCCCTGCCACCAGATCGGGATGCAAGCCCGCTTCGGCGAGCGCCTGGTAGACGCCGCCCTGATATGCGCCGAGCGCCCCACCGCCTTGCAGCACTAATGCGATGCATTCAAATGGCGGCCGGCTGCGCTTAGGGTCGCGTCGAGAGCTCGCGACGTCCATGAGCATCACCACCGTCCGGCAGACTCAACACTCGTCAAGTCCTTGGCTTTGGAGTTTGTTCCGAAATCATGACTTGAATAAGGGAACCGCCAAGGAAATCGACGGCCGGGTCAGGCCTGTCCTGACGAAAAAATAACTGATCAATAATGACCAGGACGCCCTTCAGCCGTGCGAACCGCTCGTCGGAGCGCCTGCCGCCAGATAGCGGGCAAACCATCGTGCGGCATGATCGATTACCGCCTCCAGCGCTCCAGGCTCGGGGAAAAGATGAGTCGCGCCCGGAACGATCTGCAACGCCTTTGGACCTTTGAGGCGCGTCAACGCCTCCTCGTTGAGCTCGATCACCCCATGGTCCGCGCCGCCGACGATCAGAAGAGTCGGCGTTCGAATTTGATCCAAAATCTGACCCGCGAGATCGGGACGTCCGCCGCGAGAGACGACGGCGCCGATGCGATCGCCAAGCCTTGCGGCCGCCACCAGCGCCGCTGCTGCTCCGGTGCTTGCGCCGAATAACCCGAGGGGGCGGCCGCTTGCTGGGGATTCGCGATCGAGCCAGATGATCGCATCGACGAGCCGCTCGGCCAGCAGCGCGATGTCGAACACATTCGTCCGGTCAGACTCCTCCTTTGAGGTCAGGAGGTCAAACAGCAACGTGCCGAAGCCCTGCGCGTTCAGCCCTTCGGCCACCGCCATGTTGCGGGGGCTGAGGCGGCTGGAGCCGCTGCCGTGCGCGAATGCGATAAAGGCGCGCGCCTCCTTGGGGACTCGCAACGTTCCGGCCAATCGGACGGGCGGGATGCGCACGTCGCGGATGTCAAACCCCGCCCCGACCCTGCCTTCGTCAGGCATGCGGCCTTTGATTGATTGGCTCATCCCAAGCACCTCTTGAGTTAAGAGCATGGGCCAGAGCACCGGCAGAGACCTGACCGGATCGAAAGGCCGTGCCAGTGATGCGCTTTGTTGCCGAAACCTCACTCTGAGGCAAAACGCCCACTGGCTCACCGCGAGCATCTCTGCGGGGCTCGCCTGACAATGAAATAGGTTTCTATCATTGACCTTGCGGCCGCTGCGGCTTGATGTCGCTGAACAAACGCCACCAATCGCAATTGTTTGGTTGGGAGGTTTCCAAATGGCGTTACCTCTTTCAAGATAAAGAAAGGACGTGCATATGGCCGAAGCTACAGCGAAAGTCCCAGTGAAGGCCGAGAAGCGGGCCGCTGAACCTGCGCCGGCGGTCTGGCCGCCGTTCGAAAGTCTGCGCCGAGAAGTCGATCGCGTGTTTGAGGATTTCGACCGGGGCTTCTGGCGCGCCCCCTTCCGGTCGGCCCTCTCCCTGGAGCCATTTTGGCGGCGCGAGCCGGCTTGGCCCGCCACCCCAGCCGTTGACATCACCGAGAGCGACAAGGCCTATGAGATCACCGCCGACCTGCCCGGAATGTCCGAGAAGGATATCGAGGTGAAGCTTGCGCCCGGCGGCCTCACCATCAAAGGCGAGAAGCGGGAAGAAAAGGAAGAGAAGAAGAAGGATTATTATCTTCACGAGCGCCGCTTCGGCGCATTTCAACGCAGCTTCCGTGTGCCCGAGGGCGTCGAGGCTGACAAGATCGAGGCGAGCTTCAAAAATGGGGTGCTGACCGTCACGCTCCCCAAGACCGCGGAAGCCCAGAAGGTCGAAAAGAAGATCGCCGTAAAGGCTGCTGCGAGATGAAAGCTGCTGACGACTGCTCCTGCAGCATGTCCCGTTGAGATCAAATCACCGGCCTTGTCGTGATACCCGCTCTACGGACTTGATCCCGCGATTGCGAGGGGCATCGCGGTGCCTCGGTGCTGCGGTGCGAACTCGGCGCTCCGCCTTGCAGCGCTTTATCTGGCGGCCGGCGCAAGCGCCGGCCGCCGTGCTGCGTTATCCGGCTACGAAACAGCAGATCTCCTCAACGATCGCGTGTCGGGTTTGCGGGTCGCCGATCCTGCGCGCAGGCATCACGGCCGGAACTCCTGGTCCGGGAAGCTCCCGGCGTCCGGGGTCTTGATCACCAGGAACGGGTGTTCCATGCCCTTGTGGCAATCGTTGCACGCTGCCGTCATTTCCGCAAAGGCCGCATTGAACTGCGCCAGATCAGCAGCCTTGACGGCGGCGTCCACGGCCTTGAGCTTATCGGCGAAGATCGCCGCGACCGCGGTGTCGACATTGATGTTCCGATAGTTCGGAATGGTTCGCCCGATACGCGCGAGGGCGCCGCGCAGCTCGTTCACCTCAAAGCCGGCAAGCCTCCAGTTCTTCGCCTGGCCGGCATAATAGAGCCTGATGTGGCGCGGCTGGACCAGCATGGTCATGAGGTCGTCCATCGCCGGCTTGAAATCGAGGATGACGAGGCCGGGCCGCGCCGGCGCCGTTGGAGCGCCCTCGGGTGCGGGGGCGGCGTTCTGTGCCGCCGCCAGCATGGATGCGCACAATCCGAGCACTCCAGCGAGGCAGATCGCAACCACGTGACTCCTTCTCATGAATTTCCTCCGCAATCGAGTCTTCTCGAGTCTCTACAACGCAAGCCTAAGCGCTTCGATATCGATTGTCGATATCCGCCTCTGATGGCCCTGCTCGTGCGCGCCGCCCGGCGGTTTTGGTGACGAACAGCCCACACACGGCGTCCGCTGGCCTCAACATGCTGCAGGCGGCATTTGCGGGTTTTGTGCGGCATCCGCCATCTTCAGGAAGCTGGGCCTCAAGGCAGGCTGTGCATTTCACTAGCCCGGCTCGATCAGGTCGAGCCCTTCGTTGGTATGTACGGCTTCTCGGCGGCGTTATTGATGCCGAGGAGGACGCTTTGGAACACGTCGATGATTTGTCCGATCGTCGGCGCCATAATGAACCGCCGCGGTTCTCCGGCGTTGATCATTCGAGCCAGGAGTAACCAGCAGCGTTTTGTGCACGATACGTGCCATATGAGCTTCGAAACATTTGCCTTAAGCCTTGGCTTTTCTTCTGTCGACGTCTCCGACATCGATTTCCCCAATGTCCAGGTCGCCAGTGCGGCCGAGGAACATTTGCTCAGGTGGGCGATCAAAGTTTAATTTGGATCAACTATGGGGCTTTTCCGCGATGTTCCCGCAGGGTCATGATGTAGGCCGTCACGTCGGCGAGTTCTGCATCGGTGAGCAGAGGGTTCGCCATCTGCCCTTTCCGCGGCACTTGCGGCAGCGCGGCGATCGTTCGGCGCAACGATGCCGCGGTGACGTTCGGCCGGTTTGCGATCTCCCGAAAGTCCGGCGCTCCTTTTAGAAGAGGTGGAAACGGCTGATTGTCAGAGACCACGTGACAACCCGTACAGGCTTCCAGAGCCAGATTACGACCGGCATCCGCGTTGCCGCGTTCGACCGGTTTCTTCGCAGTTGCAGCGTTTGCAAACGTTGCGAAAAGCGAAACGAACAACACAGCTATCAGGCGACTGTGCGTTCCCATCCTGAACTCCACATGCCGACACGTCGGCGGAGGGCGCAGCTCCGCCCGCTGATAATCTGGTCCCGTTGATTATTAGTAGAGCGATTTCGAAGTTCGACTCATATTGCGAACGCAGCGGACGATAGGGCGGGTTGAATGCAGCGGAATGCACCATCCGCATAGCCTCCTTCGACGCGCAAATGAGCCCGCTCATACACGCGCAGGTAAAGGCGGATACGCGTCCTCTATTGTAGGCGTAATATCTCGCGGCACGCTCAATTCAATCGGGGCGCCCGCTGCCGCGCGAGATTTCACGCGGAGATCATCGCGGGCCTTCGCCGGCAATGCGCGCCTCATAAAGCCTTCGAACTTCGATCCTCGATGTCGAGGACCACGTCAGGAGGCTCGGCGCACGGGTGAAGCCTTGCCGCGCGGCTTCTTCGATACATTCCGGTTCAGGACATCGGCCGCGCGGCCCGGGCTGAAAATCCCGAATGCCTGGGTTGTGTCAGTTGCGAGAAGCGGCACCTCTCACAGGATATATAGACCTCTCCGCGCTCCTTGAAGCGCACCCGTAATACCTTGGAGCGTACCCTACCGCGGCTGGCGGTGAAACTGCCAGAGATTGCCATCGTATTCGTTCCACCTGCCGTGGTCACATATGTAGGTCCTCGGATCTCCGTACTCGCCGGTCGAGAGCGTAAAGGACTGGCCATCCCGATAAACCCGGCCGAATGCCTCGCAGTCGGCGGGAGCGGCCATAGCTCCTTGCCCAAGAGCGATGCTCATCAGCAGCATGACGGCTGCGCATTTATACGCGCTGGCCTGCATTTTAAATTTTATCGGAACATCGCCTGGTCATTCGTTGATCCACGATTCGCTCCGGGGGAGTTCCACCACCTAAATATGGCTAGGAAGAAACTTACCCGGTAGGACCGCGCCACGGGTAGCAGAAGTTTCATGCGCTGCAGGTCGGGCCAGGCCCGGTGGAAAACTCTTTTTGAATTTCGAGTGGGTTAGGACGTGAAAAGCGGCCAACCCGCGATCACTCGCGGCCTTGATCGCTTGGATGCTCTTTGTCGCGGGCGGCGGCAGCCGGTCAAGGGTCTCGACCGCTTAAGCGGC
>JAJPKK010000054.1 GCA_021323775.1 Hyphomicrobiales bacterium
AGTAAGAGCACCGGAACAGCCTCAGATTTTCGAAATTCCCTGTTATTTTCCCTGTTCTCAGGGAATTTTGGACCGCCGGTCTTCGGAGGATTGGCGGTGAGAGTGCCAGCGCGGCCAGCGCAGCCGTAAGAGAGATAACGGCGTCATGCCGATAACTGCTTCACGTTCGCCGGTTTGGCGCTGTCGAGAAAAGCGAGAAAAGATTCACTTAATGCTGCTGCTTTCCTTAGTTGACGAGATTGGTAATTCCCCGAATGACCACGTATATTCCGACCGTGGCGACCACCGCGGCGAACACGATTGACAGCGCATGCTTGCCGGTCGCAAGCGCCGTCGCGAGCCGCCCGCCGGCAAGTCCGCCCACGATGCCGCCGCTGACGAACAGTGCGACCAGCCGCCAATCGATCAGGTCGGACAGCGCGTAATTCGCGGCGGTGGTGAGGCCGAACGCCGTCACCGAGACGAGCGACGAGCCGATCGCAACGATCATTGTCATGGACGTGGCTGCGACGAGGCCCGGCACGACCAGGAAACCGCCGCCGATCCCGAAAAATCCGGATAAAGCACCTACCGCGAAGCCGATGCCGATGATCCGAGATGCGTTGCGGCTCTCCAGACGCACATGCGGTTTGCTGCCGCCCTCCCGTCGCATGGCCATTGACGCCGCGACCACGACCATCAGCACGCCGAACAGAACCAGAAGCCTCTCGCCGTCGGTATGCTTGCCCAAGGTCGAGCCGAATGCGGCGCCCACGACGCCGGAGGCCGCGAACAGGATTGCAACCGGCCAGCATATATTGCCCAGTCGCGCATGAGTTATCAGGTTGGCGAATGCGCTCAGAGCGACCGCAATGGAACTCGTGCCGATGGCGACGTGAGGCGATTTCACGCCGACCACGTAGACCAAGAGCGGCACTGCGAGAATCGACCCGCCGCCGCCGATCACGCCCAGAATGAGGCCGACAAGGCCGCCCGCGAAGACCGCCATAAAATCGGGAGAGCCGACTTCCATAGGGCGACTCTATCCCCTGGGACCGCGGGCGTCTCGCCCGCTTGGCGCATATTGGCCACAATCGGGAGCGGTTTGGAAAGGGAATCCGGGCGGGACGCCCGCACGCTCCCAGGGCACGTCTACAGGGAGGCGCCAGAATCGCCGCTCACGTAGCTGTGGGCCTTGACGCTACGCCCGCCACACCCCATTCCTTGACCTGTCAGTCGGCCGGACGGCCGCCCAGGCCCTTCTTTCCGCCCCGCTCTCGCGGAGGTAGGGAGGGGCCGGGGAGGAAAGTCCGGGCTCCATGGACATGCGGTGCCGGATAACGTCCGGCGGGGGCGACCCCAGGGACAGTGCCACAGAGAACAGACCGCCGCGGCCCCCTCCCTTACCCTCCCCCGTTTGCGGGGGAGGGTACACGCTGAATCGCTCCCCCGCTTGCGGGGAGAGGAGGGAGGGGGCTCCGCGGTAAGGGTGAAACGGTGTGGTAAGAGCGCACCGCGCTTGCGGCAACGCGAGCGGCACGGCAAACCCCACCGGGAGCAAAACCGAATAGGGACGGCGTGGAGCCGGTCGTCGCGCCAGCGGCGGCAAGCGCTCCAGGATCGATGTCCGGATCCGGCCGTCCGGGTAGGTTGCTCGAAGCGCCGGGCAACCGGCGTTCCAGAGGAATGGCCGTCACGCGCCGGGCCTGGCCTGGCGCCATACAGAACCCGGCTTACAGGCTGGCTGATATGTGGAGGCCCGGCGCCGCAACACGCCGGGCCTCCGCCAGTTTCGGACGACCGGAGCGCCGTAGGATGGGTTGAGCCGTAGGGTGGGCAAAGGCGGAACGCAATTTCGCGCCACACCGCAACGCCTCGGCCGCCTTTGCCACCCTACGCGCTTGTCCTCGTCTTCAGAACACCCCCAAGTGCTGGCGCAAATCGACGCGTTGCTCGCGCAGCTCCGCGGCCGGCGCCGCCACCGCAACCTGGCCGCTGTTGAGGACCACGATATCGTCGGCGATCTCGAAAACGAGCTTTGGATTCTGCTCGACCAGCACGATCGAGAGGCCGCTCTCTTTGAGCTTCCGGATGGTCGCCATCACTTCGGCGACGATCTGCGGTGCGAGCCCTTCGGATGGCTCGTCCATCAACAGCACCCGCGGATTGGCCATGAGTGCGCGTCCGATCGCCAGCATCTGCTGTTCGCCGCCGGAAAGGTGCATCGCCATCTGGTGGCGGCGCTCGCCGAGACGCGGAAACATGTCGAATACGGCATCGAGCGTCCAGTCTGTCCTTCGGTCCTGCGGGCCGTCAGTTCGCCCCCTCCCTACCCTCCCCCGTCCCCCTCCCCAACCCTTCCCTGCAAGCGGGGGAGGGAAGGGTGGAGGCATAAGGGGGAGGGTAGGGAGGGGGCCGCGCCGCGCCGCCACCATGAGATTTTCCCGCGCCGTCAGGCTCTTGAAGATGCGGCGGCCCTGCGGCACCAAAGCGACGCCGCGCGCCGCAATATCTTCCGGGGCGAGGCGTGTCACCGGAACGCCGAACAGCTCAACTGCGCCGGAGCGCGGCGGCAATAGCCCGACCGTCACGTTCATGCAGGTGGATTTGCCGGCGCCGTTGCGGCCCAGCAGGCCGAGAAGACGGCCCTCACCCAGCGCGAACGACACTTTCTGAAGCACGTGGCTGTCGCCGTAAAAGGCGTCCACCTCGCGAAGCCGCAGCGCGTCACTCGCCAAGATAGACCTCTCTGGTGCGCGGATCGGCGACCACCTCGGCGCGGGTGCCCTCGACGATCACCTCGCCGAAATGCAGGAGCGTGATGCGGTCGGCGAAGTCCAGCGCCACGTCCATGTTGTGCTCGATCATGACGATCGTCACATCGGGAGGGATCGCGGCGAGCAATTGCCGAACATCGCGGCGCTCGTCGATCGAAAGGCCGGCAAACGGCTCGTCCAGGAGCAGAACCTTCGGGTTTTGCACCATTGCCATTGCAATTTCGACCCGTCGGCGCTCGCCATAGGAGGTCTCAGTCAGCGGCCGATCCGCGACGCGATCGAGTCCGACAAGGGCAAGGGCTTCCCTGGCGCGGACCGTGAGATGACGTTGGCGCGCAAGGTCGACCACCGGATTCCACCGCAATCCGGACAGGCCGAGCAAAGCCAACACGACATTGCGCAGGATCGTGTCGCGCGGGAATAGCGTGATGATCTGGTAGGTGCGGGCCAAGCCGAGATGGGCGCGCCGTCGACATGGGGCGCGCGTGATGTCCTGCCCGAACAGGACGATCTTGCCGGCATCCGATGCGAGCTCTCCAGTGATCAGATTGAACAGCGTGGTCTTGCCGGCGCCGTTGGGACCGATGATGAGACGCCGCTCGCCAGGCTCGACGGCAAGGTCGACGCCGTTGGTGACGCGGAGGCCGCCGAACGATTTCGTCAAACCGGTGACGGTGAGCGCTGTCATGGCGGCGCTCCTGGACTGGGCTTGCGCGAGTCTTTCCCCTCCCCTCCCCAAACTTGATCCGGGGGTTGCGGGGCGGAGCCAGCGAGGGGGCCGGTCGGCCCGCACCGAGCTTGTGGCTGAGCCCCCTCCCGGACTGTCCCCCGCCTGCGGGGGAGGGCGAAGAAGCGCCGCCGCGCAAAGCCCCAAATCCGGACCGAACCGGGCACCAATCCTTCTGGCATGAAGCTGATGATGGCGACGAAAATGACGCCCAGCACCAGATTCCAGCGCACCACATAGGCGCTCACCACGTATTTCATGATGACCACGATAGCCGCGCCTGCGACCGGGCCCAGCAGGGTTGCGGTGCCGCCGGAGATCACCATCAGCAGCACTTCGGCCGACGCTTGCAGCGCGGACACCTGCGGACTGATGAACTGCTTGTTGTAGAGGTAGAGCAGACCCGCGACGCTGCACCAGAAGCCGGAAAATAAAAACGCCAAAAAGCGGATCAGCCAGACATTGTAGCCGAGCGCAGTCATGCGGCGCGCCTGATCACGGGTTCCCCGCAGGCTCGCGCCGAACGGCGAACGATCGAACGCCGCCATGGCGGCAAGCGCGAGGAGGAAGACCACGAGGGTCGCGTAATAGAATGACGGCGCTCCCGCGAGGCTGATGCCGAACGGCGCCGGGCGTGCGGCTATATTCACTCCGTTGTCGCCGTTGGTCAAATTGACCCAGCGGTACGCGATCCCCCACAAGGTCTGGCCGAGCGCGAGTGTGATCATGAGGAAGCCGATGCCGGTCGCCCGCAACGCCAATACGGCGAACACTGCAGAGGTCACGAGGGTCGCCAGCACAGCACCGGCGGCGGCAGTCGCGTGGGGGAAGCCTGCTTGCAACATCAGCGCCGCAGTGTAGCCGGATATTGCGAACAGGCCCGCATGACCGAGCGACACCAAGCCGGCGTAACCCGCCAGCACGTTGAGCGCGAGGGCAAACACTGCGAACAGGAGGATCTGGCTTGCCACGTCCACGTAATAGGAATTGCCGACCCAAAGCGGCACCGTCATGAGCGCGAGGAGCGCGGCCACGACGGCGGCGCGCGGCGTCGAGCTTGCCTTCATGACGCGCCCTTGCCGAACAGTCCCTGCGGCCGCAGCACCAGAACGAGCAGCATCGGCAGGAACAGGATCACGTAGGCAAGGTCCGGAAACTGCGCCTGCCCGAAATTGTAGAGAAAACCGATCACGAAACTGCCAACCAGCGCGCCCAGCAAGCTCCCCGTGCCGCCAAGTATCACAACGATCAGAGCGAGCGGCAGCATATCGGAATCAAGGCCCGGATAAACTGAAAGGATCGGAGCGCCAACGACGCCCGCAAACGCCGCGAGAGCGGCGCCAAGCGCAAACACAAGAGTGAACAGACGCGATACCCTGATCCCAACCACCCGTGCCATCGGGGCGTCGTCAACCCCGGCCCTGATCATCGCACCGAGCCGCGTCCAATCGACCATCACCCACAGCGCTGCCGCAACCACGATTGCGATCGCCACCACAGCGAGCCGATACAGCGGAAAGATCATTCCGCCGGCGCGCACCACGCCGCGAAGCTCCGCTGGCGATGCCGGCTGCCAGGGATCACCGGTCCAGATCATCAGGCAGAGGTCGGAGACGATGAAGGAGAGTCCGAGTGTCAGCAGCACCTGCGCAAGCTCTTTGCCGGCCAGGCGCCGCAACAGGAACCGCTCGATGGCGCCGCCGATTAGAGCCATCGCAAGTCCGCTCGCCAGCGCCGCAATCCAGAAATTGGCCCCGACCGCGGGCAGCATCAGCGTCACGCCGAAATAGGCCCCCAGCATGAAAAAGGAGCCGTGCATCAGGTTAGGGATACGCATCAGCCCGAATATCAAGGAAAATCCGGCGGACAGCAGGAACAGCAGGCCCCCGAAGGCGATGCTGTTCACCGCCAGGGTAAGCCAGAGGGTCATACGGAGCGGCTCGCTCGGGGGGTAGGATGGGTAGAGCGATAGCGAAAGTTATCGAGGGTTTTCGGCAGCACGGGCTGCCGTGAGTTTCGCTCGCGTTCAAGCGACCGTTCGGGCACGCGAAGAAATATGGCCCTCATCCTGAGGGGGCCGATTATCGAAATCCCCCTCCCTACCCTCCCCCGCTTGCGGGGGAGGGTAGGGAGGGGGCGATAATCGGCCGTCTCGAAGGACGGCCACAGGCGAGGCCGTTCCCGCGGCCATCCTTCGAGACGGGCGCGCAAAGAGCGCGGCCTCCTCAGGATAAGGTCCGACATTGTATTCATGCGCTTTGGGGGATCACGGCTCCAGATATCTGGCCGGCGGATAGTCGCGCGCGTAGACGGGATTGGAGAGAAATTCCTTTTCGTCGTAGGTCCAGAACTGGCTGACGTTCGGGTAGCGCTTGATCACCGTGTTAACCAGTTGTCCGCCCTTCCGCTCGCATTTGCGGATGAAGACGTCGCCTACCACGTTGCCAAGATGGTCGAACTTCACCGGCCCGCGCGGAGTGTCGGTGAGCGAGATCTGATGAAGAGCCTCGGCGAATGCGCTGCGATCATCGGACCTGGCCGCAAGCTTCGCAATCGCCGCCTCAACGCATTGCCCGGCGATGTACATGCCGGCTGCGTAACCGCCGGGCAGCACCTTGTAGTCCCGGTCCAACGCGGCCACGAACCGCCTGTTGCTTGGAGAATCGAAATCGGCCGAATACCAGTGCGCCGACACGACTCCAATCGCCTCGTCTCCAAAACTGCGCAGCAGCGCGTCGTCCATGGCGGTCCATCCGCCCAGCAGCGGGATTTTCCCCTGCAATCCGAGATCCGCATAGGCGCGCATGAACTTCACCGGGTTCGATCCGGCAAAGCCGTTGAAGACGCAATCCACGTTGTGGATCTGGGCAATGTAGGGGGTGTAATCCGGAGTGACCAAAGGCGGCCACAGCTTCTTCACGACCTTGCCGCCGCCATCTTCGAAAACGCGCTGGAATCCGGCCATCTGCTTGTATCCGAAGGCAAAGTCCTCCGAGATGGTGGCGGCACGTCTGTATTTCAGCTCCTTGACCGCGTAATCCGCGATCGCGTGGCAGCACTGCGCCGAGGTGGCGGACGGCCGGATAATGTAAGGGTTCGCCTTGCGCTGGGTCACGTCTTCGGCCGCCGCCAGGCTGATAAGCGGCGTTTCCTTCTCGCGCACATAATCGGTGATTGCGAGCAGCTCGAATGCCGCCAAGGGACCGAGGATTACATTGACTTTGTCGCGCTCGATGAGTTCCTGCGCCTTGGTCTTGGCCCCCGCCGGATTGCCGCCGGTATCGGCCGAAATGAACTCGATCCTGCGGCCCGCGAGCGTATTCGCCTTTTCTTTCAGGAATGAAGCAATTCCCTGCTCCATCTGGATGCCGCCCTGGGCCAGCGGTCCGGTCTTGACGGTCAAAAGCCCGATCCGGAAGGGCGCTGACTGCGCGATGGCCGGAGCGAAGCGGAACGACGCAGTTGCAACCGCACCGGCCGCGAAGGCGCGGCGGCTGAGCTTACGAGTCATCGGAGTATCCTCCCCACGATTGGGAATCTCGCCGCTCCGCGATTGCAGCGACGCCCACGAAATGCGACGGCGGCATCATCTACCATCGCCTTTGCCGCTGTAAAGTCCCGCTGTTTGCCGCAGCGCGCGGTTAAGCAAAATAGCCGGCAGCGCAGTCGCGAATGCTTGCTCACAATTTAAGCGATTTTGCTGGCGCTTTTGAATTTCGAGCAGGGCAGGACGTGAAAAGCGGCCAACCCGCGATCACTCGCGGCCTTGATCGCTTGGATGCTTCTTGTGGCGGGCGCACATCGGCTGTTGCCGATGTGCGTATCTTCAATTTCCCGATCTCGGGTGAACCCGAGATCGGATGGCAGCCGGTCAAGGGTCTCGACCGCTTAAGCGGC
>JAJPKK010000005.1 GCA_021323775.1 Hyphomicrobiales bacterium
ACATCGGCTGTTGCCGATGTGCGTATCTTCAATTTCCCGATCTCGGGTGAACCCGAGATCGGATGGCAGCCGGTCAAGGGTCTCGACCGCTTAAGCGGCGATTGGCGTGCGATTAAACGCGCGCCAATCGCCCTTGACCGGCTGCGGCCGCCCGCAAGACTGCATCCAAGCGATCAAGGCCCTCGCCAAGGCCGTGCGCCCTTAAGGCTTCTGCACCCACTCAAGATTCAAAAGAAGCAGATGAAGTATGTAAGACGCGCCGCCAGCGCCGGCGGGCGATGAGGGTGAGCTCCACACCATTTTGCCCGCGGAATAACTTGCGACTCCACGTCACATCGACGGCGTATGCTGTGACTCAATGGGCGAGTGCCTGACGGAACCTTTTTCGCCAGCCAATGTTGGCCCCGAATTAGCCGGATCGGCCGTGCCGAGCGAGGTGCGCAACACCAGGAGCGAAAAATGCGGCCGTCAAATGGCCGCCGCGCGCCTGAACGACATCGCTGCCATAAGAAGTTAAGAAGTAGTGTCACCGGTTAAGCCGCGCATTGGGTCGGATCGCAGGAATGGCCGGCCAAGCTGCGACCGCTACGAGGTGCGGCGCTCTGCGAAGAAGCGACGTGGAAGGCTCTAAGCAAACACGGAATGGAGTGCGTTATGAAACTGAACTCCGCACAGGTCGAAAAAGCGCTGACCCAGTTCGAAGCTCAGGTGATCCCTGATGACCATCCGCTCGTTGCGAAATTGAACGAACTGTTTGGCGACCACACGTTCTTCCTCGACAACAACGGATTGAATGTCGTCGAGCCAAGCGAGAGCAGCGAGATGGGCGTGCCGGCGGGTACGGTGGTAAATCTCGCCAACTGGAGCGACCCGCAATTCACCAGCCTCGCGCCGCACGAACCCGAACCGACGGAAGTCGTCGTCATACTTGAAAGCAGGCACTCTTGAGACCAGGCGCATTTTTTGAGCAAGCGCCCGGCGCCGAAGGCCGCGGCCAAAGGTTAAGGGCGGATTCAAGGTAGCCGCAAGACAACCCTCGCTCACCACGGCCCCGCAAATGGCAAGGGCCAGTATTGCGAGCGACTGCGAGGGCGGTCGTAGCGGGCCGCGGTCTCGAAACCGCGGCGTCTGAACTTGATGCCTCCTTGTGGCTCGCCGCTCATGAGGACCACAAAGTCTGTCCCCTTGCCGGTCTCCGCGCTCAACGCCTCGTCAGAGATGATCAGGGAAGATCGTGGCGACGCTATTGCTTCGATGCGATCCAACACGTCCTGGGGAATGGTGATGCGGTCGAGCGCCGCTTTGGCGCGCGCCGCCCCCTCCGCCGCATGCGCGGGAGGGAGCGCCGGTTCGCCGTCTCGCCCGCCGCGTCCGCGCGCAGGGCCGTGCGGCACGACGCCGCCGTCGGAGTGCTCACTCTCCAGGGAGACCACGCTCCATCGCATGTCGCCGTCGCCGATGCGCTCCATTGCGGTGAAGACATGCGTGCCGATCGGACGATCCGCATCTTGGATGGTGACGGGACTCTCCAGGATGGGGTGAAAGGCCTGCCGGACGTAGAGACGCTGGGTCTTGCGGCTGATGAAGACCGATACCGGTTCGAGGTCGCGCGCAGCCTCGCGCGCGGCCTCGGCCGCCGCCACACGCGTCTTCTCCGCTTCGACGGCCGCTTCGCGTGCGGACGCCGCGGCGTCGAGCTTTGGCTGCAACTCGGCTCTGGCGGCGGCCACCTGCGCCTCCAACTCGGCGACCGTCGCGGCGATCTTCGCCTTGGCGTCCTCGGATTGCTCCTTTGCTTCTGCCGAGCCTGCGGAGGCGGCCGCGCGCTCGGCGGCCGCCAGCTGCGCGTCGGCTTTACGCTTCAGACTTTCCGCTGTGCGCACGGGCGTCATCGCTCGGGCGGCCTCTCGGGCGGCCGTCGCGGCGGCGAGCCTCGCCTGATCTGCCTTGCTGGCTGCCTCGGCCGCTTCTGCGGCGCGCGCGGCGGCAACAGCGCCCGCACCCGGCTTGGGCGAGAACAGAGCCGCGTGGGCGATTTCGACGGGCGCCACGTCGGTTGGCGCCACAATCACCCGCATGCCCGGCCTGGTCGCATCGAACAGGCGTTCCGCGAAGTCGTAGGGCATCCGGATGCAGCCATGCGAGGCCGGATATCCCGGCAGAGGGCCGCCGTGGAGTGCGATGCCCGACCACGTGAGGCGCTGCATGTGCGGCATATAGGCGTCGTCATACAGGTTCGAGTAGTGCTCGGCCTGTTTCTCGATGACGCTGAAGATTCCGGCGGGCGTCTCGCGCCCCTTCTGGCCGCTCGACACCGGCGCTTGCAGGATCCAGCCGTTGGCGTCATAGACAGTGATCCGCTGGCTGCGCAGCGAAACGATGGCCATGATCGGCGGACCCGCGACGCGCGACTCGATCGACGCCACGGCGCGTGCGTTCCGGCTGCTTGCGGCGCTCCCATGATCGCCCGCTGCAATCACAGCGGCGAGGCTCGCAATAGCAAGACGCGCCCGCTGCGACCAAACCGGTTTGCGCTTTGGGGCGACAAAACAGACGAAACATGAGGTCATATACGCCCGGTCCACAAGCTATGCCGACCCACGCAGTGAGAATTCTAACGCCGTGCGGCCCGGCGGCCAGCAAGCGCTGCCGCTTGCAAGCGAGCCGGGTCACGCTCGCCGGCACTGGCCGCTGCGATAATTCGTCCCGCGATGGCTTCACGCCCGACATTAGGCTCGCCAGCGTTCTGAAGCGTTTCGCAGACAGCCTCGAAGGCTCGGCTGATTACGGCAATCTCCTCAGGTTCGAAGAACACTCCAGCATTGAGGGAGGAACGGACTGGCATGGCTACGACCTCTCCCATTCGCGTTTCCCCGGTGCCAACACCCTTACTGGCCTCCCTCCGCGTCGGGCTCTCCAGTAACAAAATATACTCGGGCTCTCGCAACACCAAAATATAAAAATACAAAAGCGTGAAAGCTCGAGGCTGGCGCCCTCACGGTCGCCACTCTGCCATAGTCCCGCCATGCCGGCGACGCGCAGGCGGCGGCTCCGATCAGATATGCGCCCCGAAACTCTGGTCTGGATCGAGCTCGCGCCCACGGCGGCCGGTTGGCTGCGCAGCGGCGCGAGCATGGCGGGCAGAAAGCGGCCCGAGCCTGGCGGACGTGCGGGGTGCGCTTCTTATAGTGCCGAACTCGGGTAAATCCGAGATCGGATGCGGCGAGCCCGGAACCCATAACCACGGCGTGGTGGCATCCTATACCGGGCTCGCGCGCTCGCATGCTCCCCGCAACCACGCCCACAAAGGGAGTTGTGACGCGGTAGGACTATTACGCCTTCGGCAGAACGACCCCGGTCTGCATGGCGATCAAGCCATAATGCTCGATGCGCCGGTGGCGAGCAAAATCGAACACGGTCTCTTTGCCAAATCGGGTCGCGTCGAGATCGCAGTCGTGCACAAGAAGTTCATCGTTCTCAGTGGTCGTCTCCGCGACGACCTCGCCATCCGGATTGATGATCACGCTGCCGGCCATGCAGTGATGGCCATCCTCGACGCCGCACTTGGCCACCGCCACCACCCAGGTCGAGTTCTGATAGGCGCCGGCCTGCAGTGAAAGCTTGTGATGGAACATCCGCTTGGCCGGGCCCTCGCCGCTATTTTGCGCGTTGACCGACGGTGTGTTGAAGCCGAGCACTACCATCTCGACGCCTTGCAGCCCGAGGACGCGAAAGGTCTCCGGCCAGCGCCGGTCGTTGCAGATGCACATCCCGAATACGCCGCCCAGCAGGGGCCAAGCCGGAAAGCCAAGGTCGCCGGGCTCGAAATAGCGCTTTTCAAGGTGCTGGTGACTGCGCTTCGGATCGAACTGGTCGTGCCCGGGCAAATGGACCTTGCGGTATTTGCCGACGATGACCCCCTCCTTGTCGACCAGTATCGAGGTGTTGAAGTGACGCCCATCCGGCGTGCGTTCCGCATAGCCGAAACTCATGGCTATGGCGGCGCGCTTCGCCTCCTCAAACAGCGGTCTGGTGGCGGCGCTTGGCATCTCACTCTCGAACCAGATATCGGCTTCGGTGCGGTCCTCCCAGTACCAGCGCGGGAAGAAGGTTGTCAGCGCCAACTCCGGATAGACGATGAGGTCGCAGCCCTCGGCCTGCCGCATGAGATCGAGCATGCGGGCAACCGCGGCCTGGCGGGTATCAGCCCTCTGGATTGGACCGAGCTGGGCGGCGGCCACTTTGATGTTGCGCATCCGATTGCTCCTTGAGGCTCTGCAGCGCCTGCCCTGTCGAAGCCAGCGCGGCAGATCTCCTCATAATACGCCAGGTTGTTGAGAAAGAACGCGACGCAAAACGGACGCGAACCGAGACAGCCGCGAACCTGGAAAGGGCGCTTTCGTCCGCGCCCGGGCAGGCAGGTTTTTCATCAACGCATTACGCGATTACTGCGTCGGCTTGAAATAGCGCAGGTCCGGGGGCGCCTGGTTTTTCTTGGCCGGCATCAGCTTGCCGTCGGCGCTCAGGAAATAGTGTTCATTCTCAATGAAGACATGCGTATTGGTTTCCGAGCAAACCTCTGAGAACCACATGGGACGAGGGTTTGAATTGCGGGTGGCCTTCTGGGTCTTCGAGTAGGGCCGCGTCAGCGCATGATCGAACACGGTGATCTCGTCGTACAGCGTGTTGGGGTCGGCCTTGTCGAGATAGATCCGCTCTTTAATGACCGCCTGGCCGTCGCTGTGAAACGGAATTCCGGAGATATCGTAACTGCGCGGCAGCTTGAGGAAACGGGTCTCGACCTCGAGTACGTCGTACTTGCCGTCGCCGTCCTCGTCGACCCAGTTGCCGATCGAATAACCCGCGAAAGTCGGCGTAACGTCTTTCGGCCATTCTCGGCCGTCGGTGTAGATGCGCCGATATGAGTCGTCGTTGTGGCTGATGAGGATATACGTGGCTCGCGGCAGGACGACCATCTCCATCGGGTCATAGAGGCTCATCATCGCCGGCATGCCCGCCGGGATGCAGAAAGTGGACGGCCAATTGCCGGCGCCCCCCGCTTTCACGTCCGCCTGAATTCCCTCCCATATCTTCTGATATTCCGGCGTGAGCGGAGGCGGGCCCGCGAGCGCGATCCAGTTGTTCGGATTGCCGGTGCGGACCCACTGCCCCTTAAAGTCGGGGTACTTGCCAAAATCGACGACCTGGGCGGCCGCTGGCGTCGCCAGCAACGCGGTTGCGAGCGCCGTCGCGCAGATCGAACTTCTATAACTCATGGCATCCTCCCTCGCCCTAACTGCGCCGGAAACTAACTAGTGCTACTGTGTCATAAGATTTCGAGAGCGTCATTCCGGGGCGTGTGAGCGGCACGCGAGCCCGGAATCCATACCTGAGCGCCGCGGTCATGGGTTCCAGGCTCGCCGCTTCACGGCGCCCCGGAACGACTTCTGACGCAGTAGGACTACTGCGTTTTCTTGAAATACCTCAAATCCGGCGGCGCCTGGTTTTTCTTGGACGGCATCAGCTTGCCATCGGCGCTGCGATAATACTGTTCGTTCTCGATGCTGACATGGATGTTGTCTTCGGAGCAAACATTCGCGATCCACACCGGGCGCGGATTGGGATTGCGGATGGCCTTCTGGGTCTTGGAGTAGGGCCGCGTCAGGGCGTGATCGAACACCGTGATCTCGTCATAGAGCGTGTTAGGGTCGGCCTTGTCGAGATAGATGCGTTCCCTGATGCGGGTCTGATTGTCGTTGGCGAACGGGATGCCCGAGATATCGTAGCCGCGGGGGTCCTTGAGAAAACGCGTCTCGACCTCCAGCACATCGTATTTGCCGTCGCCGTCCTCGTCGACCCAGCGACCGATCGAGTAGCCCGCATAGGTGAGGGCCGCGTCGGTCGGAAACTCGCGGCCGTCGGTGTAGATGCGCCGGTAGGAATCGTCGGTGTGGCTGATGAGAATGTAAGTGGTCTCCGGCAGGACGATGATCTCCATGGGTTCATACAAATTCATCATCGCCGGCATGCCGGCCGGGATGCAGAATGTCGGCGGCCAGAGCCCGGGCCCGCCGGCTTTGACGTCGGCCACATTGTTCTCCATGACCTTGCGATATTCAGGGGTGAGCGGAGGCGGCCCTGCCAGCGGAATCCAGTTGTTCGGGTTGCCGGGAGGGCGGACCCATTGCCCTTTGAGGTTGGGGTATTTGCCAAAATCAACCACCTGGGCGACGCAAGGCGTTGCAAGCAATGCGGCTATGAATGCGGCGGCACGGATCGCGCCTCGGCAACTCATTGGTATCCTCCCTGATCTTCGCCGCGACGCTTGGCGGCGCAGCGGCGGATCGGGAAGTTACACCATCGGCTCATGAAGTTGGAAGGGGTTGCGCAACTCGGGACCGGAGCGGGTTCCGAGCGCGCTCAATGCTGCTGTGTTCATACGCGTTCGGCTCGCAGTGACTCGTGAGCAGCCGGGATCGCACAATGGCGCTCTTCGCGCTCGGTTCCCAAAGGGACTCGCGAGCCTTCGAGGACGAGTCAGCGGCAGGGGCCATCAACGCAGGCGCGGAGGGGCCAATTGGCTCGCACCGCGCCCGCGGAACCGCTCTGCGGCGGATCACAGCGAAAACACAAACAGCATCGTCTGATTGCGCATCTCGCGCAGCTCCGGCGTGAGGATGAGCCTGCCCTTGGAAATCTGGCTCAGTCCCGACAGGATGGCGACGTACTGCTTGCCGCCGGTCTCGAAGGTCATCGGCGGGGCATTGAAGCCGCTGCCGACATTGATTTTCCATAGCGGTTCGAGGCTCGTGTCGTCATAGGCGACGAATGTCCCATCGCCGAAGCCCGTGAACACCAGGCCGCCGGCGGTGGCGAGCGCAGCGCTGTAGTTCGGATAGGTCGAGCGGACGCGCTTCTTGACCTCGCCGGTGAACGGATCGGCAACGACGATTTCGGACTCGGTTCGCGCGAAGAACCTCACGCCGCCGCCCAGCATGGAGCCGGTGGTGGGATTGCGCAGTTGATCCGGGGTCATCGTCACTTCATCGCATGTCGGCCGCGATGGAATGTAGACGAGCCTGGTCCTCTGGCTGTACGACGCCGACCAGTAATTGTTGCCGCCCTCGTGCGAGGGGCACAGCTTCTTGGTGCGGTCCGTCAATGTCTGATTTTGCATTCCCGAATAGACCTGGATGTCCTTGCTCGGATCGTAATCGACCGGCAGGCCGGTCTTCTGGTCGATGCCCTTGGTCCAGTTGATGTCCTCCATATAGGGCTTCGCCAGCAAGGTCTGGCCGTTGGCGCGTTCGAGCGCATAGATGAAGCCGTTGCGCGCTGCGTGCGTCACCAGCTTGTGCGGCTGACCGGAAATATCGCCGTCGATGAGAATATGCGTGCCGGCCGCATCGTAGTCCCACATGTCGCCCGGAACGTACTGGTGATACCAGTTCATCTTGCCGGTGTCGGGATCCCAGGAAATCAGGCTGTTGGTGTAGAGATTGTCGCCGGGCCGATAGTAGGGATTGTACATCGGCACCGGATTGCCGGTGCCCCACAGCACCTGGTTTGTGGCGACATCGTAGGATCCTGTGACCCACATGGCTCCGCCGCCGGTCTGCCAGGCGTTGTTCTTGTCCTTCCATGTTTCGAAGCCGGGTTCGCCGGGGGCGGGCACTGTGTATTTTCGCCACATCACCTTGCCGGTCGCGCCGTCAAGCGCGGCGATGAAATCGCGAACGCCGCGGTCGCCGCCGGCGGCGCCGATCACGATCTTGTCCTTCACCGGCAGCGGCGCTGCCGTGAGCTGCAAGTCGGCCTGGCCGTCGGCCATGTTGGTTTCCCACACGACCTTGCCGGTCTCCTTGTCGGTGGCGATGACGCGCGCCGGATAGCTGGCGACGCTGATGACGAGATTTCCCCACAGCGCCGCGCCGCGGTTCGCCAGCGGCGTCTTCTCCTGCCCGGGGTCCATGCGCCACACGATGCGGCCCACGTCGCCCGAACGCCCGTCGATCTTGTAGACCACGCCCCATTGATCGACCACGTAGAGATAGCCGTCCTCGGCGAGCGGCGTGGATTCGAGATTTTCGTTCGCCGCGGTGCCCCCGATCGCGACCGCATAGGCGAGCTTGAGGCTCTTGACGTTGGTCCTGTTGATGCGGTCGAGCGGCGAATAGCGCTGGGCGTCATAGGTGCGGTGGTTCATCAGCCAATTGCCCGGCTCCGGATTGGCAAGCCGCGCCGGCGTTACCTCTGCTCCGACAGCCGGAGCGATGGCGAATAACGTAACGCCTGCGAGCAGAAGCGTGGGCAGCGAGCCAGGATGGTAGGAATGCATCTTTTCCTCCCTTTGGGGGCGCGGCCGGGCGCGCCAATCGTATTGACTCGGGATTTCCCGCTGGCTGTCGATTTGCCGGATAGTAAAGAGTTTCTGCACTACCCGGAAGCGGGATTGCGGGGCGCGCTCAGCGCTCGTGCCCGCCGAAATCGCCGGGTGGGCCAAGCGAAGCGCGCCCACCCCCCTACACCCCGCGCAAGCGCGGAGGCACGGAGGGCGGCCACGTCGCTCCTGGGCGTGTCGAAGGGTCGCTTTTGTGCACCCTGCAACTCCACCCGGGCCATCGAAGTCCGCGCTAAGACAAGTCTTTCTCCAACACGCACGGAATGTTCAGCGATTCGAAGCTTCGGCGCGTCGCTGCCACGGAGCCCTCCATGTCGATGCCGCGGCATGCATCTTCGATTACCGCGACGGCGAAGCCGGCGCGCACTGCATCCTCGGCCGAGTAGCGCACGCAGAAATCGAGTGCGAGCCCTGCCAGAAAGATGCGCGTAAGGTTGCGCTCCCGCAGGTAACCGCCAAGACCGGTCGGCGTTTTGCGATCGTTCTCATAGAACGCCGAGTAGGAGTCGATGAGGCGGCGAAAGCCTTTGCGCACCACCAGTGCTGCATGCGGGATCGTCAACGATGGATGAAAATCGCTTCCCGGCGTCCCCCGGACGCAATGATCGGGCCACAGCACCTGGGGGCCATAGGCCGCCGTTACAGTTTCAAACGGTTTCCGCCCTGGATGGGCGGAGGCGAATGAAAAATGATCGGCGGGATGCCAATCCTGCGTCAGAACGACGTTCGCGAACCGTCGGGCGAGGCGATTGATGATCGGAACCACCTCGTCGCCGCGCGGAACCGCCAGCGCGCCGCCCGGGCAGAAATCATTCTGAACATCGATTACAAGGAGAACGTCGCTCTCCCCGGGAGTCATGCCGCTCATCGGGCGCCTCAATATTGCAAAAACGGCAATGGCGAGATTGGCAATTCAATGACTTAATATCGGTTGGCTCTCCGCGTTTTCAACTGCCAGGAGGCCCCTCAGTCCGGCGCCGCGTTCGCCGCGCGGCGATGCTGCTCCCCGGTTTCACGTGCGGTTAATACTACTGCGTCCGAAAGGTCCGGTCGGCGGCCTTGGAAACGGCCTCGCCGGCAGGCGGCGCAGGGCAGAGAGGGGGATATGCATCGGGAATACGAGGCGGCGATCGGTAGCATCGTGGGGTGGGCAAAGGCGGCCGAGGCGTTGCAGTGCTGGCACGGTCTTCCTTCCGCCTTTGCCCGCGCGATCCGCCCGAGTAACTGCGAAGTCGTACGGCGTGGGCATTCTTCGACAAGCTCAGAAGCGCGCGGGGGCTGGTGCATCAGCCCGTCGGCCGTGCCAAGCGGCTTTGCCCACGCTAACCGCCATGGCCGGTTGGCCGCCCCCAATGATGAAAATCGCTTGCGGCGCCGCTTGAGGCTGAAAGGGTCGGGTGCGGGGGGCTTCGGGCAGAGGTCAATCTTAGTTTGACGGTCGGAGCGCTCAAGAAATTCGGCTACCGGCCAAAGCCGGCCGCTGCAACGCCGGCAACCGCCACCGCCTGAGCGAACCACCGCCCGCGGCATCAGACGCCCTGTTAACCCGCAGCGGACGAAACCGGATTTGGG
>JAJPKK010000031.1 GCA_021323775.1 Hyphomicrobiales bacterium
AGATCATCGATGCTGCGGAGACGGCGCTGGACCCGATCATCCTGGCGATCGACGCAGGGCCGGTTCGTTACAAGAAGGTTCTGCAAAGGCTTATCGATGCGGAGCAATCGCGATAGACCGCTTGCGCCGCTTCGCCCGCTGCCGGAAGGAGGGCGCTGGCGTTCGACATTCGCGGAGTAAAACGTGAAGCTTCCACGTCGCAAAGTGCTGAGTCTCGCGGCTTCTGCCTGTGCGTTTCCGCAGGCATTAGGGATTGCGTGGGCGCAGGCCTATCCGGCTCGGCCGGTGCGCATCATGGTCGGCTTTGCTCCCGGCGGCTCGGCCGACATCATCGCGCGTCTGATGGCGCAATGGTTGTCGCAGCGACTTGGCCAGCAATTCATCGTCGAAAACCGCACCGGCGCAGGGACCAACATTGCGACCGAGGCCGTCACGCGGGCGCCGCCAGACGGCTACACGCTTTTGCTGATCACGGCGTCAAACTTCATCAACGCGACGCTCTACGAAAAGCTGAGTTTCAACTTTATACGCGACATTGCGCCGATCGTGCTGCTTTCCCGGGAACCCAACGTCATGGTTGTGCATCCTTCCGTGCCGGCAAACACGGTCCCGGAATTTATCGCCCTTGCCCGCGCCAATCCGGGCACGATCACGATGGCGTCGGGGGGCACCGGCGCCCCATCCCACGTCACCGGCGAGCTGTTCAAGATGCAGACTGGCGTCAACCTCGTTCACGTGCCATATCGAGGCGCCGGCCCCGCGCTGTCGGATTTGCTTGGCGGCCAGGTCCAGGTCTATTTTGCGCCGATGTCGGCGGCAGTCGAATACGTCAGGGCCGGCCAATTGCGAGCGCTGGCGGTGACCGCCGCAGCGCGCTCGGAGGCGCTGACGAATGTTCCGACAGTCAGCGAGTTCGTGCCCGGCTTTGAGGCGAGCCAGTGGTACGGCATCGGCGCGCCGCGGCATGCGCCCGCCGAGATTGTCGAGAAGCTGAACATGGAGGCGAACGCCTTCCTTTCCGATCCGATGGTCAAGGCGCGGCTTGCGGACTTGGGCGAGACGGCGCTTGGCGGATCGCCCGCTCAATTCGGAAAGCTGATCGCCGAGGAAACGGAGAAGTGGGGCCGCGTAGTGCGGTTCTCAGGCGCAAAGGCGGATTAATTCGTGCATGCTGCGGGCCGCATGCGGGTCTCCTAGGGTGGGTCGCGCGCATCGAAACCCATCCTATGACCAAGGCCCTCAAATATTGTGCCGCGATCGAACCCGGATCGAGCCAACCTGAAGGTGATGCTGGTTTTCAGCACGCCTAGTCCATAAGTTATGCTGCGAGAAAAATTAATAGACGATGCTTTTGAGAAGTACTTCGCCGGACATGATATTTCCCCAACCCTGAATCCCAGATAGATTATTTGCGACAACATCTGGTTATCAAATACGAAATCATTCGAATTCCGCTCAAGCGGCAGAGCTTCAAGAACAGCTCGCGTGAACGCACGGTAACCAGTATGGTATTCCGACAACTTATATCCAAGAAGAATATTCTGTATAAATGTGAGCGCACGGTTTGCAATATATTTATAGAGAGGCATGCCGCCGGCGAGCGCGCCTGTTCCAAGAACGCGCGAACCCAAGACGACATCAAATAATCCGCAACATAGCATCGACGCCATCGGGACCAGCAATTTCGGAGTATATTGATAGTCGGGATGCAACATAATAATGATATCGGCGCCGCGCTCCAGCGCCAAACGATAGCAGGTCTTCTGGTTTCCGCCGTAACCCTTATTGCGGTCATGCGCGACGGCGAAAACTCCCAGGCTTTTCGCCAGCCGCAGGGTGTCGTCCGTGCTTGCGTCATCAACCAGGATGATGTCGTCAATAACGTCGGCCGGAATCTCGCGAAATGTCATTTCGAGAGTCTGCGCCGCATTATAGGCGGGGAGCACAACGCAGATCTTTTGATTTGCAATCATGCTAGCGTTGTCCTGTCGGTTGGTGGCGTCTCTGCTTAATTGTTGTGAAGCGGCGGCGCGTCCCTGCGCGAACGGTGGATCGCGGCGCCGCCGCGGCTCTCGTGTTCGCCTGTTGGAGCGCGTTCCGGTCGCGTGAACCATTTGCTGGGAATCATGGCAGGGCTTGTTGCCGTTGGACCTGATGCGGGGCCAGGCCCGTCCTTCTCGTTTCCCCTCCCGACCCTCGCCCGCCTGCGGAGGGTGGGGGAGGGGCACGCCGCTCCTGCGGCAATCCCGGATCAAATCCGGCGACGGGCGGAGGGGCAATTCCATCTCTTCGGAGCACGCGCGAACTTTCCAGCTTCACGAGAAATTGTTAACATGAAATCGATTCAAGGGCATCCTGCGAATGTCCGGATCGAAATCAGCGGGGAGGGCGGTGGGGATGGGCGAGCTGGAGGACGCGAAGTTCGCCACGCGGCGTGCAATTGCGGCGCGCAAACGGCAAACTGCGTGGCTGCAAGCAGGCGGTTTGGTTCGTGAACACGCGGGTAAAGCGCGCAAATCTGGCGCGAGTCACGAGAGCGAGCGGGCGGATTGCGCCGCACGAATCCATCGCGGCGGCAACTCCCGATATGTCAGCGGCAAGATGACGCGTGTCGGGCATAAACTCGGTCGGGTGGTGGTCCAATTCGCGCAATGCCGGTCGATCGGCTATGACGAGGCCCGCCATGTCTGAAAGCTTCGCAAAGGGCGCTCGGACGACCGATGGGACAGCGCCGATCGCCTACAGCATGACCGCGCGTGTCTTGCACTGGCTGACCGCAGCGCTGGTGCTGACCTTGCTTGCGCTCGGCGTCGTGATCGCCAATGAGTGGGGCGGACCGCTGCAGGATCCCCTCTATGATCTGCACCGCTCGATCGGCGCCGTGGTCATCCCGCTCATCATCCTGCGGCTGGGGTATCGTCTCACCCATCCGCCATTGCCGCTGCCGGCGGACGTCCCGCCGTTGCAGCAAGCCGCCGCGCACGCCACGCATTGGGCACTCTACGCTCTGCTGGCGGTTCAACCATTCGTCGGCTGGGTGGCCACCTCAGCCTATCGCGCGCCAATCATGGTGTTCGGACTGTTTGAGTTGCCGCCAATTTGGCCTCAGGACCGCCCCTTGTCCGAACGCCTTTTTGTCGTGCATGCGCTGATCGCCGCGGCGATCGCGGGACTCGTGGCCGCGCATGTCAGTGCTGCCGTTTATCATCATTTCGTGCGCAGGGACCGCGTCCTGATGCGTATGATCAGCGGCTGACCACCACGCCGCCTCGAAATTCCTGCTCTCCTTGCCCATCGCGGCAAGCGAAAGCGTAAGGGCCAGCCTGCGGATATGCCGACGGCGGTTCATGTCGCAACATAGAGATCACGTCGTCCATGGGGGATCTTGCTTTGTCGTCGCGTGGTCGCTCAGATGATCAGCTGTTCCGCGTTCCATCCAGCATGATCCCACAACAGACTGCAACCAAACGATCGCACCTCCGAGGCTCGTTCGCGACCGACGGGCTCAAGCCAAGGCACTTTTGGCTCTTGATGCTGCTGATCTGCGGCGGCGCCGGACTGTTGTCGGTGGCCTTGGGGCCCGATAACTATTGGGACCTGCGCTATTACCATCTTTATGCGCCATGGGCGTATTTGCATGACCGATACCTCTACGATGTCGGTCCAGCTCAGGAGCAGGGCTTCCTCAACCCGACCGCGGATTTTATTTTCTACGGGTTGATCTCATCGCCGCTGAACGAAGCTCCGCGCGTTATCGCGTTTGTCATGGGCGCGATGCACGGCGTCAATGCCGCCGTGCTTTTCGCGATCAGCCTTCACGTCTTTCGTCCGCTTCCGCCATCCCAGCGGTGGACCCTGGGCGGCCTTGCGTGGCTGATGGGCGCCTCCGGGCCCGGATTCATATCCCTCGTCGGAACATCGACCAATGATCTCACAAGCTCGCTGTTTGTGCTGGGTTCGCTGCTGGGCGTCCTCAAAGCCGCACGGCCGGCGGCCGAGCGGGGAGGCGCCCCCGGCTTCGCGTGGGCAGGAATCCTGGCGGGGATCGGAATTGGCCTGAAATACACGTCGGCGGTTTATGCCCCCGGATTAGGCGTCATAGCGCTTCTTGTGGCGCTGCGGCAGAAGACCATCAGCGGACTCCTCCTGTTTGGAGCGGGCGCGCTGCTCGGTTTTCTCGCCGTTGCCGCGCATCACATGCTCACGCTGTGGCACGATTTCGGGAATCCGACGTTTCCCTACCTTAATCAGATCTTTCGGTCGCCTTACTGGGAGCCCGAAGCTATCCGAGACGCGCGGTTCCTGCCGCAAAATTTCTGGCAGCTCATTGCGTATCCGTTCTATTGGACAACGGTCGACACTTATATCGTCGCCGAACCGCCTTTCCGCGACTGGCGCGGCGCCATTGCCTATGTTGCGACGGCGGCAGGATTCGCGGCATTCGCGGCGAGCTACGCGCGCAACGGTTACCGCCCGCCGCGTCCCTCAACGCGCACATGCGATCTCGATCTCGTTTTCATATTCGTCATCCTGTCTTACTTCTGCTGGGCGCTTGGCTTCGGCTACTACAGGTACGCCGTACCGCTCGAAATGCTGACGGGTGTCGTCACCGTTGGGGCGTTAATCTGGATTTTTGCGGATCGGCGTCTGCGGTTTGTCGGTGCGATCGCGGCCTTGCTCCTTGCCGCCGCCACCACCGTCTATCTTGACTGGGGCCGCGGCCGGTATGGAGACCGGTACGTCGACGTACGGGTGCCGCCGCTGCCGGCAAATAGCGTCGTATTGATCGCGACGTGGGACCCGGTCGCGTTTTTCATTCCGTTCGCTGATCCGAATACCCAGTTTCTCGGCGTCGAGAATAATTATCTCGAATTGTCTCAGAGTAACAAGCTTGCCGCTGAGGTAAAGCGCGTCATGCGCACGCCCGGACGGCCGAAGTTCATCCTCAACGTCGATGAATTCGACAGCAGCAAATTAAATCGGATATTGAGGCATTTTGATTTGCGATTGAGCGCATCGCCCTGTCAACCAATCCGGACAAACCTGGAGGGACACGCCCTAAGCCTGTGCCCGATCGCCGATGATTAGAAGCGGGCTTCCATCGACTCAAATCACGTGTAGGGTGGGCAAAGGCGCCTGCGAGGTCCGAGTCAGCGCAAGTCGCCGTGGCCATCGACGCGCTTTGCCCACGCTACGATGGGTCTCGGATAGCCGACGTCTTGATGAACGCCCGCGAAAAGCCTCAAAGCAGTTGCCGTTGTCGATGGCCTGGGCGGAGCTAAGCTAAGGAACGGCAGTTGAGCGGAGTTTTAGAACATGAACCGCGCTTTCGCTACGGCACACGCAGAGAAAATCAGGTCCACAGCGATCGGCGGCCGCGCCAAGGCTGTTCTTTTCCTTTTGTTCTTCTGCTCGGGATTTTGCAGTCTGCTCTATCAGGTCGTTTGGATCCGCATGGCCTTTGCGCATTTCGGAGTCATCACCCCGGTTCTGTCCGTGGTGCTGTCCGTCTTCATGTTGGGCCTTGGGTCAGGTTCGTGGCTCGGCGGCAAATGGGTCCATGAGTGGAGCCAGCGGCTGAAGATCTCGTCGGCCTATTTCTACGCCGGGGCCGAACTCATCATTGGAATCGGCGCCTTCCTGGTCCCGCGGCTGTTCCAATTTGGCGAGGACTACCTGCTCAAGACCGGAGAGGCGAGTTCAACGGGCTATCTGTTGATATCAGCGATCTTTATCGTTGTCGCCATCCTGCCGTGGTGCGTGATGATGGGCGCCACCTTTCCCCTGATGATGTCGTTCGTCAGGCAGACGGATCCCGCCAATCAGAGCAGCTTCAGCTTTCTGTACGTGGCGAACGTCATGGGCGCAATGGCCGGGACCGCCATGACGGCTCTTGTTTTAGTGGAAGTCTTTGGCTTTCGCTCAACCTATATCATCGCCGCGGCCATGAATTGTTCCATTGCGGCGATCGGCTTCGTGCTCGCCCGTATCTACCGGTTTGAGTTGGGGCGGCCCGTTGCCTCGGGGTCGCCAAGCCGAGGACCGATGCAGTCGAGCATGCAGGCGTCCCGGCGCTGGCTCGAGCTCATTTTGTTCACGACAGGGTTCACATCGCTGGCCATGGAAGTGGCTTGGACGCGGGCATTTACGTTCGTGCTGAAGACCACGATCTACGCCTTTGCAATGATCCTCACGACCTATCTGCTGTCGACCTGGATCGGCTCTCATATTTATCGCCGCAGCTTGAGGAGCGGCCAGCTTATTCCGACTGACATTGTCCTCGGCGCGCTATGCCTCTTTTCGCTGCTCCCGATTCTGCTCAACGACCCGCGCCTCGGCGAGAACGTCGCGCTGACACTTTCAAGTATCGTGCCGTTCTGTTTTGCGCTCGGATACCTAACGCCGCAGCTGATCGACGAGTATTCGCGCGGCGACCCGGCCAACGCCGGCCGCTCCTACAGTGTGAACATCGCGGGCGGGATTCTGGGCCCGCTTGTTGCAGCCTACGTGCTTCTCCCGACCCTCGGGACCCGTGCGGCGCTGCTGGTTCTCAGCATTCCGATGTTCCTCTTGTTCGCGTGGTCGAGGCGGCGCCTGTTGTCGTCGATGTGGGATGGGGCGGTGATTGTCTCGCCATTCGCCGCAGTATTTGCCTTCGCCGTACTCGTGAGCCGCAGCTACGAGGATGGCAGGTTTTACCAGGGCCCACACGAGGTGCGGCGGGATCACGTCGCCACCGTCATCGCATATGGCCAGGGAATGGACAAACGGCTGCTGGTGAATGGTGTCGGCATGACTTTTCTGACGCCGATCACCAAGGTGATGGCTCATCTTCCGCTCGCCATTAACAGCGACGCCAAGGCAGGACTGATCATCTGCTTCGGCATGGGCACGACTTTCCGTGCCATGCATAGCTGGGGCATCGATACGACCATTGTGGAACTGTCTCGCTCGGTGACCGAGTCCTTCGGCTTTTTCTTTGCGGATTCCCAAGACGTGATCGCCGACCGCAAAGCTCATATCGTCGTCGACGACGGCCGCCGCTATCTTCTGCGCAGCAATCGGAAATTCGACGTCATCACGTTGGACCCGCCGCCGCCGATCGAGGCTGCCGCATCGAGCCTGCTCTATTCGAAGGAATTCTACGATGTCGTGAAGGCCCATCTCGCTGAGAACGGCATTCTTCAGCAATGGTTTCCCGGAGGCGAAGAAAATATCCAATACGCGGTCGCGCGGTCGTTACGAGAATCCTTCCCCTATGTGGTCGCCTTCAAATCGATCGAGGACTGGGGTTATCATTTCCTGGCCTCCGCATCGCCGATCCGCGATATCACGCCCGCGGAATTTGTGTCGCGCCTGCCGGAACCGGCCAAGCGCGATCTCATGGAGTGGAATTCGAATATCTCAATCGAGCGCATGGCGGAGAATATTCTGTCGCGGAGAGCCGACATCGAAAGCCTGCTTCCTGCCGGCAGCAAGACCGCGGTCGTGACCGACGACCTCCCATACAATGAGTATTTTATTTTGCGCCGCAGCGGTTTCCTTAATTAGACCGAATTTCGAGCGACTCAAATCACCCGGGGGTGGCAAAGGCGGGCTCCTGAGCCTGTCGAAGGATGCGATGCCGTGTCCGCCAGGGCGTCGCCTTCGCACGGAGCGCGGCCCACCTGCGACACTTCCGTCTGCGATGTCAGGCTCACGCTCCTTCCTCCGGTGGCTTGATGTGTCGGAACGAATACAACAGGGCGAGGTCGTAGATGATTTTCAGGCTTCCGCACAATACGAGTGGTAGACCTGCGAACGGCATCGCCAGAAGCACACCCGAAAATGCCGGGCTGATCGACGACGCCAGGCTGCGGGGCGCCGCGGTGATGCCCGCGGCGGCGGTTCGCTCGGCCGGGGTCACGACCGCCATCACGTAGGACGTTCGCGTCGGGACGTCCATTTGGGACAGCGCCGACCGCGCCAGAAGCAACACCAGCGCGATCGTCAGATCGGAGGAGAACGCAGCGGCGACAAGGCAAAGGCTCGACGGAATGTGGGTGAATACCATGGTGTTGACGAGCCCGACCCGGCTCGCAATCCGCGCCGCAACCGGATAGGAGAAGGCGCTCAGCACGCCCGCCCAGAAGAAAAACACGCTCGCAGCCGCGACAGAAAGCTCGAATTTCTTAAACAGCCACAGCGCCAGCAGCGACTGGACGACAAAGCCTCCCGCGAAGGCATCGAGGCTGAACAGCGCGGCAAGCCGGTACACGACGTGCCGCGAGGCCCCCAAGGGCGCGGCCGGGCCGGACAGGTCCGCGCGAACGCGCGACAGGCGCAGGTAGAGCAGCGCCGCAATGATGCCGAGCGCTGCATAGAGATAAAACATCACCCGGAACGCCGTCACTTGCGCCAGCCCCGCTCTGACCAGCGCATCGGAAAGGCCGGCCGCGAGCGAGCCCGCCGCCATCGACAAGGCGCCGATCAGGCTGTAGCGCGCAAACGTGCGCGTGCGCTCTGTGTCGAGGACGCCGCGAGCGAGCGATGCGTGCTCTAGCGGCACCAATACGCCGATGTCTCCGATCGAAGGATTGATGGTTCCGATGAACAAGACGGCGGCGATCCAGAACGGGTTGTCGCAGCTCGGCAATGCGGCCCCGGTTACCGCCATGAGCGCGGCGCCGAGCGCCAACATATTGCGCAAGTCATGCCGGGATGCGATCAGGCCGACCGCGAGCGTGAACACGGCGGTGCCCAATAGCGACGCAGCGGCGACAAAGCCGATCTGCGCGGGCGTGAGACCAACCACTGTCAGATAGGCGGGCAAGATCACGACCGCGAAGCCGTCGCCTATTCCGCGTATACAGCGGGCCGCATACAGGAGATTGACGTCAGAGCGCCGCATCCGCGCGGGCGCGCGTGGAAGCGTGTCGGTCATCGCGCTCGCCGCTCGCGGCTGCTCTCGCAGGCCTGCTTGCAGGCTCCGGCCCGGACGCGCCAACCGGAATGCCAATTCAGGGGCCGAACGGCGTGCGCGTGATTTTCATAGGACATGCATCGACTGGGGAACATGGCGCGTCCTTGCATGTGCGCGTGCAGACCCTTGGTCCGCAGCGCAGACTAACTGGACGCGATGCTTCGGCTGCCGCCTCATGGGGAGATCGCACCCCCATCGCGCCGCATTAATGGAAAGACGCACCTTGTCAAGGGACAGGGCCGCCGCGCATTGAACGAAGCCGCGTACAAGGCGGACAAGAACGCCATAGCGGATCTCACGAATTCGCACGGCTGCATCCACGTCGACCCCGCCGACCGCGACGACTTCATCAAGAAGGGCTATCTGAACGCGGGCACCGAATTCGAGGTGCGGCCCTATAGCGAATCGGGCCCCCCTTGATCGGAGAGAAAGACTATGCGGTCGCTGACTGTCCTCCTGACGATGGCGCTCGGTTCCGCCTCCGCGCCCGCGCAGATCATCAACTGCGCCGGCGTGGCCGAGGTTTTCAACGGCCGGCTCGCGATTTCCACGGGCGCCATGGACGAGGGCGGCGCGTTCGCCTTGTTAGGGCGCGCCGCCGCGGAGGATTTGCGCTCATGTCCCGACCTCGAGCCGCAGCGCTACTATCTTGTACGCCTCGCCGAGCTCGGTTACTCCGCCACCGGCGTGCGACGCGCTGAGGGGCCGGCCCCGGGGGCATGGGCGCTGGCCGCGGAGGCCCGGCGCAGACACCCGCTTTCCGTGCGCATCGCTACTATCGTGGCGCGGCTCGACGGCTCGGTCGATGCGGCGCGACGCGCGATGGCGCTGGATCCCAGTTACGCTCCGGCGCGGACCGCGCTCGCCGTCGCGCTTGCGGCGAAAGGCGACGCGTCCGCCGCGCTTGCGACCCTGACCGAAGCAGAGTCCAGTCCGTCGGCGGCCGCCCTGATCGTCCGCGCGCGGATAAAGCTCATGGCGGGCGATGCGAATGGCGCGCTGGCTGAGGCCCTGGCGGCCCGCAATGCCGCGCAAAAGAAAGAGCCGGAGCCGACGCCCACTCGCGATATCTTGCGCGACGCGGAAGAACTGCTTGGGCTGTCATCGCGCGCGCTCGGCAAGCCGCTGGAGGCGAGGAGACACCTTGAGCGTGCCGTATCGCTGGGCTCCGCCAAGGCCCGCGAGGCGCTCGTGGAAATGGCCCCGGCCAAGCGTCAAGGTAAGTAGCCTGCAGCGGATTCCATCATATGGAAACGCCCGTAGGTCGGCCCTCTTCGGCAAGCTCAGAACGAAGCGTGCCCACCCGCCCTCGAAAGGCGGAGCGCTGATGGGCGCGGCGCCCCAAGTCGCCCGACTTCGGTAGTCAACAGTGCCGAAATCGGCAACAGCCGATTTCAGTTGCGTCTTTGCCTCCCCTTGCTACAGGGATTCCAGTCGGCCGGGAACCGCTATAGGTTATGCTTGCGCTCCGCGCGGGCGTCGGCGCCGCGCGCATTTAAGCCCGCCTTCGGCTGCGTTCCGCCTCGCTCAGGATGTAGTGTCCGTGAGCGAGCGACGACAGCTTTCCGGCATGGACCATCCGATGCAGCCGCACCACCAGCGTCTTGCGCTTGATGTCGAGCTGCGCCTCGTCGAGATTGTTGACGATGTCCTGGACGGAAAGACCGACCGGGTTCTCCGCCAGAATGTCCATGATGAAATCTTCGATATCATCGGCGCCGCCGCCGCGGGCCGCCACCACAACCGGCGCAAGCCGCCGCGGCTCGGCCCGGCCGCGCCCGTCGACGCTCGGCTGGACCATGGCGGCGCCGCCGTCTCGCCCGATCGCCACCTCCAGCCGCGCCACGATATCGTCGAGCAGCTCCGCAGCCCGCTCGGGCGCAGTAGCCCTCAATCCCTTGAGCCCAAGCGCCAGCATGTCGGCCTTCTGTAACAGTTCCTGCTCATAGGCCCTTACTGCATCGGGCAAAATTGCCATTGCACTTCCTTGCGAAATGGCGCGCCTCCTTGGCCTCCTCCGCATGCCGGAAAAGGGCATGGAGGGGGAGAGGCGCGCGTAAAGCAAAATTACAACTGGGCAGGATATCTAAAATTACAGCGCCCGCAAGGCGGCTGGAAAAATTTTTTGATTAATGATGAATGTCTACTGACCTTGTTAATTGTCACCTAATCGGGTTTGACAGCGGTAATTTTTTCTGTAATTTAAAATTACAGAAGCGTTCTGGAGCACTTTGGGAGTAACCCATGCCCTTCGATCTGTCGCTGCCGCTCTTTGCCGCCACCGGCCTCGCACTGGCCGCCCTCGTCACCTATTTCGGCTGGCCGCACATCCGCGTGAGAACCTATAACAAAACCCATGGAGACTTGCGCGTTATCGAGGTCGCCTTGATGCTGTCGCGGTCGGCCCGCCCGTTCCTGCCGGCGGCCCAGCCAAACCACGGCAAGCCCGCCAATCGGGCCCCTGGAGCGGAGTTTGTTATCTACATGACCCTTAAGGCCGGCAATCTTTAGTTCGCGAACCCCGGCCGTCGCCATCTGTAATGCGGCCGGTCACCGCTCCTCGACCGCCCCGCTCAGTTCCCCGGCCGCGATGTCGCCTTTGGGCGACACCGCTTCAAGGCCGACGCGCTCCCGCACCACCGCATGAACGCGCTCGGCAATCCGTTTGTCGCGTTCCATCAGCATGTGAAAATCCGACGCGTCGAGCACCAGCAGGTTGGTGCGGGAGGCGGCCGTCACGGTCGCGGACCGCCGCGCGCGGCGCAGCACTGCAATCTCTCCGAAGAAATGGCCCACGCCGAGGCTGATGTGCCGGCCGGCCAGCGCAATGTCCACTTTGCCGCCCGCGATGAAATACATCGAATGGGCATTCTCGCCGCGACGGGTTATGATCTCGCCGGCATCGACCGTCTGCGCCCGCAACAGGCGCATGATATCGGCGATCGCCGCCGCATCGAGCCCGGCAAACAATGGCACCCGCGCAACCATCCCCCACGTGACGACGAAATCACGGCGGTGGATCTGCTCGGAAAACGCCGTCGCAATGATGCCAACCGGCAACGCCACCATCACAAACCCCCACAGAATCGTCATTGCCGCGATCATTTTGCCGACCGCCGTCACCGGCACGACGTCGCCATATCCGATGGTGCCGAGCGTGACGATCGCCCACCACATGGCGTCCGGGATCGTTCCGAATTTCTCCGGCTGCACATCGCGCTCGGCGAGGTGAATGAGCACCGCGCTGAGCAGCGTCGCGCCGGTCAGGATCACCACGCAGCCGAACAGCGCCCGCCGCTCTGAATAAAGCGCCGCCAGAAGGGAGCGAAGCGCGGGCGAATAGCGGCCGAGCTTGAGGAAGCGCACGATCCGAAACAACAGGACAATGCGCAACTCTGAAGGCGCCACGAAAGCCAGCCAAAAGGGCACGACCGAGACGAGATCGATCAGTCCGTCGGTTGACGAGATGTAACGCCAACGCGCGCGCGACGGGCTCACATCGCGATGGGGCGCATGCTCGGCTGCGACCCAGATGCGAAGCAGGTATTCAACTGTGAACACCGCGAGCGAGACTGCCTCGATGGCCACGAAGCCTGCCCGGAAATCCTGCTCGTACCGCGGCACTGATTGAAGCACCACGGCCACGATATTGATCAGGACGAGCAAAACGATGAGGCTGCTCACCAGCCGCGCCGGGCGATCGTCGGCCGGCTCGTGCTCGAGTATCTCGTAGACGCGACGACGCCAGGCCGCCACGCGGTTTAAGGCCTTCATGCGCTTGCGAGTCTCCTCAGCAGACCCCGGTAAGCTTGATCCACTCTTTGTCCGCCGCCCGCGGGGCTTGACCGGTGGGTCCGTTTTTCCTGGCATGAAGATGGATCGCCAGGCGGAGTCCCGCAATGGCGCTGCATGAACGTCAGCGCGATCTTCGGGCGCCTGCAAAATCGTCGAACGGCAGCGGCAATGGCGATGCAGACATTTCCTGTGTCTTCGCCGCCTCACCTGTTCGACATTCGGATCTGCTGTTCAACGGGGCCCCGCGTCGCGCCGCTATCGTCCTCAGATTGGCCGCACTCTGACTGCAGAGCAGTCCGCCTCTCGCAACGCGCGTTGACCGCCAACGGTGCGATTTTTTGTTTGGGGGCGCGATCCGGCACCGCAGGTTTTTTTGCCACAGTTATGGCGGAGTTATGGATCATCGATCCGCATCAAGCGTTAGATGGTTAATCAAGCACGATTTTTTCCGCCTAGATAGAAGGAAACAGCATTGGCAACGCCTACGAAAGAGGCCCGGGAACGGGCGGAACTCAAGTTCAGGAAAAAGGAAATCGAGGCCCGCGAGGCCTCCAAAGCCATGGCAGATTACCAGGCCGGGCTGATTGCTGAGCGCGAAAAGACCGCGCGGCTGAGAGCGCTGCGCCAAGCCAAAGAGGCCGCCGAAGCGGCTGCTCGCGCGGCCGGCGGCGCTGCCGCAAAGGAAGCGGCGACGAAGTCCCGTAACTCGCATGGAAAAGCCTCGCCGGCGCCTTAACGCACCGCAAGTGCGCCCGCATTTGCGGCGCGACGGACGTTTGCGCGCCTCCAGAACGCCGGCGTAAAGGCCGGTGTCCGCAAAAAATCCCTGCCGCCCCTGCGGGGCGGGGATGGCTCCGCCGCCGGTCGCGAACGTCGCGCCTGCGCGCTTCACACCGGCGCGACGCTCGGCGCCTTGCGGACGATGTCGGACGCGCGCCGCGCCTTGCCGGCCCGGTGTGCCTTCTGGCGGCAGCCCTCAGAGCAATAGAGCGCGTCGCGCCGGGCGGACTGAAACGACGCGCCGCAGATCGTGCAAGTGCCAAGCTTCATCCGGTTACGGCGCCGACGGTCCCGCATGTAGCAACTCAGGCAACGGCCGAGGGCGTAGATGCCCGGCTCCTGGCATTCGACGCAAAGGCGCCGGCTTTCGCTGCCATCGACAAACGTGGGTGTTTCAGGTGCCTTTTGATTGTCCGCGGCGACCGACGCCAAACGCCTTTGATGGTAGTCGCGCATAAAGCAAGCGCGACACACACCGTGAACAAAATTGGCGCTGATTGCGCCGCACCTCGGACATTCTGCGCCGCCCGACGCAGAACGCTTTCGATGGTGCTCGCGCATGAAGCATGCCCGACACACACCGTGAACGGAATTGGCGCTGACTGCGCCGCATCTTGGACATTTCATTTTCGAAATCATTGTCACGGTCCCCCTCCTTTTCAGCCCCCGCTTTGCAAAGCTTTTGGCAGGGGCGAAATCAGCGCCTTGTTTCTCTTTGTTTCCAGCGGCCTACGGCCTCGCGCGGATCAGCCGCAACGTACGGGGCAGCGTCAGATCGGATGCAATCGCGCAACCGTACATAAATATAAATATATATGACATTAAGTGTTAACGCAACGCGAATGCCGTAAAAACAGAGATATTTGCGCTAATGCGAGTTCCGGTTGTAAAATTTAACCATATATTCGAAGCACTTAGCGCGGAACTTCATGTAGCTGAAATAACTTTTGATGCCTTAAGTCTGTGATTTTTCTGCAACACAGAAAAGAAATCAAATACATCTCTTACGAAAAGCCGTTGCCCGACGGTCGCTACTAGTATTAATTTATACATATATCATAGATATATATATTGTGTATCTGTGACACAGCGCCAGTAGGGGGAGAGGTAGTATGAGACCAGTGAAACGCGTTCTGTTGGGGTCGGCGGCCGCAATTTTCGCTGTTGCCGGCGCACAGGCGGCCGACGTAGGTCTGCCGGTGAAGGCCAAGCCGGTTGAGTATGTGAGGGTCTGCAGCCTCTACGGGGCGGGTTTCTGGTATGTCCCCGGCACCGACACCTGCGTCAAGATCGGCGCATTCGTGAGGCTTCAGACGGCTTACGGCGCCGGCGGCGGCGGCACATTCCAAGGCGGCATCGGCAACAACCCCGGCGAAAGCGACTTCAGCGGCGCGTTCAGCCGCACCACGAGCATGTTTAACTTTCAGACGCGCGGCGCAATCAGCCTCGATCTGCGCACGCAGACCGAATATGGGACGCTGCGCTCCTACCTCGACATCGGCGCGAGCGTTCAGTCCAACGCGGGCGGTTTCGCCGGCGGCGCCACTACCCAGCCGCTTGGCGCGAGCGCGCAATATGGCAATACCGGGGTGTACATGGACCGCGCGTTCCTGCAGTTCGCAGGCTTCACGGCGGGCCGCATACGCTCGTTCTTCGACATGGTGAATCCCGGCGCTTATTCCCTCGCCTCGCAGCGGTTTAGCGGCGATACCTCCGGCGTCGGCATCACGGGCATTGCCTATACCTGGCAATTCGGCGGCGGCCTCTCGGCGAGCCTCTCGCTCGAGGATAGCGGCTGGGGAGCTGGCGGCCGCGGCAGGTCGATCATCAATCTTGCCGGCAATAGCTATCCGATCGGCGGAAGCGATGCGAGCTCCGCGTTCGGGCTCGGCATCATGTGGCCGGACAACAAGGGCCAGCAGTTCTTCGATCCGGTCTTCAACATCCGCCTCGATCAGAGCTGGGGTTTTGTCGGCGCCTCCTTCGCGCTGCACGACGCCAGCGGCGGCTATTACGGCTCGGGCTATAACTGCTTCTCGGCTAGCCCGGTCGGCGCAGGGGGAGGTGTCACAGGACTTTGCGGCCCGAATAACGTTTCGCCAAACTCGTCTCCCCCAATCAACGTCGCCACCGGGCAAATAATATCGAACTACCCGGTGGGCGGTAACAACGGCAATGAGACGAGCGGTCATCCGGCCGACAAGTTTGGCTGGGCCTCCTCGGTCGGCTTCACTCTGGTCAACCCGTTCGGCTTGGCGGGCGACAGCGTGGGGGCGCAGGCAGTCTACAGCGAGGGCGCCATCGGCTATAACACAACGGCGTGGGGTCCCTACGTTATCTATGGCGCAGGCCGCAAGGTGGGAATGAGCAATCTCATCGATGGCGTATTCGACCTCAACACCGGCGTGCAGCTCACGCACAACTGGAGCGCCGTCGGGTTCTACGAGCACGTCTGGAGTCCGCAGTGGCGGACGTCCATTTACGGCGGATTTTTGGGAACGGACTGGGCTGGCGGGAAGGCTCTGGTTTGTCCTTTGGGATCGGCCACGACAATGCCGAACGGCTTTAGCGGCGGCCTTAATGGCGTGTTCCAGAATAGCAACTACCCGGCTTACCCGGTCGCGGGTACCGCAAATCGGTACCAGGGCAATGTGTCAAACTGCGATCCCAATTCGAGCTGGACGCAGTTGGGCACCCGCACCATGTGGAACCCGGTGCCGGATCTCGACGTGGGTCTCGATTTCACCTGGGCTCATCTGAATACGGCGTTTGCCGGTACGGCCAACCTGAATGCGTTTGGTACGATATTCCAGCAGAACGCCACCGGCCGGCCGCCCGGCGCCTACAACATCACGAACCAGGATGTCTTGAGTACGGTTTTCCGCATCCAGCGCAACTTCCTGTACTGATCCCGCAGTCGCAGGCGGACAGCCAGCCCCCGGGCAGAAGCGCCGGGGGTTTTTTGTCTGTGGGGGGCGTAAGGCCGCAGGAGCGGCGCAGATTGCGGCTCTGAATCTGGCCATGCAGCGCGGTCATATTGAACCTCTTCTCCAAAGTCATGCCCCGTAGGCGCAGTTAAGGCGCCGATGGTGCCGCGGGCTGCTCCCCTCCCCCTTTTGTGGAGGGCCGGGGGCGGGGGGTCGTGACACGTGGCGCTTCAACCCCGGTCAAGAACGCCGTCTTGTCGCCGGCGAGATCTGAGACGCTGCGAGCGGGCGATAAACAGACAGAAGACGCCGCGGACGATAGAGGCCCCGCATGACCGCGGCGCTGACCTTCGCCGCTCTTGCGTTCGCACATGCGTCGCTGGATATCATCGTGGCGCTGATCGACTTCGCGTGCCGGACCCGGTGCGCACGCTGCCGGCAAGTCATCGAACAATAGAGCGCATCGCGGCGGGCGGACTGAAACGAGACGCCGCAGATTACACAGGTGTGAAGCTTCATCCGGTGACGGCGGCGATTGTCCCTGACGTAGCAATTATGGCAAAGGCCGCGCGAGTATGTGCCCGGCTCTCCGCACTCGGCGCAAACGTGCCGGCCTTCGCTGTCACGGATAAACGGAGGCGACTCGCCGCAAGAGCCCCCTCCCCGGCCCTCCCCCGCAAGCACGGTGGGGCACCCAAACACCCTTTGTTGATCCGAAGCGGATTGTTCATCTGAAGCGGAACGCTTTTGACGGTAGTCGCGCATATAGCAGGGACGGCAGAGGCCGCGGGCATATGCGTCCGCCTCCCCGCATTCGACGCAAATGCGCCGGCCGTCGCCATCCGTGAGCGCCGAAGCGGAACGTTTCTGATGGTAGTCGCGCATGTAGCAGGCGCGGCACACGCCGTGAACGAAATTGGCGCTGACGACGCCGCATCTCGGACATTCTGTGACGGCTGTAGCCGAGCGCCTTTGGTGGAAGTCGCGCATATAGCAAGCTCGGCACACACCGCGAACGAAACTGAGACTGGCGCTGCCGCACTTCGGACATTCGATTTGTAAAGCCATTTGTCCCCTCCCTAATTGGCGCTTCCAGCACCCCCGCTTCTGAAGGCGAGGTTCGAGCCCGAGCGCAGCGGCTGGGCTTCGAGATATATATTCAGACTATAGAATTTTTACGAGATTGTAAACTAACCTATGCGATCGGAAGACGTAACAGACAAGTTAAGATCGTATAATTAATCATTGTGTTTACAATAATTTAATTCCGGAACCGAGCGTGTTTCGGACGACAAAGTCTCACGTAAGTATGTGATTTTTCAGCAACACGTGAAAAGAAATAGGTGCGCGTCGTGCAAAAACTCATTGCTCCGCGCTGCAGCATATATTAAAATGACATTAATTAGATATCTATATAAATATCCGTTACGATGGCATCGGTTATTTATATAAATATCCGTTATTTATACAAATATCCGCCACGGGAACCAGCCAATGGGGAGTTGGTGCTAAGAGAGGGAGGGGTAGTATGAGACCAGTAACACGCGTTCTATTGGGGTCGGCGGCCGCAATCTTCGCCGTCGCAGGTGCGCAGGCGGCTGATCTGCCGGTGAAGGCTCAGCCGGTTGAATATGTGAGGGTCTGCAGCCTCTATGGGGCGGGCTTCTGGTATGTCCCGGGCACCGACACCTGCGTCAAAATCGGAGCATTCGCGCGACTTCAGGTCGCCTATGGGGCGGGCGGCGCCGGCGCCCCTGTCGCCGTCGGCAACTCAGGTTTCGTCTCAGGCGACTTCGGCGGCGGGTACACGCGCGGCACCAATATGTTTAACTTCAACAGTCAAGGCGCCATCAGCTTCGATGCGCGCACGCAGACCGAATATGGCACGCTGCGCTCCTATGTCGACGTCGGCGTGGCCACTAACACCAATCCGGGCGGTTACGGCGGCCCCAACATCTTCAACCCTCTTTTCCCCAGCGCGTCCTTTGGCGTAGCCACAGCCTATTCGGACCGCGCCTTCCTGCAGTTCGCCGGCTTCACGGCGGGCCGCATGCGGTCGTTCTTCGACCTGGTGAACCCCGGCGCGTATTCCCTCGCCTCGCAGCGTCTGGTGAGCGGCGATACCGCGGGCATCGGCATTAACGGCATCGCCTATACGTGGCAATTCGGCGGCGGCGTGTCGGCGAGCCTCTCGCTCGAGGACGGCGGCTGGAGCAACGGCGGCCGCGGCAGGACGACGGTCAACCTCGCCGGCGGAAGCATTCCTATCGCCGCAACGGATATGACCTCCACGTTCGGCATCGACACCCTGACGACGGACGTCAAGGGCCAGCAGTTCTTCGACCCGGTCTTCAACATCCGCCTCGATCAGGCGTGGGGGTTTGTCGGCGCCTCCTTCGCGCTTCACGACGCCAGCGGCGGCTATTACGGCACCGGTTTCAACTGCGGCTCGGTTAGCCCGGTAGGACTAGGAGGAACCAATACAGGACTCTGCGCGGGCGGGCCCAACGGCGCCTCAAATTCGACTCCTCCCTACTTTCCAGCCAACACCCCGGGCGCCAACGGCGGTCAAGGCAACGGCCATCCGGCCGACAAGTGGGGCTGGGCCTCCACCGTGGGGTTCACAGTGGTCAACCCGTTCGGCCTGGCCGGAGACACTGTAGGCGCGCAGGCGGTCTATAGCGAGGGCGCCGTCGGCTACAATACGTCGGCGTGGGGTTCCCGGGCTGTTTATGGCTCCGGCAACAATATGGGAATGAGCTTTATGGTCGACGGCCTCTTCAACACCGGCACGCCCGTTTATCTCACCCACAATTGGAGCGCGGTCGCGTTCTACGAGCATGTCTGGAGTGCGCAATGGAGGACGTCGGTCTATGGCGGCCTGATGGGAACCGATTTTGGCAGCGGCGCGATTGCCCAGATTTGCGCCACCCCGTCGATGCCTGTCGGGTTCAGCGGCGGCAACCATGGCGTGTTCCAGAACAACAACAGCCCGGGGTTCCCGACCACCACCGGCGGCGTCTTGCCCAACGGAACAACGGGCGCAGGAACGACCCTGATCAATAACTACGTGGGCGCTGTGTCGAACTGCGATCCCAATTCCAGTTGGTGGCAGTTGGGCACCCGGACGATGTGGAACCCGGTGCCGGATATCGATATCGGGTTCGACCTGTCGTGGGTTCATCTCAACACGGCCTTTGCCGGTACGGCCCATCTGAATGCGCTGGACACGGTGTTCCAGCCGAACGCCACCGGCCGGTCGGCCGGCGCCTACATCATCGAAAACCAGAATGTTTACAGCGCTGTTTTCCGCATCCAGCGCAACTTTCTGTACTGATGCCGCCGTTCGGGGGGCAGACTCCCGGCAGCAATGCCGGGAGTCTTTTGAGCTCGGGCATCTGGCGCTTGTATTATTATACTGTTGACATGAATATATCATAGAAATATCATGTTTATGTAAAATTAATGCATCCTGAGATGGGTTGCATCACCGCGGAAACTTCGAGGGAGGGAGTAATGCGCCAATTTACGATGACGGTCACGGCCCTGACCGCTTTTGGAGCGCTCGTGGCTACAGCACAAGCTGAGGTCCTCGGCGGCGGCCCGATGAAGAACGGAAATCAGTGCTTCACGTATTCCAAGGGCAATGCGAGGGAAGGGCGGTTTGGCAGCTGGGGCGCCTGTCCGCAGACGGCAAGCACAAACGCAAGCTCGGCTGCAACGGCGGCGGCAACGCCTCGGACTCGCCGCAATGGCGCCGCCTCGCGGTAATGGCTCCCTCATCCAGCGCATGAAACTTCCTTTCGTGTGGGGGCGGGACATGCGCTGGACTTTTTGAGTTCGCCGTATCTTACCGTGGAGAGCCACATCGGCTGCGATTGAGCACCACGCGCGCTGGCTGGCGCTCTCTTACGCTGGCGGCGCGCGTGGTGTTCACGTTTGCATTCACGCCCGAGTTAGAGCGTTTCCGAAGTTCGAATCATATGCTGGTCATTCCTGGGCGCCGCGAAGCGGCGAGCCCGGAATCCATAAAGCGGCCGAGCAAATGATCGGTCTCATGGAATCGCTCTACTAGCCGCATCACACCGCCGGATACCCTTGCACCTTGCGCACAATGTCCAGCGCGCGCCGCAGCAGGTTTTCGGAGGCCTCCGGGGTGCGGAAGGCGGCGTGGGGCGACAGGGTGACGTTATCGAGGCGGGCAAGGGGATGGTCGGGCTTGATCGGCTCGGCATGGAACACGTCGAGCCCGGCGCGGCCGATGCGGCCCGATTCCAGCGCGCCGATCAACGCCGCCTCGTCGACGAGCGCGCCGCGCGCGGTGTTGACGAGGATGGCGCCCGGCTTGATGCGGGCAAGACGGGCCGCATCAAGGAAGCCGCGGGTCTCGTCGGTGAGCGAGAGATTGAGCGAGACCACGTCGGCGCGCGCAAGCAGTTCGTCGATCGGCACTTGCGTCACGCCGCATTCCGGCCTCGGCGTGCGATTCCAGCCGATCACCGTCATGCCGATGCCGGCGCCGATGCGGGCGACCTGGCGCCCGATGCCGCCGAGTCCGATCACGCCGAGTGTCTTGCCGAAGAGCTGCAGGCCCTCAAGCGGCTGCCAGACGCCGCCGCGCACCTTGCGGTCGGACAGCGCGATGTCGCGGGCGCAGGCAAACATCAGCGCAATGGTGTGCTCGGCGACCGCCGTGTCGCCATAGCCGCGATAGGTGTGCACGGTGACGCCGAGGGAGGCCAGCGCCGGTATATCCATGTAGCTCGACGCGCCGGTGCCGCAGAACACGATGTGCCGCAGCGACTTGCATTGCGCGATCTCTTTCGTCGGCAGGTAGGAATGATCGTCGATGCAGATGTCGTAGCCGTCGAGGAGGCGCGGGATGTCCGCGGCCTGGATCTGCGGCTGGGCGTTGACCGTGACGGGCGGATCGTCGGCGCGATGCACCCTGCGGAAGACTTTCTCCAGTTGCGCGCCGCAGTCGATGAAGAGGGTTTTCATTTTTTGCTTCCCCGCCCCTTGTCCTAAGGCTTTTCCGCGAAATAATCGCTTCAATTATTGCGTGGAGGCGTGGCGAATTTCCCCTCCCCCGCTTGCGGGGGAGGGGACTACAAGTGGCGCAGTTATTCTTCGCCGACGCCTAAGCTAAGGACAGCCGCAACACCAACTGCTCCACTTCATCCGCCAACCAGAAAACAACCGAAAGGGGACAAAACTCCAGATACCGCTATAATGCTATAATAGAGTGGCTTCCATTATCAGGGGAGATGATATCACAGCACGCAGACAGCGACGGATTTTCAAAATTCCCTGTTATTTTCCCTGTTCTCAGGGAATTTTGGACCGCCGGTCTTCGGAGGATTGGCGGTGAGAGCGCCGGCACCGCCATAAGAGAGATAACGGCGTCATGCCGATAACTGCTTCACGTTCGCCGGTTTGGCGCTGTCGAGAAAAGATTCACTTAATGTTGCTGCTGTCCTAAGCGCGATCATCGCTATCGTCATAAAAGACACGCCACTTGCAGGCTGAGCCAAGGCGCACACATCGAAATCAACTGTTGCCGATTTCGATCCAGCTTTGGCGCCGAAGTTCGGGCAAGCCCGACTTCGGTGCGCCGTGCCAACCCTGACCTTTTCCCCGCAAGCCGGGAAGGGTAAGGC
>JAJPKK010000111.1 GCA_021323775.1 Hyphomicrobiales bacterium
ATGACAGATCAACGCCTCACCCCTGTGATCCTGTGCGGGGGCGCCGGCACGCGGCTTTGGCCGGTGTCGCGCGAAAAAATGCCGAAGCATTTCGTGCCGCTGATCGGCAGCCTCACGACCTTCCAGCAGGTGCTCGACCGGGTCACCTGCGATCCGTTGTTCGCAACCCCGATCATCCTCACCAACGCGGATTTCCGCTTTGTGGCGGCCGAACAGACACGGGCGCGCGGCGTCGCGGCGACGATCGTTCTGGAGCCGCTGCGTCGCGATTCCGCTGCCGCCATTGCGGCGGCGTCCGAATTTGCCGTCAAGGGCGATGCGAACGCCATTCTCATGGTGGTGGCGGCGGATCACCTGATTCCCGATGCCGACGCATTTGCGGCGGCCTGTCACGCGGCTGCGCCGGCCGCGGCATCAGGCTCGATCGTGACCTTCGGGGTTGAGCCGACCTATCCGGCGACAAGCTACGGCTATATCAAGGCAAAGCCGCCTGCCAATGGCAGCGTGGTGCGCGATGTCGCGGCGTTCGTCGAAAAGCCGAATGAGGCGACCGCGGCCGAATACGTCAAGCAAGGCTATCTCTGGAACAGCGGCAACTTCATGTTTCGTGCCGACGTCATGTTGCGCGAACTGAACCGGTTCGAGCCGGATATCGTCATGGCCGCGAAGGGCGCCGTGGAACATCTCGTTGCCGATCTCGATTTCTACCGGCTCTCCGAAGCGCCGTTTGCGAAGGCGCCGCGCAAATCAATCGACTACGCCGTGATGGAGAGGACCAAGCACGCAGCAGTGCTTCCGGTGAGCTTCCGCTGGTCCGACATTGGCAACTGGAAATCCGTGTGGGACGTGCAGGATCATGACGCCGCCGGCAACGTGATCGAAGGACCGGCCGAAGTCATCAACACCAGCAACAGCCTCATCCGCTCCGAGGAGACCGTTTTGACGACGGTGGTCGGCGTCGACGACATCATCGTGGTGGCGACCGCGGATGCGGTCCTGGTCGCAGCCAAGCATGAGGCCGAACGGGTCAAGGACCTGGTTGAACGATTGAAGGCTCGAAACCGCAGCGAGGCGCTGGAGCATCGGCGCATCTACCGGCCCTGGGGCTTTTACCAGACCGCGGACCTCGGCCCTCGCTATCAGGTCAAGCGCATTTGCGTCCATTCGGGCGGCAGGCTGTCGCTGCAGAAGCACTTCCACCGCTCAGAACATTGGGTCGTGGTGCGCGGCGTCGCCGAAGTCACGGTCGGCGACGAGGTGCGGCTGGTCCACGAAAATGAGTCCGTTTACGTCCCGATCGGCGCGGTTCATCGCCTTGCCAATCCGGGAAAGATCCCCCTGGAGCTGATCGAGGTGCAGGTGGGCAGCTATCTGGGCGAGGATGACATCGTGCGGCTCGATGACGTTTATCATCGGCATAACGGCGGGTGAGGCCGGCCGTCACTTGTTCCTCAACGCCGCAATGGCCGCATCAGCCGCCGCAACCCCGCTGCGGTAGGCGCCGTGGGCGGTTGAAAAATCGTGAACCATGCAGGCTTCGCCGGCGAAGAACAGCCGTTCGTCGACCGGCGCAGCAAGCACGCTGCGGGCATCGGCATGGCCGGGCATGGCATGCGAGTAGGAACCGCGCGCATAAGGGTCGCGCCCCCACGCGGTCGCGGCTATTGGATGCAGGCGTTTGCGCATGCCTTGGCCGAGGAGCGAAGCGAGCTGGCCGATAGCAAAGCGTGCGAACGCGGCTTCCCCCTCCGCTTCCAGTTCGCGGGCGAACCGGCCGCCAAAATAGACTTCGATCAACGGGCGTCCGAACGGCCGCACGTGGTAGCTGCCGGTCTGTACGGTGTCGAGCGCGCCGTAGAGATGCGAGTCCCTGGGAAATTCTTCGGCGTTGTCGAGCCCGAGATAAAGCTTGTCGGCCAGGCCAAGCGGGAGCACCGCGGCCGCCGCGATCTTGTCCGGCAGCGCCGGATGAAACCCCAAGTCGCCGGCGGAAAGGACATCGGTCGGCGCCGTGACGATCACCGCACGCCCGCGCAAATTGCCGCGCGGCGTCTCAACGCGCATTTGCGGCCCTGAATGATCAATCAGTCTCGCCGGACATTCGAAGGTGATGCTTAATCCCGACGCCAGCGCTTCCATCAGAGCGCTGTAGCCTTCGACGATGCGCCAGTTGACGCCGGTGTCGCGATAGCGAAAGAAGTCGCGGACAGAAACCTGATCAAGTTCGACCCCGTTCATATAGGTGCTGGTGGCGTTGAGCAGCGGATTCCAGCGGTTGCCGGGGTCGAGCAGACGATCTGCGGAGTAATCGCCTTCAGCCTCGCCAGCCTCATCAAGACGGGCGAACAGACGGGCGAGTGCGGCGCGAAAATCCGTCTGATCGGCCGGCCTGAAGCCTGCGTCGTTGATTTGCGTGCGCCAGGGCGGGCGCGTCTTGTCGATGGTGAGGCCGGATCGGAGCGCGAGGGCGCAAAGTTCGTTCTCGTCGGCCGAGTGCAGCCAGGCGCAGCCAAGTTCCATCGGCAGCCCCGACGGGCTGCGCGCCGTCCAGGCGCGTCCGCCGACGCGGCTGCGCGCTTCGACGACATGGACTGTCACTCCCGCGGCTGCGAGCCGCTGCGCTGCCGCGAGCCCGGCGGCGCCGGCGCCGATGACGATGACGTCAGGATCGGTCATGGGCGATCGGGCGGCCCCTGGCTGCGCACGACGGTTATGAAATCGGAAACCCAAGCGAGCGCAGCCGTCACGTCGGACGCCGAGAGCGCTATGTCCTCAAGGCCCGGATAGCGACTCACCATGTACCATTCGCTGATTTCAACAATCGGGAAAGGTTGCGGGATAAGTTCAGGCCAGAGCGGACGAGCAATTGATGCCAACAGCAATATGTCGTGCGTCTTCCGGATTTCTTGCCGCTTGGCGACAATAAGCGCCTTCAGCGTCTTTTCCATCGCCTGCTGGACGTGAAACGCCGCTTGGTTGACGACCCCGGGCAACAATTTATTGGCGGCCCGCAGGTCTTCATCAGCCTTGGCGAGCCAGCGGCGGGCCTCCTGCCATTGAATCAGGTCCTGCGCGTCCCACTTCTCGCGGTCATTGCCGCTCATAAATCGTCACCCCCTCGCGCAAAATGGTGTGAGCGAATGAGCCGATAGCGCGCGCGCGCAACGCCAAAACGCCGGCGCGGCAGGGTATGATGTCGACGGCGCCGTGATAACCGCTCCGGGCGTTTTGAACAGCCTTCGCCGACAGGCGTTCGGCCGGCGCGTCGTCATCCAACTCCACCAACAGGTCGATGTCGCTGTCAGCACTCGCCTCTCGGCGTGCTCGCGAGCCGAACAGAATCACCCGGCGGGGTTGGAAATGCGCGACGACGGACTCCAAAAGTTCCGCCGGGACAGAAGCCGATGGTCCGCCGTGCTCGGGCATTGTCAAACCCCTGTGACTCACGCAAGGCAGCCTGAACAACCATCAGGCGGCGCTGCCGTCAATTCCTTTGGCGCTCCGGCGGCGCCCTGATTTGACTTATCGCATTGCCTGGGACGATAAAAACCATTGCCGTTCTGGGCACGCCCGTATTACAAGGCGCAAGATGTGACCAGCGGCCTCCCAACCGCGCCGCCAGCGGTTCATCTGATCGTTCGTTGCCGACCGTGGCAGCAGTAGTACGCGCTTGGGGGCTGTCTGTCGTCAGGCGTTAGCAGGACGACGGGAACTCAGGATGCCTGGGATCGACTTGCCAGCCGCCACGGGCCTGTGGTGCGTTCCGGGCTTCCTTTGTCTTGCCGGCGTCGCCGCGGCAGTTGGGCAGCGCAAGCTCGCGACGCCGCTCATTTATGGCGGCTCTCTGGCATTGGCGCTGGTTGCGCTTGGCGCGGCGCTGACATGCTTTCTTCAACCGGGGCCGCCGTGGACGCTGGCATTGCCGATCGGCCTGCCCGGCATCGGCGCGAGGTTTCGCGTCGATGCGTTGAGCGCATTTTTTCTCGTTGTGGTCAATCTCGGCGCCGCGATCACGAGCCTCTATGCGCTTGGTTACGGCCGCCACGAAGAGGCGCCCGCGCGCGTGCTCCCCTTCTATGCCGCGTTCCTGGCCGGCATGAACCTCGTGATATTCGCCGACGATGCATTCACGTATTTGCTGGCATGGGAATTCATGTCGCTTGCCTCGTGGGCGATCGTGCTTGCGCGCCACCGCGACCCCGCAAACAGCCGGGCGGCCTTCCTTTATCTGGTGATGGCGAGCTTCGGCACTCTGTGCCTGCTTCTGGGCTTTGGGCTCTTGGCCGGGCCGGCCGGCGGCTATGCTTTCGAGACCATCCGGCGCGTTTCCCACACTCCCTTCGCGGCGACGCTGGCCGTTGTGCTTGCTCTCCTCGGCGCCGGATCGAAGGCCGGCCTGGTGCCGCTTCATGTCTGGCTGCCGCTCGCCCATCCGGCGGCGCCCAGCCATGTTTCGGCGCTGCTGAGCGGGGTGATGACGAAAGTCGGCGTCTACGGGTTCACACGCATCGTTCTGGATCTTGCCGGTCCGCCCAATCCGTGGTTCGGGCTCACGGTCCTGACGCTCGGCGGGATTACCGCTGCCATCGGGGTTTTGTACGCCCTGATGCAGCATGATTTGAAGCGGCTGCTCGCCTACCACACGGTCGAGAACATCGGCATCATATTCATCGGGCTGGGACTGGCGCTGGCGTTCCGCGCCAACGGCATCAAAGTCGCCGCCGCATTGGCGCTGACGGCGGCGTTATTCCACGTGTTCAACCATTCGGTGTTCAAGAGCCTCCTGTTTTTCGGCGCCGGCGCCGTGCTGACCGCTGCCGGCGAGCGCGATATGGAGCGGCTCGGCGGCCTTATTCACCGCATGCCGCAGACCACGGTCGCCTTCCTGATCGGCTGCGCCGCGATCTCGGCGCTGCCGCCGCTCAATGGCTTCGTGTCCGAATGGCTCACCTTTCAAGCGATCCTGGTCAGCCCCGATCTGCCGCAGTGGGGGCTCAAGCTCACGGTGCCGGCGGCCGGAGCGTTGCTCGCCCTGTCGGCGGCGCTCGCGGCGGCATGCTTCGTCAAGGCATTCGGCGTGACATTCCTGGGCCGCCCGCGCTCTGCTGCCGCAAAAGCCGCCATGGAGGTCGATACGTTTTCTCTCACGGCGATGTTTCTCCTCGCCGCGATCTGTTTCCTGGCAGGCGTGCTGCCGGGCTTCGTCATCGATGCGCTGTCGCCCCTAACGGCCATGCTGACGGGCGGGACCATGCCGCACCAGGCTGCCTTGCCGTGGATGTCGATTGCGCCGATCGCGGAGAGCCGCAGTTCCTACAACGGACTCATCATCCTGACATTCCTGATCGCATCCGGCTCCGTCACGGCGATGGCCATTCATCGCTTCGCCACCCGGGCGACCAGGCGAAGTGCGATCTGGGACTGCGGTTTCCCGCTTGATGCGCCGCAGACGCAGTACGGGAGCGCAAGCTTTTCCATGCCGATTCGGCGGGTGTTCGGCACGGTCGTGTTCAGCGTATTCGAGCGCGTTGACATGCCGCGGCCGGGGGAACTGCGCGCCGGCAGCTTCCGCATGCGCATCATTGATCCGGCCTGGCGGCTCGCCTATGGGCCGATCGCGCGGGGCGTTGCAAGCATTTCGCTTATCCTTAATCAATTGCAATTTCTCACCATCCGCCGCTACCTGACGCTGGTGGTCTGCACCTTGATTGCCCTGCTCCTCCTGGTGGCGACATGGCGCTGATTGTCGATTTCTTTCTGCAAGGGGTGCAGATGATGCTGGTGGTCGCCATCGCGCCGGCCGTTCTCGGCCTTACCCGCAAGGTCAAGGCGCGACTGCTGCGCCGCATTGGCCCGCCCGTGCTGCAGCCTTATCGGGATCTGTGGAAGCTGATGCACAAGGAGGCGGTGCTCGCCCATAATGCGTCCTGGATCTACCGCACTGCCCCCTATCTCATCTTCGCGGCCACCTGGGTGGCGGCCGCGCTGGTGCCGTCATATGCGGCGGGTCTCTTGTTCTCGTGGTCGGCGGACCTTATCGCCATCGTGGCCCTGCTCGGCACGGCGCGCTTCGCGCTGGCGCTCGCCGGCATGGATGTCGGCACCGCCTTTGGCGGCATCGGCTCGTCGCGCGAGATGATGATCGCCTCGCTGGCCGAGCCCGCGATGCTGCTCATCGTATTCACGGTGGCGCTGGTGGCTGGCACGACCCAGCTTTCCGCCGTAGCCACGCTCTTCTCGACCGGATCGGCCGGCCTGCGAGTATCGCTCGGCCTCGGCTTGTTCGCGTTCTTGTTGGTGGCGATTGCGGAAAACGCCCGCATCCCGATCGATAATCCCGCCACCCATCTGGAGTTGACCATGGTGCACGAGGCGATGGTGCTGGAATATTCGGGCCGCCACCTTGCCATGATCGAGGCCGCTTCCGCGGTCAAGCTCGTGCTCTATTTCTCCCTCATCGCCTGTCTGTTTGCGCCCCTTGGCATTGCGGGTCCGGGCGCCGCGGCGTCCGACTATGCGCTCGGGATCGCCGCCTATCTCGGCAAGCTGTTCGTGCTCGCGCTGCTGCTCCCGATCGCCGAAACCGGCGTCGCCAAGATGCGAGTGTTCCGCTACCCGCTGTTCGTCGGCAGCGCATTTGCGGCGGCGGCGCTTGCGGTCTTTCTTTTGTTCGTTTCGAAAGGGTTTTAATGTCGAAGCTGTGGTTCGATGTCGCCCATCTTCTTGCCGGCGGCATGCTGGTATTGAGCTTTGCCCTGCTTTACCAGGATCGCATCGCCGCCGTCATCAACGTGTTTGCGCTTCAGGCTGTCGCGCTCTCGCTTTCGGTCGCCTGGCAGGCGCTCGTGCAGGGCGCGCCGCATCTCATGGTGACGGCAGCGATCGCGCTTATCGTCAAAGGCTTCGTGATCCCGACCGCGTTGCACCACATCATCCGGCGGATGCAAATCCATCGTGAGGTCGAAGAGGTTATCGGATCAGGCTTAACGATGCTCACAGGCCTGGGCCTGGTAGCCCTGTCGATCTTGCTGGTGCAGCCGGTCGGCGAGGTCAGCATCTACGTGCGGGAGGACCTTGCCTTCGCTCTCGCCGTCATCCTGCTTGGCTTGCTGATGATGATCACGCGGCGCAACGCCGTCACCCAGGTGGTCGGCTTCATGTCGCTTGAGAACGGCCTCGTATTGGCGGCAACCGGCGCCAAGGGCATGCCGCTTGTGGTCGAGATATCGGTCGCCTTCTCCATCCTGATCGCGTTCATCGTATTCGGCATCTTCGTGTTCCGCATACGGGAACGCTTCGACACCGTAGACGTGAGGGCGCTCGACCGATTCCGCGGCGAACGGAGAGACGTGTCATGACCGGCCCCGTCGAGGCGACCCTCATCATCCCAGCGACCGCGATCCCGGTTCTCGCGCTCGTCTCCAGCTATCGGCTCGGCGCCGCCCTGAACATCCTCGCCTGCGCGCTGACGCTCGGCGCCGCGACGGCGTTGCTTTTCGCCGACCATCCGCGCAGCGACCTCTTCATCATCGACGACTTCAACATATTCCTGCTCGTCCTGACCACTTTCGTGGGCTTCACCACCAGCATATTCAGCGCGACCTATCTGGCCCATGAAATCGAGATCGGGCGCCTGACGCCATTGTTCCTGCGTTTCTATCACGCCATGTACCAGACCCTGATGGGCGCCATGAACGTGGCGCTGGTCGCCAACAATATCGGACTGATGTGGGTCGGCATCGAGGTCGCAACGCTCTCGACCGTGATGATGGTCGGCATCTACCGCACGCCTGAGGCGATCGAAGCGGCGTGGAAATACTTTATTCTCGGCAGCGTCGGCATTGGACTCGCCTTCTTCGGCACCATTTTGATCTATCTGGTAGCGCAGGACGTGGTGGGCGACGGCCTGCCGGCGATGTCGTGGGATCTGTTGGTGAAGAGCGCCCCGATGCTTGATGCGAAGCTGTTGTCGCTGGCCTTTGTGTTCCTGCTCGTCGGGTACGGCACCAAGGTCGGTCTGGCGCCGTTTCATGCGTGGCTGCCGGATGCGCATGCGGAGGGGCCGACGCCGATCTCGGCCGTGCTGTCTGGCCTCCTCCTCAACGTCGCGCTCTACGCGCTGTTGCGATTCAAGATGGTGCTCGCCGGCAATGCATCCGCAATCGATGTCGGCGCCATCATGGCTGGACTCGGGCTTGTCAGCCTCGTGTTCGCGGGGTTCATGCTGTACCGGCGGCGCGACATCAAGCGCCTGTTTGCGTATTCGTCGATCGAGCACATGGGCATTGCGACGTTCGCTTTCGGCATGGGCGGCCCGCTCGCGAACTTTGCCGGCCTCTTGCACATGACGATGCATTCGCTCATAAAATCCGGGATATTCTTCTCCGTTGGTCACATCGCCCAGGTTAAGGGCACGCAGCGCATCGCCGCCATCAGCGGCATGTCCGTAACTCACCCGGTGCTGGCCCTGCTGTTTTCCCTTGGTGTCATCGCTATCGCCGGGCTGCCGCCGTTCGGCATGTTCACCAGCGAATTCTTGCTGGTATCCTCGACCTTTGCGCGACAGCCGGCGCTGAGCATCGTGCTTGTTGCCGGCCTGCTCGTTGCGTTTGGCGCCCTCATCCTGCGGCTCCAGGACGTCGTCTTCGGCGAGCCTGCCGGCAAGGCGCAGACGGCGCAGGCGTCGTACATCCCGGCCTATGTGCATCTGACACTGGTCCTCGTTGCCGGACTATGGTTGCCCGGTCCGGTCGTGCAATGGTTCCGCGGCGTCGCCGCGTTGCTGGGATGATGGCGGTGCACACGAGCGTATTTGCCGCATGGCTTGCCGGGTTCACGCCGGTCGGATTTCACGCACCGTGGCAGCGCTTCAATGTCGACGCCGGGGAATGGACCACCGTCGCCAAATCGCTGGGCGAAGGCGCGGGAGACCTGCTCGCGCTTTGGGGTGAGGCCGACGCAGTCCACATGGCGGTGCGCGCGCCGCCTGCCGATCCCTGTGTGATTTCGCTCGCCGTTGCCCCCGCCCTGGCCTCCCCTGCATCCCCCCTCCCAGCCCTTCACCCGCATGCGGGGGAGGGTCGGGAGGCGGCAAACGGGGGCGGGAAAGGAAGCGGATGCTTCCCGTCCGTCGGCCGGTTCCATCCGCCGGCAATCCGGCTCGAGCGGGCAATACGCGACCTTTACGGTCATATGCCGCTGAATGCGCTCGACAGCCGCGCGTGGCTCGATCATGGCCAATGGGGCCTCGACGCTCCGCTCGGTGCGAGGATCTCGCGCCCGCGTCGCGACCCGGCCGATTATGAATTCCAGACTGTGCACGGACACGGCCTCCACCAGATCCCGGTCGGCCCGGTGCATGCCGGCATTATCGAGCCTGGTCATTTCCGCTTCACGGCCAATGGCGAAACCGTAGCGCGGCTCGAGGAACGCCTTGGTTATGTGCACAAGGGCGTCGATGCCCTGCTGACCGGCGCAGCCCTCGCCAAGGCAGCGCGCATCGTAGCGCGAATATCGGGCGATTCGACAGTCGCGTTCAGCTTCGCGTTCTCGCTCGCAGTTGAGGCAGCGCTCGGCATTGAAGCGCCGCCGCGCGCCGCCGTCCTGCGCGGCGTCATGGCCGAACTCGAACGCGTCGCCAATCACCTCGGCGATATCGGCGCCATCTGCAACGATGCGGCGTTTGCGCTGATCCACGCTCATTGCGGCATTTTCCGCGAGCGCGTGCTTGCGGCGTCAGATCTCGCTTTCGGTCATCGGCTGATGATGGACCGGATCGTTCCGGGCGGTGTCGCGTGCGACATAGCGGCGGACGGCGGCGTCGCAGTTCTTGCGGCGCTTGACGAGATCGCCCCGCGATTCGACGAGATCGTGGCGCTCTATGACGACACTCCCTCTCTCCAGGATCGCACCTGCGCGACCGGCCGCGTGGCGGGAGACCTTGTCAAACGCTGGGCTGCGGGCGGCCATGTAGGCCGCGCTTCGGGCCGCGATTTCGATGCGCGCCGCGACCTTGCTTATCCGCCATATCGCGGGCTTTCCTTCACGGTGCCGCTCTACACGGCAGGCGATGTTGACGCCCGCCTGCGCGTTCGCATCGACGAAGTGCGCTCAAGCATCGGCATGATCAGGGATTGGCTGGCCGATCTGCCGAGCGGACCGCTCGTGGCGCCGCTGCCGCAGGCGGCAGGGCCGCGCGAGGGCATTGCGATCACCGAGGCGTTTCGCGGCGACGCGCTGGCATGGTTGCGGCTGGACGCTGACGGAAGCGTGGCGCGCTGCCACCTGCGCGATGCGTCATGGTTCCAGTGGCCGCTGCTCGAAGCTGCGATCGAGAACAACATCGTGGCGGACTTCCCGCTCTGCAATAAGTCTTTCAATTGCTCCTACTCAGGACACGATCTTTAAGCCATGCGCACGCTGCTGCTGAAATCGCTGTTCGCCCGTCCAGCGACGATCGGGCCGCCCGACGCCGATGACGCCGCACTCGACGAACTCGGCGGCGCTCTCGCGGCGCGCGGGCGGCGTCTGCTCGGCCGCTCGCTCACGATCCGGGAAGTGGACGCCGGATCGTGCAATGGCTGCGAGCTTGAAATCCATGCCCTCAACAATTCTGTCTATGATATTGAGCGGTTCGGCTTGAGATTTGCGGCCTCGCCGCGCCATGCAGACGTGCTGCTCGTCACCGGTCCGGTCACTCACAACATGAAAGTCGCGCTCGAACGCACCTATGCGGCAACGCCCGATCCCAAATGGGTGGTGGCGGTCGGTGATTGTGGCTGCGGCTGCGGCGTATTCGAGGGCAGCTATGCGGTGGCCGGCGCTGTCGACAAGGTGATCCCGGTCGACCTGCATATTCGCGGCTGCCCGCCACGTCCGATCGATCTGTTGCGCGGACTGATCGCACTCGTCGACAAGGCGACCGCGAACGATGAAGCTCTTCACTCCGCCGCTTCGCGCTGACCATAGGCCTCGTCGATCATGTAGCCGGACAGCGTCGTGTAGGCATTCGTCCAGGCGGCGGCGAGGTCGGTCGTCCATTCCTCCCCCAGTCCGCGTTCCAGCGTCCACAACAGCGCAACGCCAACGGGCGCATAGTGCTCGGCCCTGACCCCATAGGCCACATGTTGCCTGGCGAGCGCGCTTGCAGCCGGAAGAATCGCCTCAATCTCGTCGAGACCGTTGACGACGGCCGCAAGCGTCGCCATCAACTTGCGGCCCTGCTCTTTCATATCCCCGCGGAATAACGGTCTGACTTCGGGTGCGATTTCGAACAGCCGGCTATAGAACAATGCGGCGGCCTCTTCGGCAATGGGCGCGATCTTGGCGAAGCTGTCCCGGATCAGAGCAACTTGTTCGGAGTTCATGTTCGCTTTCCCTTAAAGACCGCGCGTCATGCAAGCCTTCCCTCGTGCGATCCGCACGGCGCGGCTGTGACGCCGTTTCCTCGCCGCGCCCGACGCTTTCCCCGTGAGGGACGACCCGAGGCCCCGGCGCCTTCAAGAGGCGCCGCCGCTGCGTCGCGAAAAGTGTGGATTTTCCGAACAACGGCGGCGCCTGAGGTTCACTGCGTCACAAAGGCATTCAAAGAGCATGCCACTTACGCGACAACTGCAAGCTAATGATTTTATGTGCACTTTATGCGCCGCGGGCCGGGCCGTCCGTGGTTTGCAGAACGTCGTGCGCGTTTTGATATCATCTGCCGTCGAATTGTGCGATGCAAAATAAGAACTTGCTGCGGCGATGCGCGATCACAATGATCACGGGCCGCGCGGCCGCGGGCATCCAAAGCGAAGAGCGCAGGAAACGCGGGAGTTGCGCCATGCGCACCGCCTACGCCTAGCCTCCCTCGCAAGCGGGGGAAGGGATCGAGGAGGCCGGCGCGGCGGGCTGGGATTTCGCCCAATAATCCGCCATAGCCTTCGTCTCGGCGAGCTTGCGCGCATCCTCGTAGCCCGGCGCCATCGAGGCGGAGGTTCCGGGCAGCACCTGGTGATGCTCGATGTTGAGGAGCCGCAGCCAGCTTTGCTGGCCCAGCGTGAGCCCGATCATACAGCCGAGTTCGACCAGCTCCGGCTCGGTGAAATGGCGATGGAGCCGATCCCAGAAGGCGTCGTCGGTCTCGAGACGCCAGACGATCGCTTCTGCATAAGATAGGGCCGCTTTCTGGCGATGATTGTATCTCGTCGACTTCTCAAAGTTGAGAAGGTCCAGAACCTGGTCTTCGATCAGCGCGCCGCTCGATGTGGCTTTTACGGAACGCTGGTTGCCGCAATATTCGCATTGGACCGATCGCGACACATAGAGCCGGCACAGCTCCTTGACGGCGTGGTCGAGCACGCCGTTGCGGAAGAGGTCGTTCCATGACTTGGCGAAGAACCAGAATGCCGCCGGCACATGCGCCCGAATGGCCGAACTCTCGGGCCGCGGGGTTCCCTCGCGCCGGCAACGCTCCATTTCTCTGCGCATCTCGGCGTCCATCTTTTCGAGAGGCACGTAGCTGATTCGCTGCTTGGCCATGGAGAACTTCCCCCTCGGCATGCCTGTCGGCGCTTGGCGACGTGCCGGCGCCAACAATCAAGATCTGCTTCTTACAGCGGATTCCGGTCATATGGAAACGTCATTAAGGGTCCAGGGTGGGCAAAGCGAAGCCTGCCCACCTTCTGAGGCGCGACGGCGCGGTGGGGCACGGCGCGCGAAAAGCGCGCCTTTGCCCACACTACAGGCTACGGCCATGGATGTGCTAAAATGCGTCGATGATCCCCGACGCATACAAGGCTTTCCTCTGGCAACTGGGTGCGATCACGATCGCGCTCGCGACCTGCCTTACATTTCCGGCTCCAGCCCAGAACTTCCCCGAGCGCACCGTGAAGCTCATCGTGCCAGTGCCTCCGGGCGGCTCGACGGACGCGCTGGCGCGGCTTGTCACGCTGCGCATGCAGGCGATCCTTGGGCAGCCGGTCATCATCGAGAACCAGCCGGGGGCTGGCGGCCTGATTGCCGCGCGGGCCGTGGCAGCCGCCAATCCCGACGGCTACACGCTGCTGATCGGCGGTATTGGAACTCTCGCCATCGGCCCCTCGATCAAGACGCCTGATTTCAATCCCACCGCCGTCTTCACTCCGGTCGGCACGGTTTCAACCGAAACTATGGTGCTCACGGTCAATCCGAAGGTGCCGGCCGACACGCTCGATGCCTTCGTGCGCTATGCCAAGGCGAACCCGGGCAAGCTCAATTACGGTTCGGCGCCCGGCATCGTCCCGCATTTCGTCTCCGAATTGTTCAAGCTCAAAACCGGCGCCGACATCGTGCACATTCCCTACAAGGGCGCCGGACCTGCCGTCACTGATCTTCTCGCCGGCCAGATCGACATGGTGTTCAACACCAAGTCGGTGCTGCTGCAGCTTGTCAAACAGGGGCGGCTGCGCGCGCTTGCGGTGACGAGCACAGCGCGCTGGCCGGAACTTCCCGAGGTGCCGACCCTCACCGAGGCTCAAATCTTTCCCTACCCGATCGAGGTATGGTGGGGAATCGTCGGGCCGGCGCGCCTGCCGCCCGCCGTCGTGGCGCGGCTCAATGGGGCGATCAACGAGGCAATACAATCGAAAGATGTGCTGGCAAACTTCATGAATCTCGGCATCGAGCCGCGCGGCGGCACGCCGCAGCAGTTCGCGACGCTGCTGGCCCAGGATGCGCCGCGGTGGTTCGATATCATCCGGATAACCGGGATCAAGCTGGAATAGCCGGATGGATTGCTGGGCAGACTGTTGTTCGGTCGCCGTTACATCACTGCCGCCTCTCAAGGCAAGCGCCGCTCATCGGCGCCAGGATCGTGGATGATCCGGTGAGCGACCAACCGATTCCAGATGAACAGGATGATCAGCGAACCAACGATCGCGCCGATGAAGCGCGCACCTTGGTCGGGACGGTACCAGCCGATCAGCTGGCCAAGCCACGTCGCCAAGAATGCGCCGGCCACTCCCAGCACTGTCGTGAGCACGAAGCCGCTTGGATTGTTCGGGCCTGGGGCCAGAAGCCGCGCGACGATGCCGGCGACGAAGCCGACCACGATGATCCAGATGATGGTAGCAACCATGGCGTCCTTTTCCCTCGTTGCCGGGAACCTGAGGAGGCCGCGGGCCCGCTCAAGCCGGCATGTCGTGGAACCAAAGCCCACGATCAGTCTTCACCTAAAGGAAATGCGCAGCGCAGCGAAAAGATGCGCCGAGCGGAGAGACAGCGATTCTCTCATTCGTCGCATGACGACAGCGTGCGTGATCCGAAGGCGAAGAGTAAGCTGAGCAGGAGCCAATATGGGCCTGATGGATGTTCTCCGGGGGATGCAGTATGGTCCCCACGGCCAGCCGCCGCCCGCGCCGGAACGCGGCGGAGGAGCGGGCATGTCGCCGATCACGATGGCGATACTTGGTCTTCTTGCCTATAAGGCGATGAAAAGCTTTGGCGGCGAACAGCGGGAAGCTCCATCGCCTGCCGGCCCGGCCCCACCTTCATCGGCCGGCCGCAATATCAATGTTTCCGCGCCCGAGCAGAGTGGCGGCGGGCTTGAAGACGTCCTCAAGGGCGGGCTCGGAAGCCTCCTGGCGGCAGGCAGCGCCGCGGCTGGCAGCATCCTGGGCGGTGGGTTGAACGATCTGGTCAGGCGGTTGCAGCAGTCCGGCCTCCACGAGGAGGCTAATTCGTGGATCGGCGCCGGACCTAACAAGACCATTGCTCCGAATGACCTCGCCAAGGCGCTCGGCGACGATCAGATCAACGCCATGATGCAGCATTCCGGCCTGTCGCGCGACGAGTTGCTTGAGGGTTTGAGCCGGCACCTGCCTCAGGTCGTTGATCAGCTGACCCCTAACGGGAAGGTCCCGCGCAAAATTCCGATATGATGCGGTCCCTCAGGCCCCGCCGGGACGCCGCGGCGCGTAGAGCGTGCGAAACAATGTCGGCCCTTATCCTCTTATCTGTTCCCTTGAAGGCCGAATTGTTTTCACGGCGCTACGGCCCCAGCGCCACGGCGTGGATGATGCGCCCGGGCAGGAAAGTGAACGCGCCGGCGATGACCAGCGCACCGATGAAGAGGGATACCATCGCATTGCGATGCCTTCGCACCGCATGACTGTGCGCGAACCACACCGCGAGCGGCAGCGCCGTCAGGGTGAAGATGGCCAGGAGGTGGATCGGGCTCCAGGGCCCCCAAAGCCTGATCTGGTGGATGAAGAACGCGCTCACGCTCACCACGGCCATGAGGGCAACCCAAATCCAACCGATCATCCGGTGCGGCAGCGTTCCTTTTGGAGCGGCAAGCTGGACCAGCCCGAGGCCGAACGCCGCAACAGCCGCGATGGCATGAAACTGGATGGCCGGGGCGGCAGAAAACAGCGGTGCGAGACTCATGGCTTTCTCCTTCAGTTGATCCGGTCTCATTCCCGACAGGCCGCAGCATGGCTTTCGCTGCGCTCAACCCTTGCTGCGCCGCGCTCTGTTGAATATCAGCCGCGCGGCTGAGCAACACAGAATGCCGATTTCTCGCGGCCGTGCGTCCGGTGCGAACCCGTTGCCCGGCCGTCACGCTTCGATGAGGCCGAGTCTGATCGCAACATTGTTGCGGGTCGCGTTGGAATAAGCGCAGATCTGATGCGCCTTTTCTATCAGCGCTTCCGCCTCGCTGCGGGGGACGCCGGGCAGCGTGATGTCGAGGGCGATCTCAAGGCCAAGGCCGCCCTCAGAGCGCGGCCCAAACCCGACGGTAGCCCTCACCTCGGCATTCGCCGGGAGTTTGGCCTCGCCCCCCGAAGCCAACGACTGCAGGGAGCTGAGAAAGCAGGCCGCATAGCCGGAAGCGAAAAGCTGCTCAGGATTATTCCCATCGCCCTTGCCTCCAAGTTCCTTCGGCCGGGCAAGCTTCACGTCGAACCCGCCATCGGTCGTCCCGGTATTGCCGTCGCGGCCGCCGACGGCGATGGCGCTTGTCGTGTAGACAACATTCACAGACATGAGGTCTTCTCCCTGCGGTCAAGGTGAAAATCGCGACCGGGCGGATCGGTCTCCATGGTTCATGTCATTCTCTCGGACCCTGTTTGCTCGTTCGGCGTTCCTTCTTGCTCCGTCGTAAGCGGAATATCGGAGTGGGATTTCCGCGCTTTGTCCCTCACGTAAAGTTTTGTAAAGCGCCGTTGCGATAGGTTGAGCGATAGCGACCATCGGAGCCATGGCTTTCGGATCAATGATCCGCTGGTTCGCAACCCTTGCAATATTGACGATGTCAACATAAACATATCGCGATCAACCGACGCTGTCAATAAAATATTTACATCGTCAACATTGGAGAAGCCGGACATGAAATCGAGCCGCCGCACTGCCGGCCGGGCGGCCGTCCGTGCCGGGAGAAGGCGCACGGCTGCGGCGCCCTACCATCATGGCGCGCTGCGCGAGGCGATGCTTGGGGCTGCAGAACGCATCCTGGAGCGGGACGGTATTGCCGGGCTGACCTTGCGGGCGGCGGCGCGTGAGGCGGGCGTGTCGCATGCCGCGCCAAAAAATCACTTCGGTGACATCAGGGGCCTGTTGAGCGAGCTGGCGGCCGTAGGCTTTGCACGCTTCGGCGCGGCCCTTGTGGCCGACATACGGGAAGACGCCGCCCCGGAAGCGCGGCTCGCCGCCATCGGCCGCGGCTACGTCGCCTTCGCGCGGCAGAACCCCGGGCTGTTCCTCCTCATGTTTCGCAGCGAACGGCTTGACTTCACCCGACCGTCCTTGCGGGCGGCAGGTGAGGCTGCATTCGGAGTGTTGGCGCGCGCGGTCGGCGCACAGCAGCCGGCGCATTCCAATGCGCCGTTGACGCTGGCGCAAGCGGCCGACATTACGGCAGCATGGTCGCTGGTGCACGGCTTCGCCATGCTCATGCTCGACGGCCGATTAAAGCCGCTCATCGCCAGGACGCGGGGCGCAACCGACGAGATGACGCTGCTCGGCGCAATTTTAAGGACTCGGTAGGGCACAATTAAGCGCAGAAGGGCCGCCCCTGCACGGGCGCCTGCCACACTCTTTCTTCACCCCGCTTCGGACAGTATGGTGCCGCCTTTCGATTCGGAGCCGTCGATGAGAGCCTACATTCTGCCTGCGCTGTTGCTTCCGGGGTTTACCCTTCTGTCGGGCTGCCTGAGCGATTCAGGGCCGCCGGCACAACCGAGTTTCTACGCCAGCATGGCGGAGGAGGGGGCGACGGTCGACGCCACAGCCGCGGCGTCGATGATTTCAGGCTATCGCGGCAACAACGGCCTCGGCCCGGTTGAGGTCGACGCCGACCTGATGCGCATTGCTCTGGACCATGCACACGCTATGGCGGCGAAGGACAAAGTCGACCGGTCCGCCGGACGCGAATTCGCAAACCGGCTCGCGGCTGCGGGCTTCGACGGCAAGATCGCGGCGGAGAATGTCGGCGCCGGCTATCATACCCTCGCGGAGGCATTTTCCGGCTGGCGCGATTCGCCCCAGCACCGCGCCAATATGCTCAAGGGCGGCGTCAACCGCTTGGGGATCGCCGCCGTCTACGCGCCGCAGTCGAAATACAAGGTGTTCTGGGCGCTCATCATGGCGGCGAAGGAGGAGGGGCGCGTGTAAATATGTTAGGACGGATTGCGCGGGCAGTCTGTAGGGCGCAATAAGCGCGGCGCATTGCGCCTCCGGATCGAGACGTTGCCCGCCTTCCGCACTACACGGTGCAATGCGGCTGTGCTTAATGCGCCCTACTCGCTTTGAGTGGGCAATCCGGTACTCCCAGTCGATGGCTCGCCCGGTCAATCCCCCGATCAAGTCGGGGGAAGGCGATGACACGCCGAGATGGGTCAAGGCGATCGAAGCACTCTCAGACCTATGGCGTTATGCAACGGAGGATCGGATGCAACAATTCGGCGCCGCTGCTCTTATGACCCTGGCCGCCGCCATGCCGGCGCTCGCTGCCGAATTGCCGGGCCGCAAACCCGGCTTGTGGGAAGTCACGACGAGCATCGGGAACCGCAACGGGCCCGGCATGACGATCCAGCAATGTATCGACGCTTCGACCGATCAGATGATGCAGTCGAGCGCAGGCCCTCTGGCTCAGGCCGCGTGCTCAAGGCGCGACGTGCAGAGATCCGGCAACGCTGTCACGATCGACTCCACCTGCACTCTTGCCGGCAAGACCGCGACCGCGCACGCGGTGATTACGGGCAGCTTCGACAGCGCCTATACGATGACGGTGACCTCGCAGAGCGGCGCCCTGCCGGGCGGCAAGATGACCATGATGATAGGAGCCAAATGGCTCGGCCCCTGCACGGCCGGCCAGAAGCCCGGCGACATGATCATGGGCAACGGCGTCAAGATGAACATATTGGACATGCAGAAGCGCGCTCCCTCGCAAGGGGTGCCGCTGCCGCCATAGGCCCGTCATTTATTGCAATCTCGGAAGCGTAAAATGTCCGCTCCGGATGGCCGAAGATGAGGGTTTACTTTAATTGCCTCGACGTCAGGCCGCCCGAGTTTGCGCCGGGGTGGTCGCCCTGCCGAATGGCGGCCGCGATAGCGGCAGCACGCGCGTGGTCGATGTTTTCCAGGCCGACAAGAGCTGCGTCCGCGAGGGCCGGTCGCGACCGCGCAATTCGGCCAAGCAACACCGCGCATTCTTCATCGGCAATCGACGACACCGCATCGATCACTTCTTCCGACGGATCGTCGCGCAACAGCCGCTTGAGGTGAGGGCGGGCCTCGATCCGGCCCATTCGACCGAGTGCGGACGCCGCCGAAATCGACACTCTCCGGTCGAGGTCGTCGAGGAGATCGATCAAAATCAGGATCACGTCCGGCAACGGACGTGCGCAACGGCAGGCGTCGGCTCGAATACCTGGTTCTGCGTGCCGCAGCAGCCGCCGCAGGACTTCCGGCGATAGCGTTGAGCCGAGGCGCGCCGCGGCGTTCACCGCGATCGGCAACGTCGCCTCCTGAACCACGGCGCGCTCGATTAGCTGCGAAACGGTGAGTGCCGCATCACGGCCGCCGATCGTGACAAGCGCCTCGATTGCGGCAACTTGCTCGGGGATTGGGCGCCGTCCGCCGAAGCCGGCGAAGCGGCGGCACAGCGCTGCAAGCGGCGGAACCGCCGCGGCGAGCCGGCGCCGGCCCGCCTCCGCGGCAAGCATTGCGCTGTCGGCGAGGCCTGACTGCGGAATTGCCGCGATCAATGCCTCATCATCGATTTCGGATGCGGGGGATTGGCCTGGTCGAGGGACCTCGCTCGATTGAGAGCCCGGATCGATCCCAACGCCCGCGTCCGAAAAGAAATCGAGTTGCCGTTCGAACATTGACACATGATGCCCGCAAGCGCCGTTGAGTCAAATTGACGATGAGCAATAGCGACAGGAAAGAACCTGGTGCCCCTGGCCGGACTCGAACCAGCACGGGTGTAAGCCCACCTGATTTTGAGTCAGGCGCGTCTACCAGTTCCGCCACAGGGGCATGCGGCGTGGATAATACTGGCGGGCTTTGCCGGGTCAACGCAGAAATGCTCCGCCGTCCCCTTCGGGGCAGGTCGGACCAAGGGAGAGCAGGTCGACAGTGTGACGGTGATTCGCTATGCGGTCGGTTGGTGCGCGAGCCTCGCAGGGCGGGCTTCGGTCGCAAGGTATCAAATGGACACGCTGCCGCCAGACCCGGTCCCGGCGTTTGCCCCACCCCGCTCTCCCGGCAGGCAACAGGGCGACTGCGAGGCGTAACCGCAAACCCGGCGCAATGCGCTCCGCTCACGTGCCCTGCGCCGCTGCGAGGGGAAACTGGACGAGTTAAGTTAGCAAATAGGGGGCGGCGCGAACAAGCCCGGCGGCGACAAGGCCGCCTCGGATGCAGAGGCTGCCCGCGAGGCCGCACAGACAGGGAAGCGTAACCATGCATGGGATGCAGACATTGAGGCAGTCACGTCCGGCGGTCGCGGCGGCGGTGCTGGTGGCGGCAGGCGGCGCCGCGACCATATTGGGGGCCTATTACTTTCAATATGTGATGGGGCTGCGCCCGTGCCCGCTCTGCCTTGAACAGCGGATCGCATTCTATGTGTCGATTCCGCTCGCCGCCGTGGTAGCGCTCGCGGCCAGCCGCGGCGCGCCGCGCGGCGTCGTGACGGCGGGACTTAGCGTCATCGCGCTCGCCATGCTTTTCAATTCCGGGCTCGCACTTTTCCACGCCGGCGTCGAATGGAAATGGTGGCCGGGTCCGCAGGAATGCTCCGGACCCGTGACCGATCTTTCGACCGGCGGCGACCTTTTGTCCTCACTCACCAATCTCACGATCATCCGCTGCGACGAAGCGGCATGGCGCTTTCTCGGCCTGTCGCTTGCCGGATATGACGTGCTGATTTCGCTTGCGCTCGCAGCGATTGCGGCCTTTGGCGCGGTCACCGCCTGGCGAGCGGTGCGGTGAAGCGCCGCCGCGATGGGGAAGGGACGACTTGAAGCATTCACCGACGGCGTCATCGCCATCATCATCACCATCATGGTGCTGGAGATGAAGGTGCCGCATGGCGCCGATCTCGCGGCCATGTCGGAAAGCGCGCCGGTGCTTTCGGCCTATGTGCTGAGCTACGTCAACGTCGGAATCTTCTGGAACAACCACCACCACATGATGCACGCCACCGGCCACATCGACGGCCGGGTGCTGTGGGCGAACCTGCTCCTGCTGTTCTGGCTCTCCCTTGTTCCATTCGTGATCCGCTGGATCGACGAGGCTGGTTTGGCGGCGTTGCCGGTCGCCGCCTATGGGATCGTGCTCTTCATGGCGGCGGTCGCCTATACGCTGCTCCAGTGGGCCATCGTGGCCCGCAACGGCCGCAGCTCCGCGCTCGCCGTGGCGCTGGGCAGCGACCGCAAGGGCAAGTTGTCCCTTGCGGCCTATGCGGCGTCTATTCCGCTGGCGTTTTTGCAGCCGTGGATATCGATTGCGCTCTACGTCGTTGTTGCGCTCATCTGGCTGGCGCCGGATCGGCGCATTGAGTCGGCGGTGAAGTGAGAGGGCGCGGATCGGTAGGGTGGGTTGAGCGCAGCGAAACCCACCTCCGGCCTCGCCTCCCGAAGGCCAAAAAAACCTGAAGACTGACGCAGGAGTGACAAGGGCAGCAATTGCGCTGCCCTCCTGGTTCAGGCGTCAGGCGCCTTCGTCATTTCCCCAGCGCCAGCGCGGCGGCTCGCCTTTGAGCCAACACACGCCAAAAAGCAGCGCGGCAAGCACGGCAACGTACCCGAAAAAGAGCGCGGGGACCGCCCTTGGCGGGAACAACAAGGGACCGACGACCAGCAGCCCGACGAATGCCGCAAGCACCAGCCAGCCCTGCCAGGCGCAAGGAAAGCCCCAACCCCAGCCGTAGCGCTTGGCCGAAAACCAATACCTTCCTTCAGACCGCACGGACATCGCCTCCTCGATCCACGAGGCGCCGGATCATCGCGACTCGCTTCTCGGCCGCAGCCAGAACGGCGCCGCATGATCCGGCTGGGTCACGATCACCGCCCTCGGCAACACCGGCCGCGCGTCGGCAAGCGCCACGTGAAAGCGCTGAACCATCATCGCCAGCACGAGGCAGGCCTCCGTCAATGCGAACTGCGCACCGATGCAGATGCGCGGGCCAGCGCCGAACGGCATGTAGGCAAAACGGTGCGGCAGCGGAGCGTCGGCAAGGAAGCGGCCCGGATTGAACGCATCGGGGTCCTTCCACAGGCGCACATGTCGCTGCAGCACCCAAGGCGAGATCATGACCAGGGCGCCGCGCGGCGCCGCAACGTCGGCAAGCCGATCCGGCCCGATCGCCATGCGGGCGATCGCGAATGCCGGGGGATAAAGCCGCAGCGACTCGTTCACCACGGCCTTTGTGTAGGCGAGCTTTGTCAGCGCGTCTGCGGCTGCGTCGGGCGCAAGATCGACGCCGCGGACCTCATTGGCCACGCGCTCCTGATCGGCCGGCGAGGACGCCAGGAGGTAGAGCGCCCAGAACAAGGTCAGCGCGGTGGTCTCGTGCCCGGCAACGATCATGGTCGCCATCTGGTCGCGCAACTGGGCGCGCGAGAATGCCTCGCCGGTTTCGGGATCGCGCGCTGCAAGCAGCATGTCGAAGAGATCGCGGGGCTTGCCCTGCGCCGGGGCGCGCAGCCGCGCTGCAATGATCTCGTCCATGAAGGCGACCCATTGGGCCCGGAACCGCATGCGGGCGAGATCGCGCAGCGTTGGAATCGCGGCCGGCAACATCAGATCAAGGAAATACGGCCGACCCAGCTTCGCCGCAAAGCGGGTGATGAACCTTCGCAGCGCAACGCCATATTGGCGCATTTCGAGAGAGAACATGGATCGCGCCGCGATTTCGAGCGCCAGGAACTGGACAGCGGCAAGAATATCTACCGGGCCGCGCGCCGCGGCTGCCGCGAGCTGCGCAAGCATCTCCTCGGTGGCGAGCGCCACGTGCCGTGCGATCACCGGAACCACACGCGGCGCCAAGGCGGGCGCAATGGTGCGACGCTGGTGCCGCCATTCCTCGCCCTCGCTCAGAAGGAGGCCCTTCCCGACGATCGGACGGAGGATGCGGATGGTCGCGGAGGTGCGCGAGTAATTGGCGGTGTTCTCGACCAGAACGCGGTGGATCGCGTCGGGCGCGTTGATCAGGAGGCGCGTGCGCCCCAACGCCGACCCGACCACAACATCCTGTTCATATGCGGATTTGGACCAAATCTGCAGGGCGTTGGTGCGCACTGCGACGAGAAACCGATAAAGGCTAAGCTCCTCGGCCGGCGCGGGGGGGCGGGGCGGCACGAAAAACGATGGCGCGTGGACGTTCACGGCATGCGTCCCGAAGTTGCGGCCGCCCTCACATTCTCCCGGTCCGGCGGACGCTAGAATGTTCCTCCAGGGCGCGCTTTGCAAGCCGACCGGCAAAGGGAGGCGGCTGTGCCGACCGATGTTTGTTTGCCGCGAAAGCGCGCTTTAATTGAGCTTCGTTCACGAGCACGCCAGCGGGCGAACGGGCCTCGCCAATGGGCAACCAATGGGCCGGGCCCCATTGACGTCATGCGTGATTAATCGCAGTTTGTTCGTCTGAAAAATGGTTGCTGCCTGAGGGTCAGGGGCTGCTAGGGATCGGAATGCATCAATGAAAGCGCTCATCCTCTATGTGGTTTTCGTCGCGATCGGCGCCGTTGTGGCCGGCTTCATCGGGTACTACGTCGAGATCGAGGTATCGGCAACCGCAAGCCTCATCGTGTTTCTCGGCCTGTTCTTCGCCAATTTCGCGGCGTCATGGATGGCCGTCATCTTCATCATGGACGGTTCGTTTGCGGACGCCCAGGGCCGACGGGCCCAGAGCGAGATCGAGCGGCGGGCCCGAGGCGCATAGGCTCTGACAAGTTTTTGCGGCTCGACACGCTTCGCTTTTGGCATCTGCAATGCTGCGGCTTGCGAGACGCCAGATTGATCTGCCTCGTGGTCGCCCCCTCGTGGCCCCCCTACTCATCCACGATCTGTCCTCCATCGTAACCGCAGGCGATCCGGCCGAGCGCGGCGCGAAAGGACTCGGTGTCGATGGCGGCAGAAAAATCCTGGATCGGGCTGCGGCGGGAACCGATGCGGGCCCGGCTCAAAAGTTCGGCGATAAGGTTGCGATCGAGGTAGGGCAGGCTCGCCCAGAAGCCGCGCGCAAGTTCCTGCGCCAGGGCATGGTCCGGATGGCTAGGGTTTTCGGGCGCCCGGCCGATCTCATACATATGCCGAACCTTGTCCCACGCCGCCCGTTCTGAGGGCAGGCGCGCGAAAATGTCTGGGTGCTCCTGCGCCACATAGAAGCGATTGAGCGTGTCGAAAAGCGCAAACCGGTAGCCTTGGGCGAGGAGGAACGGCTCCCACTCGGCCCAGGCCGGTTCGCCCGACCCGGGCATGACCGCCTCGATAACAACCACCTTAGGCCGATACCGCCGCCAGTCGCCCCCGAACACCACGTCAGCTTCGCCGCCCTCAACGTCGACCTTGAGGAAGTCGATCTCGTTAAGCTCATGTTCCGCGCACAGTTGCGCGAGCGTCATCATTGGCATGCGCACCGTGCGATAGGCGGCGCCGAATTGTTGAGCCTTCAGGGCGATGCGCTCCACGGTCGTGGAAAATCCGTGGAGCCGGTCAACCACATGGAAGTCGGTCTCGCCACTGTTGCGGCCGACGAGGCCGCAGACCGCGACATCGCGCGGGCGCAACCGGGCGTAGAGATCGGCGAGTCGGGCTTGCGGCTCGACCACGACGCCGTGCCACCCGCGCTCATAGAACCAGAACGACACGTTGTCGGCGACCGGGTGGCCGGCGCCCACGTCAATGTAGGTTCCACGCGTCTGGTCCGCAAAAGCGAGCGAGAGATGATAGTCTTCGAGGTTTTGCGTGTATGACAGCTCCATTCTGCCCTCCCGCGCCTTTGCGGGCTTATCCATTTGTCGCGCTCCGCGCAGGCAGCGCTTTGTCGCGAGCATGGCGGTTGCGAAAATGCAACCAGATTGTGCAACCGAATAGAGTGGTGCCGTCTTTATTTCAGGCGCGGGATGGGTGGCGCCTTGGCGAGAACCCGTCGGCGAGCGCGTAAGGGCCCACGAGGGGTTTCGCTTGCGCTCAACCATCGTGCGGGGCGAGAGATGGAACCATCAATCCTTCCGGGCTTTGAGACGACTTCAACGGAAGACGCGCCAAGTCCCCGGAACCGCATTGCCCGCCACCGGCGACTGCCGCGAGACCTGCGGCCTTTATGGTTGGGGTTGCAGCAGCCGGGGCTCGCGGATATTGTCGCCGCGGCGATAGCGGGGAAGCATATGAAAGCGCATCGATCCGCGGGCCGCGGTGTGCTTGGCCGCGCCGGCTTTATCGCATTTGCAATTGCTGTGGTGATCGCCTCGCCCGGCCTCGCGAGGGCCGAGGGCGCCATGGCGGTCGGAATCGCACGCGGCGGCGTCGCCAAGGGATACGCCACCGGTTTTGCAGTCAATCAGCCGACCGTAAAGGCGGCGCGAAGCAACGCCGTCGAGCAGTGCCGAAGAATGAAAAACTCCAATAATGATGCGAGATCCGGCTGCGAGGTGGTTGTGACGTTTCACAACAAATGCGTCGCCTCGGCGATCGATCCCGAAAGCGGGACACCGGGTGCTGGCTGGGGCGTCGGAAGCACTCAGCAGTCGGCGGATAGCCAGGCGCTTGCCCGCTGCCGGGCGAAGGCGGGTGCGAGCCGTGCCGAATTTTGCCAGGTCACGGATCGCTTCTGTGACGGCAGCAGCAAGTGAGGCGCATCGTCGTTAACCGCCATTCGCACCGCTCGAGCATTTTTCGATTGCGTTGACCCAGTCTCTGAGCTGTTATCGCCCGGCTTGATCGGCGATCCAATGATGCTTGGAAAGGGCCCGGCCGGAGCCCTACTCCGGCTCGATCCCCGCCTCCTTGACCATCCGGGATGTCCGCACGAGCTGATCCTTGACGAATTCCGCGAGTTCCTCGGGCGTCGAGCCGAACACCTCAAAGCCGATCTGGGCGATCTGCGCCTTGATCTGCGGATTTTCCACGATCTTTCGGATTTCACGATTGAGGCGGGCAACGATCTCGGCCGGTGTGCCAGCGGGGGCGAACAATCCGGCCCAGGATTCGACCTCGAAGTCCTTGAGGCCGGACTCATCGAATGTCGGGAGGCCGGGAAGGAGGACGCTTCGCCGCAATCGCGTGATGCCGAGCGCTCGCAGCGCGCCTGAACTGACGTGAGGCAGGCCCGGCGTGAGATCGGTAAAGCCCATCGAAACCCGGCCCGCGATGACATCGTTGAGCGCCGGCGGCACGCTTTTGTAAGGGATCTGGAGAATATCGATGCCGGCCCAATGCTTGAGCGTTTCGCCCGCCAGGATGCCCGAGGTGTTGCCGCTGGCGTAGGTGAGCTTGCCGGGATTGGCCTTGGCGTAGGCAATCAGCTCCGGGATCGTTTTCACCGGCACTGCCGGGTTGACGACCAGAATGTTCGTGAAGCTGCCGATCCGCGTTATCGGCGCGAAATCCTTCACCGGATCATAGGCGATATTCTTAAGCAGGAATGGGTTGGATGAATGCGGGCTGTTCGTGCTCATCAACAGCGTATAGCCGTCCGGCGGCGCCTTGGCCACATAGGTAGCCGCAATGCCGCCATTGGCGCCCGGGCGGTCGTCCACCACGATGTTTTGATTGAGCGCGATCCCGAGCGGCTGGGCGATGACGCGGGTGACGATGTCGGTCCCGCTGCCGGCGCCGAACGGCACGACGATGGTGATCGGCCGGCTCGGATAGGCTTCCGCAGCGGCGGCCTCGCCGGAGAGGGTCGCAAGGCCCAGGGCAAGTGCGCCGGAAACCAGTGCAATAACGAGGTGCGGAAGTCGCATTCTGCTCTCACGGACTGAAAGATGGTTCACGGCGCACTTGCTGCAAGCGCATAAGACCGTAACATTTCCGGATGACAGATGTCAGAGGTCAGATATCAGATCGAAGTCTGAAACCTCACGTCTAAGCTCCGACATCTGCAATGGACCGGAATCTCGATCCCGCTGCCGCAACTCTCACCAAAACCTTGTGCGCGCATCTCGCGGCAGCCCGGTATGCCGATCTTTCGGCGGCGGCGCAGCGCGAGGCCCGTCGCGGCGTGCTCGACTGGGCTGGCTGTGCGCTCGCGGGGAGCAGGCACAAAGCGATCGATACGCTGCTTGCAGTGCTCAAGGAGACAGGCGGCCGGCCACAGGCGGCCGTGCTGGGCCGAGACCTCAAGCTTGGGCTCACCGATGCGCCGCTTGCCAACGGCCAGATGGGCCATGTGCTTGATTTCGATGATACGCACATGGGCGGCGTCGTTCTGCATGCGAGCTCGCCAATTCTGCCCGCACTGTTCGCACTTGCCGAGCGCACACGCGTGAGCGGGGCTGATCTGATGCTTGCCTATGCGGCGGGGTTCGAGGCCGGCATTCGCAGCGGCCTCACGGCGCCCGGCCATCACAAAGGCGGGTGGCACCTCACCGGCACGCTCGGCGCCATTGCGGCAGCGGTGGCGGCCGGCAAGCTGATCGGACTCGATGCGCAGAAGCTCACCTGCGCGATGGGCATTGGCGCCACCCAGGCGGCCGGCATGCAGCAGAACCGCGGCACCATGTGCAAGTCTTTCCACGCCGGGAAAGCGGCCCAGAATGGCGTTTTGGCGGCGTTGCTGGCAGAACGCGGTTTCGACAGCACGCAGGAAATCATCGAGGGTCAGAAGGGATTCTGCCGCGTGTACAGCGACACCGCGGCGCCTGAACGCCTGATCGCCGGCCTCGGCGAGAGCTGGCTGATCGAGACCAATGGCCATAAGCCCTACGCGTGCGGCATCGTCCTGCACCCGCTGATCGATGCCGTTATCGCCATCCGCCGTCGCAAGTGCATCGACCCGGCAGCGGTGAGCGAAATCAGCCTGCGGGTCCACCCGCTTGTGCTGTCCATCACCAATGTTCTCGAGCCCCGGACCGGGCTGCAATCGAAATTTTCAGCGGTTCATTCGGCCGCCGTCGCGCTCGTCGACGGCGACGCCGGCATTGCCCAGTATTCCGACGCCAAGGCGGCCGACCCGACGGTGGCGGCGCTTCGCCGCAAAACCACGGTTGTTGCCGACGACACCTTGCGCTCCGACGAAGCCTTCGCGACCATCGCGGCCGGCGGCAAACGCTACGACGCCCACGTTCCCCACGCCACCGGCACTGCCGCCAATCCGATGAGCGACGCGGCCATCGAAGCCAAGTTCCTTGCCAATGCGACGCCGGTGATCGGCCGCGAGCGCGCGCAGCGCGTGGTCGAGTTCGCGTGGACGCTCGAACGCCGGCCGGACGTGCGCGACCTGATCGCGCTCCTGCATTGACGAAGGAAGGCGATGAGACCACAATGTGTCGTTCCCAGCGGGAGGTGGTCTGGCCGCGGATGAATTGGTTTCGCACGATACGCGGGTTTGTCCGGTTGCTGGTCGCCCTGTTCGTCGTCGCGCAGTTCGCGGGGGTCGTATCGTCGCCGCGCGCCGCTGCGCAGCCGATGGCGAACACGGTTGCCGCGCACGATCATCATCCGCACGGCCACGGCCACGCCGACACAGGTAAGGTCCATCATCACAGCGATGACAGCGGGAATTTGGCCGATACCTGCTGCGCGCTGCATGCCTATTTTATGGGCCTCCTTCCCGGCGCAATTCGGATCGAAACGAAAAACGTTCGCGGCGAATCCCTCGCGGTCGATCCCGATGACCAGGGCTTTGGCCTAACGCCCGGCCGTCTCGACCGTCCTCCAAGACCTTAGCGCCTGACTTCCAAGTCGCAGTGCCCGTTCCCTGCCCTCCGCCGCGTACGGGGGAGGCCCCGCACGCCGGGGGCGCAGGAAGGGGGCACGCTCCTTAAGTTCGCGTATGAGGTTGTCAAACCATGGCGAGTATTCCGCACGTCCAGGGCGGACGTGCCGGGCTTGTTGCGTCAATCCTTGTCACACTGTTGCTGGCCGGGTGCGCCGCCTTCTCTTCGGACGCTGGAATGGAGACCGTTCGCGGCGTCGCCACGACCGAGCTGCGGAAAGATGCGCTTAAAATCGACAGCGAGACGGCGGCGGCTGCAAGCCGGGCGCGCGTGCGAAGTCTGCTTGCGTCAACTTTGTCAGCCGACGCTGCGGCGCAGATTGCACTTCTCAACAACGGCGGGCTTCAGGCCGCGTACAACGAGCTTGGCATCGCCGAAGCCGCGGCCGTGGAGGCAAGCCTTCCGCCCAATCCGGCGTTCTCGATCAGCCGGCTCTCGACACCGGTCGAGCTGGACATCGAGCGCCGCATCGTCGGCGATATTCTGGCGCTGGCGACGCTGCCGGCGCGGGCGAGCATTGCGGCCGACCGCTTCCTTCAAGCCAAGTTGCGTGCTGCCGAGGAGACGCTGCGCGTCGCGGCCGAGGCCCGCCGGAGCTATTATCGCGCGGTCGCATCGCGTCAGCTTGTGACCTTTCTGAGCCAGGCAAGCTCTGCGGCCGAGACCGCCGCAAAGCTCGCCAGAGAACTTGGCGAGACCGGCGCCATGAACAAGCTCGATCAGGCGCGGGAGCAAGCATTCTACGTCGAGATAGCGACGCAGCTCGCGGCCGCGCGGCAGCACGCTGCGAGCGAACGCGAGGCGTTGATCCGCTCGCTTGGACTGTGGGGCAGCGACGCAGCATTCAAGCTGCCGGAAATGCTTCCGGCGCTGCCCCGGCGACCGCGGAGCCTGCCTGCGGTTGAAGTGGAGGCGCTCCGCAGGCGCGTCGACCTCCAGATCGCGCGCATCGAGGTCGATACGCTCGCAAAGTCCTACGGCCTCACGAACGCGACGCGTTTCATCAACCTGATAGACGTGGCGGGCGTTTCCAGGACCCAGCGCGAGGCCGGGGGAGCGCGGGGCAGCGGCGGCGGGGTCGAGGTCGAGCTCCAGGCGCCGATCTTCGATTTTGGCGAAGCTCGCGTACGTCAGGCCGGCGAGAGCTACATGCAGGCGGTGAACCGTCTTGCCGAGAAAGCAGTGAATGTACGTTCGGAGGCACGCGACGCCTACCGCGCCTATCGGTCGGGCTACGACATTGCGGTGCGCTACCGCGATCAGGCGTTGCCGCTCCGTCAGACGATTACCGAGGAGACCATGCTGCGTTATGGCGCGATGCAGATCGATGTTTTCACATTGCTGACCGAGGCGAGGCAGCGCCTCGCGGTGAACATCGCCGCCATCGAGGCGCAGCGCGATTTCTGGCTGGCCAGCGCCAACCTTGACGCTGCGGTAGCGGGCGGCGGCGTGGCCCCAGCTGGCGGCGCGGTTTCGCCGGCGGCGATGAGCGCCTCCGTCACCACCGCTCTCGAGTAAACCTGAGAGGAGATCGAGATGCTGTCGCGAAGAAATCTGCTGGGAGCGACCGCCGTTCTCGTTGGCGCAAATGCGATCAGCGGGCGCGTGCAGGCGGCGGGCATCCCGGAGGCGCCGACGACGTCCGCCAATTCGACGCAGCCGCCGCTGTTTCCGGCGAGCGGCCCTGACTACCAGCCGGTGGCGACGCTGAACGGCTGGACACTGCCGTGGCGCATGAACGGCGACTGGAAGGAATTCCACCTGGTCGCCGAGCCGGTCATCCGCGAGTTCGCGCCCGGCATGAACGTGCATTTGTGGGGCTACAACGGCCAATCGCCCGGTCCGACCATCGAGGCCGTGGAGGGCGACAAGGTCCGCATCTTTGTCACCAACAAGCTTCCCGAACACACGACCGTCCACTGGCACGGCATGCATGTGCCGAACGGCATGGACGGCGTCGGCGGCGTGACGCAGCCGCACATCGATCCGGGCAAGACCTTCGTCTACGAGTTCGAACTCAAGCGCAGCGGCAGCTTCATGTACCACCCGCATTCGGATGAGATGGTGCAGATGGCGATGGGAATGATGGGCATGTTCGTCGTGCATCCGCGCGACCCGAAGCTCTACCGGGTCGACCGCGACTTCGTGTTCGTCATGAGTTCCTATCTGGTCGACCCCGGCACCTCTTTGCCGAAGGTCGCCGAAATGACGGATTTCAACATGTGGACCTGGAATGCCCGGGTGTTTCCGGGCATCGATTCCCTGCCGGTGCGCCTCGGCGATCGCGTGCGCGTACGCATCGGCAATCTCACCATGACCAACCATCCGATCCACCTGCATGGTCATAGCTTCGCGGTGACGTGCACGGATGGCGGCTGGGTGCCGGAAAGCGCGCGCTGGCCGGAGGCCACTACCGACGTTCCGGTCGGAGCGATCCGCGCCTTCGAGGTGATTGCGGATGCGCCCGGCGATTGGGCATTCCACTGTCACAAGTCGCACCACACGATGAACGCGATGGGCCACAACACCCATAATTTCATCGGCGCCGACTTGAAGAATTTCGCCAAAGCGGTCCAGCGCGTCGTTCCGGATTTTCATCCGATGGGGTCTGAAGGCATGGCGGCGATGGGCGCCATGGAGCACCCGATGCCGGACAATACGCTGCCGATGATGACCGGGTTTGGGCAGTTCGGGCCGATCGAGATGGGCGGCATGTTCACCCTCATGAAGGTGCGCGAAGGACTCGGCGCAAACGACTACGGCGATCCCGGCCCCTACCGGCATCCTGAAGGCACGGTCGCGCGCGAGGTTGAAGCCTCAGCCCAAGAGCCCGTTCACAGGTCCGAAGGACCGGCGCCGCGCGGCCGTTTGGCGACAGCGGGGGCGGCGGTCGCCCGGACGCCTTCCAAGGCGCGTCGCTAAAGGCGACCGAGAGAAGATCCTGAGATCACATCCTTGAAGCCCCTAGACGAGGAGGAAAATATGAGACTGATTTCATCGCTCATCCTGGCGCTCGCGCTATCCATTGGATCGCAAGGCGCTCTTGCCCAATCGGACCTGATCGACGGCCAGGTCATCAAGGTCGATCAATCCGCCGGCAAGATTACCATCAAGCACGGCCCGGCCAAGCGGCTCGGAATGGAGAGCGGCATGACCATGGTCTACAAGGCGCAGGATCCCGCGATGCTCAAGGCGGTCAAAGCGGGTAATAAAATCAAGTTCGATGCCGAACAGGTAAACGGACAGTACACGGTAACGAAGATCGAAAAAGCGAAGTGATTGCGCCATTCAAAGGAAACATCCAACCACAGGAGGTTCACATGTCGACCCAACGTACAATCGTCTCTCTCGCCGCATCGTTCGCGTTCGTGCTGTCCGGCGCCGTTTCGGCCCTCGCGCATGCGCATCTTGTTCGCGCGACCCCCGCGGCCGGCGGCACCGTCCAAACGCCGCCAAGTGAAGTCACGCTCCGCTTCAACGAGAAGCTGGAGGCTAAATTCAGTTCTGTCGTCGTCCGCGACTCCGGGGGCAAGCAGGTCGACAAGGGGGATGGCGCGGTGGACAAAGGCGACCGCACCGTCATGCGGGTCCAGTTGCAACAGCCGGTGGCGCCGGGCGTCTACAAGGTGGAGTGGAAGGTGATGTCGGCCGACACGCACAAAGTCGATGGCAGCTTCACATTTAAAGTCGGCGAGTAGGCGAAGGCCACATCGACCGCGCTCAAATCGGCGCTCCTTAATCAGTGATGAAAACAATCCTGGTTCCGACCGAAGACCACGACCAGATGGCGGCGGTGCTGCAGACCGCGTGGCTCATCGCGCGCCGGTTCGGCAGCTACATTGAGGGCTTTGCGGTGCAGCCCGCCCCGTCGGGGTTCCTGGCGGTCGACCCTCTGAGCAGCCTGACCATACCTCAGACCGCCGGGAGCGATGCCGAGATCGAGCGCGAATCACGCCGGATGTTCGAGTCGTTCATGGCGTCCCACGGCGTGCCGCCCGCGCCGTCTCCAACGGCCCCTCCCCCCGCCTACACCCTGCCCGCACCCGCAGACAGCAGAGGGTTGAGACGAGGGCCAGGGCAGAATAGGGAGGGGGCGTCCTACGCGTGGCCGCGACCCGGCGGGGAATCCGACACATTCATTGGCAGCTACGGCCGAGTGTTCGATTTGATCGTGCTCGGCAGGCCAGGACGCGCCCCGCAAAATCCCCGCATGGCGCCATTGGAAGCGGCGCTTTTTGAAAGCGGTCGCCCGGTTCTGATCGCGCCGCCGACGCCGCCGAATGAGCTTGGACACAATGTCCTGGTCGCCTGGAATGGCAGCACCGAGCAAGCCCGCACCAACGCGTTCGCAATGCCGTTGCTGCGCGGCGCGAATGAGGTCACGGTCCTGACCGTGGAGGGCGGCATGACGCCGGGGCCGACCGGAGAGGAGGTGGCGCTTCACCTTACGCGGAACGGCGTCCCGGCGGTTGCCGTCACCGCCGCGCCGGCCGGCCGCACGACGGGCGAAGCGATCCTCGATGAGGCAAGGTTTCGGGGCTGCGATCTCCTCGTAAAGGGCGCCTACGCGCAGAGCCGCTTGCGCCAAATGATATTCGGCGGCGCCACTCGTCACATCCTGGCCCACGCGACGTTGCCGGTCTTGATGGCGCATTGAGATGTCTGGCGTACCGGAGCTTCCTTTGGCGAATTTCGATAGGGTTGAATCAAAGACCTCGCCGCGCCCTCCTTCGCCTTCCCCTCATGGAAAAGGTCGCCCCCCATCCCGTCCTTGCCCCGTTTTCGAGGGAGGGAAGAAAGGGGAAAGCCTCTGCCTTGGAGCGGGGAGGCGGAACGGCTCGCTCAACGTTACCGGAAAATGCGCTAAATGAGCGCGGATCAAGGCCGGGAGCCCGCCGGCGCATCCGGCTCGGAGCGGCCCCAGCGCCGCACATTTTTTGCGATCTTCCCCTCGATCATGCTGCCGATGTTCCTCGCCGTGGTGGACCAAACCATCGTGGCCACTGCATTGCCGGCGATCGCGGCGGACACCGGCAATGTGGCGCGCGCATCGTGGGTCGTGGTGTCGTACCTCATCGCGTCGACCATCGCGGCGCCGATCTACGGCAGGTTGGGGGACGCCTTCGGCCGCCGGCGGCTGATGTTCGCGGCGCTCTTCATTTTTGTCCTGGCATCGGTGTTTTGCGCCCTCTCGCCGACCATCGAATTGCTTGCAATGGCGCGCGTGGTCCAGGGGCTCGGCGGCGGCGGGCTGATGACGCTGTCGCAAGCGCTGATCGGCGAAGCGGTGCCGCCGCGCGAGCGCGCGCGATATCAAGGCTACCTTGCCGGCGTCGCTGTGTCCGCCAATGCGTTTGGACCTGTGGCGGGCGGCTATTTGACCGAGCACTTCGGCTGGCAGTCGGTGTTCCTGATCAACGTGCCGATCGGGCTGATTGCGGTGATGCTCAGCCGGAACCTTGAGAACGTGGCGCCGGGGAGCTCGCACTGGCGGCCCGATCCGATCGGGTTCGTGTTATTCGCCATCTTTGTCACGACAACACTCCTGACGCTGGAGCAAATTCAGCATGTGGAGCGCAGCGCATTGCCCCTGCTCGCCGGATTATTCGCAGCCGGCGTCACCTCGCTCGTTCTGCTGGTGCGCCAGGAGATGCGGGCGCCGTCGCCGCTCGTACCGCTGTCCCTGCTGCGCCGGCCTACGATCTGGCGCAGCGATGCGCTCGCTGCATTTCACGGCGCCGCGCTGGTGTCGTTGATCACCTTCCTTCCCATTTATCTCGAAGTGGTCCGCGGGCTCTCGCCGGCGTCAACCGGCCTGCTGCTGCTGCCGCTCACCATTGGGATCGGCACCGGATCGCTGCTCACCGGGCGGCTGGTCAGCAAGACCGGCTGGACGACGGTTTTTCCTGTCCTTGGCCTTGCCGTAGTGACGGCCAATCTGGTGGTGCTCGCCCTCTTGGTGCAGGCCATGAGCCAGGCTGTGCTGGGATGGCTGCTCGTGTGGAACGGATTGTTTATGGGGACCGTGATGGGCGTCGTGCAAGTCACGGTGCAAACCGCGTCAGGGCCGCTGCGGCTTGGCGAAGCCGCCGCATCAGTCCAGTTCTCCCGATCGATCGGCGCGGCATTCGGGACCGCTTTGGTGGCGGCCGTGCTGTTTGCGGTTCTCTCGGGCAAAAACCCCGAGGCCGCGCGCGCATTCGCCGCCATGACAGAACAGGCTGCGCATGCCGCGTCAAGCCCGGCCACTCAGTCAGCCGAGATCCGGGCCGCCATTGCGGAGGCGTTTCGCGTCGCCTTCCTGTCGATTGCGGCGTTCACCGCGGCGGGTTTTTTTCTTGCGCTGTCGATCCCGCTGCGGCGGATATGAAGCGCATTTCGAGGGTCAATCGCC
>JAJPKK010000245.1 GCA_021323775.1 Hyphomicrobiales bacterium
CGCGCCAATTGCCAGTTCGATTGCCCGCCGCCACGCCGCCATGACTCAAACCCCGCCTCGAATCAAAGCAGAGAGGCTACAAGCCATGCCGGAAAAAATGAATCCTCTTCATATGATCGGTTTCACGGAATCGATGAACTAGTTCAGCGATTCCATGAAACCTATCAATTGAAGACCTCAACTTGGGCCGGTAAACGCGGCCTTCCGGGCGGGCTCCATATGCTTCGAACTTAGGAAACGCTCAACTAGGAGGAAACTGACCCGGCAGGACCGGGCCACGGGTAGCAGAAGTTTCATGCGCTGCAGGTCGGGCCAGGCCCGGTGGAAAACTCTTTTGAAAATCGAGTGGGCGAATCTTTGAAAATCAGTCAGTCTGCGGGGCAGTTACAATTCGGTGCCTCCAAGCGTTCTCTTTCTTGCTTGTGGGCCAGGACATCGCGAAAATCAGCGACGTTAACTCACGGATTTAGGATAAAGGCCCTCTTGCAACCTCTCCAAAAAAACCGAGCCCCGTCGCCGGGGCTCGGCCTCAGCTCACCCAAAGGTGCGTCAAGCGGTGCGCCGCCTTACCTCGCCGCCGTCTTCAGCTTCGCGATATCGGCGTCGCTGCGCAGCGTCATGACGCCCATCATGCTGTCGCGATAGACCGGCACGATCACCTTGGTCACGCCGTCCTTCTCAAGCAGCGAGATGTGGCGGATTTCGGTGCCGCGCACCGGCAGGTCGAACAGGGTCCATTCGGCCTTGGCCGGATCGTACTTGGCGAGCCGGTCGGCGGTCCACAGATTGCCCCACACATTGTGGTTCTGGTCGACCGCGATGTGATAGGGCTGATAGGCCGGATCCGGGAACGGAATGATCGTGGTTTGCCCGGTCTTGGTGTCGATGCGGGAGAGCGAGGCACCCCATGAATTGCCGACCCACAGCACATCGGCATTCTTATCCGTGCCCATGCGGCGCGGGCCTTGCGCCCACGGCAGCGGGTTGCCGTTGGTGCGGTCGGCGAAGTTCTCGTAGAATGCGCGTTTGGCTTCCGGCAGGCGGGCCATCTCGTCCTTGAGCGACGGGAGGACAATTTCCGTCGTCTTGCCGGTCGTCATGTCGGCCTTGCCGATGGTGTCGAACGCCATCTGGGCCCACCAGCCGTTGCCGTCGCGGTCGCCCGCGGCGCCGTAGGTGCTGTTGGTGCCCTTGGGGTTCTTGTACGGCAGGACCGACTTGAAGTCGGTGAACTTCTCGGTCGCCGGGTCGAAAGCGACGACGCCGTCTGGCGCGGAGGCCCAGATGCGGCCCTTGCCGTCGACGTCGAGCGTCACGGCGCCGCCGAGCGGCGACATCGGAGGCGGCGTCTCGTAGACGCTGACCTTCTCGGTCGCAACCTCAAGCTTGCCCAGGCTGCGCCGGCCCGGATCGACGTCGAACCACAGATCGCCATGGGCGTCGCGGGTGAGGCCGTGGGCGGTGGCGGCATATCTGCCGTCCTTGCGGTCGACCTTGATGTACTTCACTTCGCCCGTCTTGGTGTCGACCTTGCCGATCGTGACGCCCGGGTTCGGGTTGTTAACCGTGTAGTAGAGATTGCCGTCGAAGCCCATGGCCCCGTCATGGGGCAGCTGGCCGAGCTTGGACGGGGTGCCGAGGTTCCAGTCATAGCCGTCATTGACCGGATACTTGGCGCCGAGCACGCCTGCGCCCGTGTCCGGGTTGAGCGGCAGGTCGTAGGTCTGCCACACCACGCGAGCAGCTTCGCCGGTCGGCCGCGGGCGGTCCTTGAACTTCATCGAGGTTTCGCCGGGGCCGCGGGCGCGGGCGAGATAAGCCGCGAGGTCCTTGCGGTTGAATTCGATGATGCCGTTGGCTTTCGCATTCGGGCCCGGATAGGCGCCGGTGTTGGCAACGACCTTCATGAGGTTGATGATCTTGTTCCAGCCCGCTTCGTCGAACTTGAACTGGAGCGGATAGCCCGGCGTATGACAGCCGGTGCACTGGTTGTGGAAGATGCGCTTCATCTGCGCATCGGCCTCAGTCTCGTCAGGCAATGCCGCAGCGAGCATCTCCGACGGCATCTGCTTGATCTTCTGCTCAGGATCGGTGATCGCGGCGAGCTTGAAGTCCTGGTGCCTGGTGGCGTTCAGCTCGACCTCGCCCTTCGCGGTCTCAAAGCCCAGCGCCTGCGCCCAGACGCGATACTTGCCGTCCGCCATCGCCGGGAAGAAGTACTCGCCGTTGAGGTCCGTGTAGACGCTCGTCGTGATGGTCGAGCCTTCCTTCTTGGCGGAGACCTGCACGCCTTCGAGCTTCTGACCGGAAGCCGAAGTGATCGAGCCGGTCAGCAACTGGTCGGCCGAAGCGGTGCTCGCAGCTCCGATCAGCACAACACTCGCAACGCTAGCCAATAATTGGCATCGCATATCTGTCATGATGTTTCCCTCCTCCTCGCACGGCTGCCGCCCCTGCCTCCCGCATGCGGGACGGGTGCGGACGGTAGATCTGGCGCAGTCAACTGACGCGGGACGCGGCGACTGGCCGAAATTGGCTTGGAACGAACACGGGTAACGACGCGGCTCTTAAAGCAAGCATGAGCGAAGTACCCCAATAGCCGGATTCACCCCATGCCGAACCGCAAGTTTGCTGAACAATTTGTGGTCAAGCGATTCTATTTGCCGACTTTGCCGGTCAGCGTACGCCTCCGAGGGCTCCAGGGGAAGGGCTCTTGAAGGGGATCCTGCGATATTACCGCATTGCAGAAAACGGCTGTTCGACGCAATTATCGCGGGTGCGGCGGGGCTACAGGGCCACCGAACACACAGCCCGCCGCGGTCGCCGGGCTTGTCCCGGCGACCACGATCGTTAGAGCACGCAGCAAGCAAACCGGGGAACGGCCCGGCCACGACCCGGGAGGGATAGCAGGTGGTTCGATGAACCAACTCTGGCGTGGCGCGAAACCGATTGGCGAGCGCGCCCTCAAGGCGCCTCCACTTCCTTGAATGCCTCGCGGGCGATGCGGAAGGCGTCGACGCCGCACGGGACACCCGCATAGATCGCAACCTGAGTCAGCACTTCGCGGATTTCATTCTTGGTGACGCCGTTGCGCAGCGCGCCTTTGACGTGCAGCTTCAATTCGTGCGGGCGGTTGAGGATGCTGATCATCGCGATGTTGAGCATGCTGCGCGTTTTGCGCGAAAGACCGTCGCTGCCCCACGCCGCGCCCCAGCAGTATTCGGTGACGAGTTCCTGGAAGGGGCGATTGAAATCGTCGGCGCTCTTCATCGACGCCTCGACATAATCTTTGCCGAGCACGGCGGTGCGAACTTCGAGACCCTTGTCGAACCTGGCTTTGTCCATGATGGCTTCCTTGTTTGAAGGCACGGCGGCATGCGGAAACGCCGGCGGGGGCTCGGAATCTGCCCGAATAGAGCTGCGGCGTCACCCGGGAAGGCGAGCGTGCGCCCGTCCCTTCCCTACCCTGCTGGTCGGGAGAGTAGGGAGGGGGCGGCGAGACGTGTGCGCTCCGCTCGGTGTTTCCCCGCCCAAGGACCGCCGCAAGGGCGCGAAAGGCCAATTTTCGCCATGTTAATAAGCTAGCTTATATTATATCAGCCTTCGCATTTTGAGCCTGATGGCCATGTCAACGATGTCGCTGGAGCGTGAAATAGCGTTCAACCTCAATGACGTAGCCCGCCTGCTCAAGACCTGTGCGGATCAGCGGGCGCGGGAACTCGGAATGACGCGGGCCCAGTGGGCGGTGCTGGCTCGGGTCGAACGCGCGGAGGGCCTCAAGCAGTGTGAGCTTGCCGAAACGCTCGACTTGCAGCCCATCACGCTCACCCGGCTGATCGACCGCCTTTGCGATAGCGGACTCATCGAGCGTCGATCGGACCCGGAAGATCGGCGCGCCAAGCGGCTCTATCTGACCCCTGCGGCCCGGCCCGTGCTCGACGGACTGACGCGGCTCGGGCAAGACGTCATGGCGGCCGTGTTGGCGGGAATCGAGCCGGCGGCCCTCGAACAGCTTCTCGCCCATCTCCTGATCCTCAAAACAAATCTGCGCAGCGCCATCGCGAACCGGGCGAACGAGACCGCAAGGGAGAAACGCTATGGCTGAAAAGCTTCTCAAATTCCCCGACGCCGCCGGAGACCCCTCAATCTCAAAGCGGGCGGGTTTGAAGCACGCCGTGCGCAGGAACCTGCGGATGATTCTGCTGGTCGTGGTGCCTGCAATCGCCGCTGTGGCCGGCCTCGGCTTCTATCTCTCCGGCGGGCGCTATATCTCGACCGACAATGCTTACGTGGGCGCCCAGAAGGTTCTCATCACGCCGGATATCTCCGGCAAGGTGAGCCGCATCGTGGTCCGCGAAGGACAGCATGTCGCGCCGGGGGACACTCTTTTCGAGATCGACCCTGAGCCGTTCCGGCTTGCGCTGGCGCAGGCGCAGGCCAAGCTCGCGAGCGTGCGGGTCGATTTCGCCAATCTCAAATCCAACGCAAAATCGCTCGCCACCCTTGCGGAGCTCTCCCAGAAGAACGTCGAGCTTAAGCAGCGCGACGTCGAGCGTAAGTCGGCGCTCGTCGCGAAGAGCACGGGATCGCAGCTCGATCTCGACAATTCCGCCTCGGCGACCGTGACGGCGCAGCTCATGGCGCAATTCGCCTTGCAGCAGAAAACGTCGACCCTCAATCAATTGCTCGGCGATCCGGACCTGCCCATCGGGGATTTCCCCGCCTATCGCCAGGCCAAGGCCGCCGTCGAGCAGGCCCAGCGCGATCTCGACCACACCACATTGCGGGCGCCAATCTCCGGCACCGCGACCCAGGTCGACAACATCCAGCTCGGCCGCTTCGTCATGGCCGGCACGCCGGTGTTCAGCGTGATCGACGACACCGCCCCCTGGGTCGATGCCAATCCAAAGGAAACGGACATCACCTATCTGCGCGTCGGCCAGAAGGTCTCAATCGATGTTGACACCTTTCCGGGCCATACCTTCCGCGGCACGGTCAGCTCCGTCAGCCCGGGCACCGGCGCGCAATTCGCCATTCTGCCGCCGCAGAACGCCAGCGGAAACTGGGTCAAGGTCGTGCAACGGGTTCCGGTGCGGATCGTATTTGATCCTGACCAGGACACCAGGGACCTGCGTTCGGGCATGAGCGTATGGGTCGAGATCGATACCGGTCGGAGCAGATCGCTTGGCAAGTTGATCGCCTCTCTGTTCACGCCGTCGGACTCGCTTGCCGAGGAGAAGAAGGGGCCGATGCGATGACCTTTGATCGTCATCGTTGTCATCGCCCGCGAAAGCGGGCGACCCAGTGACCACCGGCTTCGCATTCGTGTTGGGCAGACCGTTGATCCCTGGCGTTACCGGGCTGCTGATGCCCGGCTTTCGAGGGGCATGAGACCAATGAAAATGGCAGGCGAAAAAAAGATAAGGCTTCACCGCATACCATGACGGCTCCCGCGCCTCTTCCGCCCGGCATGCGCCGCTCGATGCTCACCGTCTGCGCCATGACGGCGACCATCATGCAGGCGCTCGATTCGACCATCGCCAATGTGGCGCTGCCCTACATGCAGGGCAGTCTCTCGGCGTCCCTGGACCAGATCAACTGGGTGCTCACGTCCTACATCGTGGCCGCCGCCATCATGACATCGCCGATCGGCTGGGTCGCCGATCGGTTCGGCCGCAAACGGCTATTCATCGTTTGTGTCGGCGGCTTCACGGTGGCGTCGGTATTGTGCGGTTCGGCCCAGAACATTGAACAGATGGTGCTGTTCCGCGCGCTGCAGGGCTCGTTCGGCGCGGCGCTGGTGCCGCTGTCGCAGGCGGTGCTGCTTGACGCCTACACGCTGGCCGAGCGCGGCGCCGCGATGGCGATCTGGGGCATCGGCGTAATGCTCGGACCGATCATGGGGCCGACCCTCGGCGGATGGCTCACCGACCATTATAGCTGGCATTGGGTGTTTCTTATCAACCTGCCGATTGGCATTGTGACCGTGATCGGGCTCATGATCTTCATGGATGAGACTCCGACCGAGAACAGCCGGCGCTTCGATTGGTTCGGGTTCGTGGCGCTCGCGATCGGCATCGGAGCGCTGCAGATCATGCTTGATCGCGGCGAACAGGTTGGATGGTTCTCCTCAACCGAGATCGTGTCCGAACTTGTGCTCTCGATTGTCGGCTTCTATTTCTTCTTCGCTCACTCGCTGACGACCGACAATCCGTTCGTCCGCTTCGAAGTCTTCCGCGACCGCAATTTCGCGACCGGCCTGGTGTTCATGGCTTTTATCGGCGTAGCGCTGTTCGGCACCATGGCGCTGGTTTCACCGTTCATGCAGAACAACATCGGCTACCCGGTCACGACGGCTGGCTGGCTGCTCGGCACCCGCGGCATCGGCACGCTGCTCAGCATGATGGTCATCAGCCGCCTCCTGCGCGTCATCGAAGCGCGTTGGCTGCTGCTGGTCGGGCTCATTATGATGGCTGGTACGCTCTATCAGATGGAGCTGTTCACCGAGCAGACGTCGGGGACGACGATTGCAGTGACGAGCGTGGTTCAAGGCTTCGGCATCGGCATGCTGTTCGTGCCGCTGAGCACGGTCGCGTTCCTCACTCTCCGGAACGACTTGCGTACCGAAGGCACCGCGATGCTCACCCTGATCCGCAACATCTTCTCCTCGATCGGGATTTCGGTGATGATCGCCGAGCTGACCAACACAACGACCGTGATGCACGCCCGCATCGTCGAAAACGTCACCCCATTCAACGATGCTCTGAGAATGCCGAATGTCGCCTCCGCGCTCAACATGGCGACCGATTCCGGCAGGGCGCTCCTCGACCTGGTCGTGACCCAGCAAGCCGCGATCATCGCCTACGCCAACGATTACAAAATGCTGCTCGTTCTGGCGATCGCCGCCATGCCGCTGGTGCTGTTCGTCGGCTCATCAAAGGCGGTGCAGCAGCTTGCAAAGCGCGAGGCTCATGCGATGGATTGAAGGGCCGCGCTCGCTTCTTCTCGCTACCTCGCCGGAGGCCGGATTGAGCGCAGCGAAATCAAATCCGGGGCCGGTCTGTCAACGAGGCGATGCCGCTCCTGGGTTTCGCTTCGCTCAACCCGGGCTACGGTGAGATAAGCGGGAAGAAAACTCGGCGCGCGCCTTGTCCGAATGCTCGCCAAGAGCCGGCACTGCGCCGTATTCCTTCGCCCTCCTGCGCGGAGGGGCCGGATAGGATGCAGGCCCGGACGGGGTCGCAATCGTGATTCGGTTGAGATGCGGATGCTGCGCCAGCGCCGCCATGTCGCTCACCCGCGCGAATGCAATCCCGGCGGCGTCGAGCTTCCTGGATAACGTTGTGACGTCGGCGGCGCCAAACACCGCCTGAACCCGCGCATCGGTCTCGGCGCGGCGTCTCACGCGCTCGACATTGGTTGCAAAGACCGGATCAGCCGCGAGCGCTGAGTCGCCAAGCACGTCCTTCGCGAGGACGCGCCATTCGCGATCGCTCTGGATTGAAATCAGGATGTCGGCGCCGTCGCGGGTCTTGAAAACGCCGTACGGCGCGATGGTCGGATGCGCAAGGCCGACCCGCTGCGGAGTCTTGCCGCCTTCGTGCTGCAGGAGCGGCACCGTCATCCAGTCCGCCATCGCATCGAACATCGAGATGGAGATTTCGGCGCCCTGTCCGGTTCGCCCGCGGGCAATCAGCGCCTCAAGGATGCCCTCATAGGCGTTCATCCCTGCGGCGATATCAGCCACCGATACGCCGACGCGCGCGGGCGCTTCGGGGCCGCCGGTCACGTAGGCGAGGCCCGCTTCGGCCTGGATCAGGAGATCGTAAGCCTTGCGCTGCGCATAAGGACCGCTCTCGCCATAGCCCGTAACCGAGCACACGATGAGCCGCGGATAATCACGGCGGAGGCGCTCGACCGCAAAGCCAAGCTTGCGCACGGCGCCGAGCTTCAGGTTCTGCACAAAGACATCGGCCCTGGCCAGCATGGCTTCGAGGAGCGTCTTGTCCTCGGCCTTGGCAAGATCGAGCACCACGGATTCCTTGCCGCGGTTGAGCCAGACGAAATAGGCGCTCTCGCCATGAACGAGATCATGATAGCCGCGGGCAAAGTCGCCCTCCGGCCGCTCGATCTTGATGACGCGCGCGCCCGCGTCGGCGAGCCGGCACGTGCACATGGGCGCCGCCACCGCCTGTTCAAGCGAGACGACGAGGAGGCCGGAAAGGGGAAGCATTGGATTTACGCATAGTCTTGCGAGGTGAACCACGACCTGCCGACATTCTCAAGACTGTTATCGCCCGGCTTGACCGGGCGATAACACTAGCCCGCAGATCAAGCCGGGGTGCAAGGCGTTCGCTCAATCGACAGCACAGGGGTTACTGGATATTGCACGGTCAGGCTGGGCGATGACAGGCATTGTTTGCGACGAGGCCATGCTCAGGTCCACCTAACCCCACACCTCGTCGGCCACTTCCACGATCATCCGCAGCTTCGCCCATTGCTCCTCCTCGGTCAGCACATTGCCTTCCTCGGTCGAAGCGAAGCCGCATTGCGGCGACAGGCAGAGCTGATCGATGTCGGCGAATTTCGCTGCCTCCGCGATCCGCCGCTTGATCTCGTCCTTGGATTCAAGCTGGCCGGTTTTGGTGGTCACCAGGCCGAGCACGGCGAGGCGGTCCTTGGGCAACAGACGCAGCGACTCGAAGCCGCCGGCGCGTTCGGTGTCATACTCCATGAAATAGCCGCGCACCCTGATGCGGTTGAAGAGCACGTCCGCGACCGCGTCATAGGCGCCGCTCCCCATGTAGGTCGAGCGGTAGTTGCCCCGGCACAGATGCATTGTGATCGTCATGTCGGCCGGGATGTCGGAGATCGCCGCATTGATCATGTCGGCGTAGATCTCGGCGAGCTTGTGCGGATCGTCGCCGCGGCCCTCCTGGGTGGCGCGGTAAGCCGGATCGCACAGCATCGCAATGAACACCTCGTCAAGCTGCAGGTAGCGGCAGCCGGCGTCCGCGAAGGCACGGACCGCCTTGCGATACGCAACGCCGAGATCGCTGAAAAATTGATCGAGGATCGGGTAAACTGTGGGACTGACGGCGTCGCGTCCGACGCGCCCGTAGAGCGCGGACGGCGCGGGAAGAGTCATCTTGGGCGTGCGCGAGGTCCGTGCTTTGAGGAAACGAAAGTGCTCAAGCATCGGGTGGCTCGAGAAGCCGAGCGGGCCTGCGACGCGCGCCCCCTCCGCCCGGGTTTGCATTCCGGCAAACGCCATGCCCCGTTCCATCGCATAGCGTTCGACGCCATCAAGGCCCCATAGGAAATCGAGGTGCCACCACGAGCGTCGAAATTCCCCGTCGGTGATCGATTGCAGGCCAACCTCCTCCTGCTTGCGTATGATGCGCTCGATTTCGCGGTCTTCGATGGCAGTCAGCTCCTCGACCGAGAGCGCCCCTTTCGCGCGCCTTTCGCGCGCCTCCTTAACGGTGGCGGGGCGAAGCAGGCTGCCGACATGATCCGCGCGAAATGGCGGTTTAGGGCGCGTCATTTCAAGTCCTTCAGAGGCTTCATAGGGTAGGTTTGCCGTGTAGCCCGGGTTGAGCGTGAGCGAAACCCGGGCAGCGGCCGTGCCGCGCTGGTCAGCCGGTCCCGGATTTTGCTGGCGCTCAATCCGGGCTACCCTTACAGGGGCCGGCCGCAAAGTCATCCCCATATTTCGTCGGCCACTTCCACGATCATCCGCAGCTTCGCCCACTGCTCCTCCGCGGCCAGCACATTGCCTTCCTCGGTCGAGGCGAAGCCGCATTGCGGCGACAGGCAAAGCTGATCGATGTCGACGAATTTTGCGGCTTCCTCGATGCGGCGCTTGAGTTCGTCGCGAGGCTCAAGCGTGCCGGCTTTCGACGTGACGAGGCCAAGCACGACCTGCTTGCCTTTTGGCACGAAGCGCAGCGGCTCAAATCCGCCAGCCCGTGCGCTGTCATACTCCATGAAATAGCCGTGCACGCCGATCGTATTGAACAGCATCTCGGCGATCGGCTCGTAGCCGCCCGACGCCACGAAGCTCGAGCGGAAATTGCCGCGGCACAGATGCATCGTGATCGTCATGTCGGAGGGGATGTCTGAGATCGCTGCGTTGATCATGCCGGCATAGACGAACGGCAACGTACGGGGATCATCGCCCCTCGCGCGCACCTGATCACACAACGCCGGATCGCACAGATAGGCGAGGTTGACCTCGTCAAGCTGCAGGTACCGGCAGCCCGCGTCCGCAAACGCTCGCACCACCTTGCGGTAGGTCGCGCCGAGATCGCGATAGAAATCATCCATCGACGGATAGACCGCCTCTGGGACGGCCTCGCGGCCATAGCGGAAATGCAGCGCGGACGGCGACGGGATCGTCATTTTGGGCGTCGCTTTTGTGTGCTGCGCCAGAAAGCGGAAGTGCTCGATCATCGGGTGCCCGGAAAAGCCGAGCCTGGCGTTGAGGCGCAGCAGGATCGGCCTGGGCTGCGGCCCCTGGAACTTGAACTTGCGCTCGCCGTAGTAGGACTCGACGCCATCGAGCCCGAGCAGAAAATCGGTCTGCCAGGAGGCCCGGCGATATTCCCCGTCGGTGACGGATTTCAGGCCGACCTCTTCCTGTTTGCGGATCAGCGCGATGATTTCTTCGTCCTCGATCGCGCGAAGCGCGCCGGCCTCGATCTCGCCGCGCTCGCGCCTGGCGCGCGCCTCCTTGAGAGCCGCGGTGCGCAGCAGGCTGCCGACATGGTCGGCGCGGAAGGGTGGAGTGGTGCGGAGCATGGTTGCGGACTTTCCTATGAATGTTGCCCGGAAGGCCGGGCGCGGCTCACGGCGCGGCGCGTGGGTTGAGCGCAGCGAAACCCACCATCGGCCTCGCCGCTGAAAGGGGCTGATGGGTTTCGCTTCGTTCAACCCATCCTACGCCCTCGCTCACCCGACGCACCCGCCGTCACCCCCACACCTCCTGGGCGATCTCGACCACGAGGCGCAGCTTTGCCCATTGCTCCTCCTCGGTCAGCACATTGCCTTCTTCGGTCGAGGCAAATCCGCATTGAGGCGACAGCGCGAGCTGGTCAATCGACACGTATTTTGTGGCCTCCTCGATGCGGCGCTTGATGTCGTCCTTGTCTTCAAGCGCGGCGAGCTTGGAGGACACCAGGCCGAGCACGACGATCTTGTTGCCCTTCGGCACATAACGAAGCGGCTCAAGGCCGCCGGCGCGCTCGGTTTCCCATTCGAGGAAGTAGCCGTCGACATTGACGTCGTTGAACAGCCGCTCGGCCACCGGCTCGTAGCCGCCTTCCGCGATCCACTTGGAACGGAAATTGCCGCGGCACGAATGCATCGTCACGACCAGGTCGGCCGGCTTGTCGGCGAGCGCCAGATTGGTCAAACGGGCATAGTGCTGCGGCAGCGTGTCCGGATCGTCGCCGCGTTTTTTCGACTGCTCGCGCTCGAAAGCCGAGCACAGCATCGCCCAGGCGGTGTCGTCAAACTGGAGGTAGCGGCAGCCCGCGTCATAGAAGGCGCGCACCGCTTTTTTGTAAGCAGCCGCGAGATCGGCGAAAAAGCCGTCAAGATCCGGATAAATTTCACGGGAGATCGCCTGGCGGCCCTGGCGGAAATGCATCGTGCCCGGGGCCGGGATGCACATCTTCGCCGCGACGCGCGCTTTCGATTTGAGGAAACGGAAATGGTCGATCTGCGGGTGGCCGGAGAAGCCGACTTTGCCCACGACGCGAATGCCTTCCGATCTGGTGGCGACGCCGGCGAACTGGATGCCGTGCGACGTCTCGTAGAGTTGGACGCCGTCGAGTCCCGAATAAAAGTCGAAGTGCCACCACGCGCGGCGCAGCTCGCCATCGGTCGCGAGCTGCAATCCGATCTCCTGCTGCTTTTTCACGATGCGTTCGATCTCGCGGTCCTCGATGGCCTTGAGTTCCTCGGCCGGGATCGCTCCAGCGGCATGCCTGGCGCGCGCTTCCTTGAGGGCCGCAGGACGCAGGAGGCTGCCGACGTGGTCGGCGCGGAAGGGGGGAGTTGTGCGCTTGGTCATCCCCACACCTCCTCGGCAATCTCGACCACCATGCGCAGCTTCGCCCACTGTTCGCTCTCGGCGAGAATGTTACCTTCATCGGTGGAGGCGAAGCCGCATTGCGGCGACAATGCAAGCTGGTCGAGCGCCACGTATTTGCTCGCTTCCTCGATGCGGCGCTTGATGTCCGCCTTATTCTCCAACGTCCCGACCTTGGTGGTGAGGAGGCCAAGCACCACGATCTTGTCGCCCTTCGGCAGGAACCGCAACGGCTCGAACCCGCCCGCGCGCTCCGTGTCATATTCGAGGAAATAGCCGTCGTAATTGCAGTTCGCCAGAAGGTTCTGCGCCACCGGCTCGTAGCCGCCGGACGAGATCCAGGTGGAGCGGAAATTGCCGCGGCAAACGTGGGTCGTGATCGTCATGTCGGCGGGTTTGGCTTCGAGCGCCTTGTTAATCGTGCGGGCGTAAGTCTCCTGGAGATGATCGACGTCAAGGCCGCGGTCGCGCGCCTTCTTGAGTTCGACGTCGGAGCACAGATATGCCCAGGCGGTGTCGTCAAATTGCAGGTATCGGCAGCCGGCGTCATAGAAGGCGCGCACCGCCTTTTGATAAGCGGCGCCAAGATCGTCAAAGATCGCGTCGCGGTGCGGATAGAAATCCTTGCTCACCGCGCCAGGTTCCAGGCGGAAATGCAGGACGCTGGGGCTTGGAATCGTCATTTTGGGCATCACTTTGGTGTGCGCCTTGAGGAAACGGAAATGCTCCAGCATCGGGTGGTTGGAAAACCCGATCTTGCCGACGATGCGGATACTGCGCGGCTTGGTCTGGATGCCCTGGAACTGGATGCCGTGATCGAGCTCGTAGATTTCGACCCCGTCAAGCATGCCGTAGAAGTCGAAGTGCCACCACGAGCGGCGATATTCCCCATCGGTCGCGAGCTTGAGGCCCAGTTCCTCCTGCCTGGCGATGATCTTTACAATCTCGGTGTCTTCCACCGCCTTGAGATCGCCCGCCGAGCTCTCTCCCTTCTCGTACTTTTCGCGCGCTTCCTTGAGCGGCGCCGAGCGCAGGATCGAGCCTACATGGTCGGCGCGGAAAGGCGGTTTTGTGCGATCGGTCATGGACGTATCTCCCCTTAAGGATTTATTGGCCGCTGTTTCCATGATTGAGCACGGTTTGTAAACCCATACCATTATTGGGAAGGTTGGGAGGCCGCCCAACGAAGCGTTCGCGATTACGCTTGCTCTCGAAGTAGCCCGGGTTGAGCGTCAGCGAAACCCGGGGTCGGCGGTGGCACGCGGCAAGGGTGATCCCGGATTTCGCCGCGCTTAATCCGGTCCACAGGTGCTGCGATAATGTACCTTCATCTGAGGCCGTGGCGCTTCCAGAAGGCGGCCGCCTCTTCACCGGACGCAATGCCGCTTTGCAGCGCCTGTCGAGCGCGGCCCTGTCGTCGTCGTTCAGGACCTGGACTCCCGAGCGGCTCGCGTCGACTTCACGCTCTGCGTTGGCGAGTCCGTCCTGATCTTCCCGCGGCCAGTGCTCGACCCTGTGGAGGATTGTCTTTGGTTCTCTGACTCATGCCGCCAAAATCAGGATAGCAACCCGCCTCTCCTTTTGCTCCTTCTGCTTGCTCCTTCTGCCAGTCAGGCGGCTCCAGCGTAATGGGTCGTTCTGAAAATTAGACGGCAGATTTCGTCCGGAGTCGAAGGCGTTGGCGAGGACGCCGGCGTTGGCGTTGGCGAAGGCGGTGGGCAAGCACGCCGTCGCGCGGTGGTCAAACCGGCCCCAGGCGATTGCTTATATCGACACCAACATCAATGGACATTCCTACCGCCCCGCCGCGGCCCCTGATCGGTCACGCCGAGATACGTCTCAAGCACCGCGCGGTCGGCGCGCAGCTCGGCGCTCGCGGCTTCGTGGACGATGGCGCCGCGTTCGAGAATGGCGGCGCGATCGGTGACGCCGAGGATTTTTTGCGGGTTCTGCTCGACCAGGATGGCCGACATGCCCTCCTCGCGGATAATCCGGTTGAGCGCAGACAAAAGCTCCTCTACGATGATCGGCGCGAGCCCCTCCAGCGGCTCATCCAGCAGCATGATCTTCGGGTTGAGCACGAGCGCCCGGCCGACCGCGAGCATCTGCTGTTCGCCGCCGGACAGCTGGTTGCCAAGATTGGCTTTGCGCTCGGCGAGCCGCGGAAATATCGCGTAGACCTTCTGGGGCGTCCACGGCCCCGGCAAAGCGACCGCGGTGAGGTTCTCGTGCACCGTGAGCGAGCGGAAGATGTTGCGCTCCTGCGGCGCCCAGCCGACGCCGGCGCGCGCACGCTCTTCGGGCGGCAGCTTGGTGATGTCGCGGCCAGCCAACCGGATGACGCCGCCGCGATAGCGGGTCACCCCGACGATGGAGTTGATCAGCGTCGTCTTGCCCATGCCGTTGCGGCCGAGCAACGCCAGCGATTGGCCGCAGTCAAGCCGCAGCGAAATTTCGGCAAGCACCACGGCTTCGCCGTAGCCGGCCTTGAGGCGATCAAGGCTCAACAGCTCAGCCATCGAACGCCTCGCCCAGATAGACCGCCTTCACGCGCGGATCGCGCGCGACTTCATCGGGCGGACCTTCGACGAACAACTCGCCATTGACCAGCACGGAGATGCGGTCCGCAAAGCTGAACACAATGTCCATATCGTGCTCGATCAGGAGCACGGTCACGTCCGCAGGCAACGCCGCGATGGTGGCAAGGATTTCGTGGCGCTCCGCCTCCGGCACGCCTGCGGCCGGTTCGTCCAGGAGGAGCACGCGTGGCCCGCACGCAAAGGCGACCGCGATCTCCAGCAACCGCTGCTTGCCGTAAGGCAGGATCGCGGTGCGCTCGGTCATGACGTCGACCAGCCGGAACCGTTCCAAGAGCTCGGCCACTTCGGCCGTGATGCCCGCGCGGCTTCCGACGATGCGCCACCAATCGCGGCCGGAGCCATGGCGCTCGGACACCGCGAGGCCGAGCGTTTCGATCGGCGTCAAGTCTGCGAACAACTGGTTGATCTGGAACGTGCGGGCGATTCCGAGCCGCACGCGGCGATGTGGTTCGAGGTTCGTGATCGGTGCGCCATCGAGCAGAATTTCGCCGCCCGAGGGGCGCAGCATGCCGGTGAGCAGGTTGACGAATGTGGTCTTGCCGGCGCCATTGGGGCCGATCAGCGCATGGCGGGCGCCCCTGCGAATCGCCATGGAGATCGCGTTTGCCGCCACGATGCCGCCGAACCGTTTGTCGAGGTCCCTGGTCTCCAACACGGGCGTTTCCGACGCGGCCGCCATGGTCATGCGCCCTGATCAGCGCTGGACGTCGAGGCGGGCCAGCGGAGCGCGCGTCCAATCTGCGTTTCGACAGAGCGGATCCAGCCGCCAATGCGCTCACGCCCGACGAGAACGATGGCGACGAGCAGCAAGCCGATCCAGAACTGCCAGTAGCGCGCCGTGAGATCGGACAGATAGTCCTGCAGCAGCCGGTAGATCAGGGCGCCGATGAGGCCGCCATAAAGATAGCCGGTGCCGCCGATGATGAGGATCAGGAGAACGTCGGCCGAGCGCTCAATCGAAAGCATGGAGAGCGAAGCGAAGGCCTGGGTCTGGGCCAGCAGACCCCCGGCGATCCCGGCGTAGCCGGCTGAGAGCGTGTAGATCGCCACCAGCCGCCAGTTGACTGCAATTCCGATGGCAGAACTCCGCAGCGGATTGCCCTTGATGGCTTTGAGGGACAGTCCGAACGGCGAATTGACGACGCGCCGCGCCAGCATGAACAGCACAAACAGCCAGGCCAGGGTGTAGACGTAAGCCGTATGGCCGAAAAGATCGAACCGATAGGCGCCGAACACCGGCGCCATGGCGACGCCCTGCAGACCGTCGGCGCCTCCCGTAAGGTCGGCGAATTTGTTCGCGAGTTCGAAGCATACCAGGGAGACGCCGAGCGTCACCATCAGACGAGTCAGATCGGAACCCCGCAGCACCAGAAAGCTCGTCGCAAAACCGAGAGCGGCAGCGATCAGCCCGGCACAAAGGAGGGCAACGGAAGGCTCGACGATGATTTCATACTTGGCGAGAAGGCCTGCCGCATAGGCCCCCACGCCGAAGAAGGCCGCATGGCCCAGCGAGATGATGCCCGCATAGCCGAGGATAAGATCGAGCGAAAGCGCAAACAGGCCCCAGATCGCGGTCTCGGTAAGGATGAGATGGCGGCCCGGCAGGAAATAGATGGTCGCGAAAGCGGCGAGCCAGAAGGCGGTTTCGAATGGACCTATGCGCGCGCGGCTGGTCAGAAAGCGGGTGACAGCGGTGTCAGCCTTGCGGGTCATCACTTCCCCTGCTCCGTCATTCCAGGGCGCGGGCTTTAGCCCGCGAGCCCGGAATCCGTAACCACCGGCCGAGCGCCATGGATTTCGGGTTCGCCGCCTGACGGTGGCGTCCCGGAATGACGTGATTGGCGGATAAAGCGGCGCGTTTCATCGCATCAGTCCCCGAGTTACCTCGCTGTGCCGCGGGCGAACAGCCCTTGCGGGCGCCAGATCAGAACCACGATCATGATAGTGTAGATGACGAAGGCGCCGAGCGTTGGAAAGTAATATTTGCCGGCAACATCGCCGATGCCAAGCAGGATCGAGGCAAGGAACGGCCCGGTGATGCTCGAGGTGCCGCCCACTGTGACGACGATGAGGAAATAGATCATGTACTTGAGCGGAAAGGTGGGATCGAGCCCGAGAATCTCGGCGCCCAAAGCTCCGCCGAGGCCGGCGAGGCCCGAGCCGGCCGCAAACGTAATAGCGAATACCATCCCCACATTGATGCCGAGCCCGCGCGCCACGCGCTGGTCGTCCACGGCCGCGCGCAGCCGGCTGCCAAAGCGCGTCGCCGTCAGCACGAATTGCAGCGCCGCGGTCAGCGCCCCGCACACGACGATGATGAGCAGACGGTAGCGGCCGACGCCGACCCCCAGCACGTTAAATTGGCCCTGCAGCGCCGACGGAATCTGCACGAACTGCTGCGACGAGCCCATGACGTAGTCGACCGCCGCGACCGACATGAAAACGAGGCCGATGGTGAACAGCACCTGGTCGAGATGGCTCTTCCGATAGACATGAACGTAAAGCGTGCGCTCCAGCAGCAAGCCGATCGCCGCAGTGGCGAAGAAGGCGAGCACAAGCCCGGCAAGAAACGGCAACCCCGCGCGATTGACGAGGACGACCGTGATGTAGCCCCCCGCCATGGCGAACGCCCCATGGGCGAGGTTGACGAAGTTCATCAGCCCGAGCGTGACCGAAAGACCGCAGGCGAGGACGAACAGCAGCATCCCGTAGGCGACGCCATCGAACAGGATGGTCAACATGGGGATCTCTGCTCTCTCGCTACGCTTTTGGGTCGGGGATCAGTAAGCGTGATGACTACAAGGAAGTCCTATATTTCAAGGCATTGTCAATGGCGCGTGCTGATGGCGGAAAGTGACCCATTTTGGAGCTCGAACGCATCGTCAGCGATGAATGAAGGAACCGGTAGGGCGCCGCTGCAGGGACGCTGCCGCTTGAGCGACGCTGCGGTTCGACGAAATCCGGCGCCGATTCCCCCGCGGTCAGTAACTACTCACCCCCCTGCGGCGTTGTGACTCGGGTCTGCGATGTTGAGCCGACTGCGGCGAGATGATTCACGCTCTCCATGCGGGAGAGCAAGAGCGATTCGCCG
>JAJPKK010000248.1 GCA_021323775.1 Hyphomicrobiales bacterium
ATCCATCTCAAAGGCGTCGGCTGGACCGAGACCGCCAACATCTACCATGTTGTCTACGACAACAATTACACGGGCTATGTCTGCGCCTTCAACAGCCAGGGCGATGTCGAAATCATCATGCGGGCGACCGGCGCGCCCGGCATGCACTACATCGATCTATACCCTGGCATCTACAAAGGCGCCGAGACGCGGCCGAACAACTTCCGCATCCCGCAGCTCACCTTCGCTGACGACCATCCCGGCGAGGACCTGCCGGCCTTCCATTTTGCGTTTGAAGTGACGCCGGGCAATCAGCGGGCGGAGTTGACGAAGTAGCGAGACGCCCGCGGTCCCCAGAACCTTCGGTTACGCCACGTGGGGACTGAAGATTGATCCGCCCGGCTTCACCGAGTTTGCGGCGAGGTCGGGTGGTGATTTCGACATCCTGACCAAAGGCGCGGTCAGCATCCCGCCTCAGCCGCGCCTCCTCGTCAGCGGCGTTAATTGGCGGCGCCGCGCATCACGGTCTGAGCCTGTCAAACATGGGCTAACCTGCTTGTCTGCATCGGTCAGGCCAATCGGAGGCATTCAAAGTCCGTTCAGGACGTCGCTCACAAATTCATCTTCCGAGTGCCGAGACTTGCAGTAGAGATCCCAAATTGCATGACCGGATGGCTCCCACTGGCCATGCGGAGTTTTCACCGCGTGATATTTTTTGAACCGCTTATGTATGAATCGAAGCGCATGTTCAATTTGTATTTGTTGGGCTGACTTCAATCTTTTCGACACGCGACCTTTCGGATCGTGGTGCATAAGCAACATCGTAATCAAAACATTCCCATCTGGCTCGCTTCGGCCGGTTTCGTACAGCTGATGCGCAACGCTGGCCCATTCTGTCTGAGGGATCACCCCGACAAGAGCCAAAAAGCTTTCCATGACCTTCTTGTCGCGGTTTATCCATGCGTCATTGAAGTCTTGAGCCCCTATCTTCGCATCGCAGAACACCACAATTGTTCGTTTGATCTGTCCGATCCAATTGTCGTCGTCCATCGGTTCCGCGAGGTGCTCTCGGCGATGGAGGAACCGAACGCCAAGCACATCAATTTCTGTTCTGGTTTCTCCTTTCCGGTCGCCGTGAACAAGGAAGTTCCGAAGAGTGAGAAATCCGTTTAATCGCAAATACCAATAAGCGATGTCTTCCGGGTTGAGAGAGGGCATGGATGTCTCACGGTCGGCCGCGCCGCAAGGTGCGCAATCATTTAAGATAGCTCGTACGACGGTGAGCGCAGCGAAACAGGGGCATCCGCGGCTATGGGTGGTTGATGGGTTTCGCTGCGCTCAACCCATCCTACCATCAAAGAGCGGGCGTCCCGCCCGCGCCACCAGCACTACGCGGCGGCTGGCGCTTCCGCGCCCTTCTCCTGAGCCTGCCCCGAATCGAGGCCCTTGGCGGCGACATCGCGGTCGACAAATTCGATCACCGCCACCGGGGCGTTGTCGCCGTAGCGGAAGCCCGCCTTGACGATGCGGGTGTAGCCGCCGTTGCGATCCTTGTAACGGGGGCCAAGCACATCGAACAGCTTCTTCACCATGCCGACATCGCGAAGCTCCGCAATCGCCTGGCGGCGCGCATGAAGGCCGCCCCGCTTGCCGAGGGTGACGAGCTTTTCCACCACCGGACGCAAATCCTTGGCTTTCGGCAGCGTCGTCACGATCTGCTCATGCTTGATGAGCGCCGCGCACATGTTGGCGAACATGGCCCGACGATGCTCGGCGGTGCGATTGAATTTGCGATAGACCTTGCCGTGACGCATCGTCGTTGCTCCGTTCTTTCCTTACCCTTGCCCTTCCTCCGGCGCCGTCATGGCTGTCCCCGGAGTTGACCCGGCGGGCTGTCGTTGGCGCCTACGTCTCCCCTCTACCCTCGTACGCGAGCGAGGGTAGAGGGCAGACAAGACGCGGATGGCCGGGACAAGCCCGGCCATGACTCCTTAGAGAGGGGTCGTCATCTAGCCGCACTCTAATAATGATCCTCGAACCGCTTGGCCAGTTCGTCGATATTCTCGGGCGGCCAGCCGGGCACTTCCATGCCGAGATGGAGCCCCATCTGCGCCAGCACTTCCTTGATCTCGTTAAGCGACTTGCGGCCGAAATTCGGGGTGCGAAGCATTTCGCCTTCCGTCTTCTGGACGAGGTCGCCGATGTAGACGATGTTGTCGTTCTTGAGACAGTTGGCCGAGCGCACCGAGAGCTCGAGTTCGTCGACCTTCTTGAGGAAGGCCGGGTTGAAGGCGAGATCCGGAATGGCCTCCGTGATGCTGACTTCCTTGCGCGGCTCCTCGAAGTTGACGAAGACGTTAAGCTGGTCCTGAAGAATGCGCGCCGCATAGGCAAGCGCATCTTCGGGCGAAACCGCCCCATTGGTCTCGATCTGCAGCGTAAGCTTATCGTAGTCGAGAATCTGACCCTCGCGGGTGTTCTCGACCCGGTAGGATACCTTTTTCACGGGCGAGTACAGGCTGTCGACAGGGATCAACCCGATCGGCGCATCCTCCGGCCGATTGCGCTCCGACGGGACGTAACCTTTGCCGGTATTGACGGTGAATTCCATGCGGATCTCGGCGCCCTCGTCGAGGTGGCACAGCACCAGGTCCGGGTTGAGAATGACGATGTCGCCGACGGTCTGGATGTCGCCCGCGGTGACGAGCGTCGGGCCGGTCTTCTTTACGACCATGCGCTTCGGCCCATCGCCCTGCATCTTAATGGCGATGTCCTTGATGTTAAGGATGATGTCGGTCACGTCCTCGCGGACGCCGGCGATGGAGGAAAATTCGTGAAGGACGCCATCAATATGCACGGACTGCACCGCGGCGCCCTGCAGAGACGAGAGCAAAATACGCCGCAGCGCGTTGCCGAGCGTCAATCCGAAGCCGCGTTCCAGCGGCTCGGCCACCACGGTTGCGGAGCACTTGGGATCCGGCCCCGGCGTCACGTGGAGCTTGTTCGGTCGTATCAGTTCCTGCCAGTTCTTCTGGATTGTCACTTTACCACCCATAACGTTGAGCGGCGCGTGCGCTCCTGGCGCAACCAACGCTGCTTCACGGGAAATCCGGCGCGGCGCGAAGATGCCCGCCGAACTCAATTAAACGCGCCGGCGCTTGCGCGGCCGGCAGCCGTTATGCGGGATCGGCGTCACGTCGCGGATCGACGTTATGGTGAAGCCCGCCGCCTGCAAGGCGCGTAATGCCGACTCGCGACCCGACCCCGGACCCGCGACCTCGACTTCAAGAGTGCGCATGCCGTGCTCCTGCGCCTTGCGCGCAACGTCTTCGCCAGCCACCTGAGCCGCGTACGGCGTTGATTTGCGCGACCCCTTGAAGCCCATCGTGCCGGCGGACGACCAGGCGATCGCATTGCCCTGGGCATCAGTAATCGTAATCATCGTGTTGTTGAACGACGCGTTCACATGGGCAACGCCAGAGGCAATGTTCTTACGTTCCCTTCGCCGGACGCGGACAGCTTCTTTACCCATTCTCAGTCCTTTCGCGGCCCGCTGGCCGTGCGAGCCCCATATCCTTGAATTACTTCTTCTTCCCCGCGATCGCCTTCGCCGGCCCCTTGCGGGTCCGCGCATTGGTGTGGGTGCGCTGGCCGCGAACCGGCAGGCCGCGTCGATGGCGCAGACCGCGATAGCAACCGAGATCCATGAGCCGTTTGATGTTCATCGCTGTCTCGCGTCGCAGATCGCCTTCCACAAGGTAGTCGCGATCAATCACTTCGCGGATTTGCAGAACCTCCTGGTCCGTGAGTTGAAACACCCGCCGCTGATCCGGAATCCCGACTTTTGTCATGATCTCGCGGGCTTTCGCGGGACCAATGCCGTGAATGTACTGGAGCCCGATCAGGACCCGCTTGTTGGTCGGAATGTTAACACCAGCGATACGGGCCAAGGCCGCTACTCCTCTTGCCGGCTCCGTTGCCGACTTTCGAGATTGCCGACTTCGCGTCGCGCCCTCCCTCCACCCTCCTCACCGGGAAGGATGCAGAAAGGGCGTTCCTGTTGGTTCACTTTGGCATCTGCCTCAACCCTCGCCACGAGCGGTGAAGGCAGGGGCAGGTCGCATCCAAGATGATTTTCAGCCCCGCATAAGCACGAACGCGACGCTTCCCTCAAACCAGGGCTTGGCGTCGTTGGCGAATTCTTGGACTGGGTGCGCAGTATTTACGGTCTCGATCACGATCCGTCAACCTCTTCGCCCCGGTTTCTTTGGGCCCGGGCCGGTTTTCCCGCCTGTTGGCCGGCTTGGCTTGGTGGGGGTCGTGCCGCCCCTTTTAACGACTACCTTTATGCCGGCCTTGGCGCTTTTCTTGTCCCGCTTGGCGCCGTCCGGCGCGGCCTGCGCCTTGGCGGGCTTGGTTTGCGGCTTGGCTTCAGGCTTCACTTCAGATTTGGGTTCAAGCTTGCCCTTTGCCTCGCCGCGAGCCGCTGCGGAAGGCTTTGCGCTGCCCGCGAGACCGGCGAGGAGCCGCCTGACGGTGGCGGGCCGCCTGCGGGCGCTTCGACGCTGTGCTGCCTTGCGGGCGGCAGCCGTGCGCGGCGCCAGTGGCCGACGCCGCGCCGGCATCGCGGCTGTCCCGTCCGACGCATCGTCCAAAGCGGCCGCCACAGCGGCGGTGACTTCCTCGATCGACGCCATGCCGTCGACGGTCTTGAGTATGCCCTTGCGGGCATAATATCCGGCCACGGGCGCGGTCTGGGCCCGATAGGCCTCGAGGCGTTTCCTGAGGCTTTCCGGATTGTCGTCGGGGCGCAGCGGCTCGCCGCGCGCTTTCGCATGGGCCACCCGATTTTCGATCCGGCCGAGAAGAACTTTCTCGTCCACTTTAAGCTCGACTACCGCATCGAGCGCGAGCCCCCTTTCGTTCAGCATGCGGTCAAGCGCCTCAGCCTGAGGAACCGTGCGTGGGAACCCGTCAAGAATAAAACCATTGCGTGCATCGGGCTCGGCGATCCGATCGGCCACAATCGCCACCACGACATCATCGGGCACGAGCTCCCCGCGCGCGATCACGTCTTTCGCCTTGAGGCCAACCGGCGTTCCGGCTTTGACGGCGGCGCGCAACATGTCGCCCGTCGAGAGCTGGACCACATTGTAGCGCTCCACCAGGCGTTGCGCCTGGGTCCCCTTTCCGGCCCCCGGTGGGCCCAGCAGAATCAATCTCATAACGCGACTGCCCCTTCAAAAGCCGCCCCCCGCGGCCCTGCTCGTCATCTGCGCCGACCTCGCAGCTTCGACCTCTTGATCAGACCTTCATATTGGTGCGCCAGGAGGTAGCCCTGGATTTGCGCAACCGTATCCATCGTCACGCTGACCACGATCAACAGCGAAGTGCCGCCAAAATAGAACGGCACGGCCGCGTAGGAAATCAGGATTTCCGGCAAGACGCAGACGACCGCAAGATATGCGGCGCCGATCACGGTGATGCGCGACAGCACGTAGTCAATGTATTCCGCAGTGCGCTCGCCAGGCCGGATACCGGGGATGAAGCCGCCGTGCTTCTTAAGATTCTCCGCAGTTTCGGTCGGGTTGAACACGATCGCGGTGTAGAAGAACGCGAAGAAGATGATCAGCGCCACATAGAGGAGAAGAAACAGCGGCCGGCCGTGACCGAGCTGGGCCGTAATGGCGGCAAGCCAATCGGGAATCTGGCCGGCGTTGAAATTCGCCACCGTGGTCGGCAACAGCAGCAGCGAAGATGCGAAGATCGGCGGAATGACGCCCGATGTATTGAGTTTCAGCGGCAGGTGCGACGATTGCCCCTCGAACATGCGGTTGCCCACCTGTCGCTTGGGATACTGGATGAGCAGACGCCGCTGCGCGCGCTCCATGAAGACGATGAAGGCAATCACCGCAATAGCCATCACGCTGACGGCGAGGATCAGCCCCGTCGAGAGCGCGCCCTGGCGGCCGAGTTCAAGGGTGCCGGCGATCGCCCGAGGAAGCTCTGCCACGATGCCCGACAGGATGATGAGCGAGATGCCGTTACCGATCCCGCGCTGGGTGACCTGCTCGCCGAGCCACATCAGGAAAATGGTGCCGCCGGTGAGCGTGATCACGGTCGAAATGCGGAAGAAGAGGCCCGGATCGGTGACGGTCTGCCCGAAACCCTCAAGCCCGACGCTGATACCGTAGGATTGAACCGCCGCCAGCAGCACCGTGAGATACCGGGTGTACTGGTTCATCACCTTGCGGCCCTGCTCGCCCTCCTTCTTGAGCCGCTCCAGCTCGGGCGACACCGTCGTCATCAGCTGAATGATGATCGAGGCGGATATGTAGGGCATGATGTTGAGCGCAAAGATCGCCATGCGGTGGATGCCGCCGCCGGCGAACATGTTGAACACCCCCAGAATGCCGCCTGCATTCGTCTGGAAAATCTGCTCCCAGGCGGCCGGATCAATGCCGGGAAGCGGTATATACGTACCGAGCCGGTAGACGAGCAGAGCGCCGAGCGTGAACCAGATGCGCTTTTTCAATTCCTCCGCTTTGGCGAGTGCAGAGAAATTGAGATTAGCTGCCAACTGTTCCGCTGCTGAGACCATGGTCCTGGCTCCCGAACGCCCATTATATTGCCAATATTGCGCCTGATCGGCCGGGTTATCCACGGAAAATGGAAATAATGCACGCCCTGCGCAAGACCGCCTTACGCCGCCCCTCCCTGATCTCCCCCGGTCGCGTGGGTGGGGGAGGATGGGGCTGGGGGCGCCAGCACCTTGACGGTGCCGCCCGCCCTTTCCACTGCTGCGATTGCCGATTTGGATGCGCCGTGGACAACAAGCTGCAGCGGCGCCTTGATTTCGCCCCGCCCGAGCAGGCGGACGCCGTCCTTGGCGCGCCGCAGCACCCTGCCCCGGACCAAAGCCTCGACATCGACAGCCTCCCGGGCGTCGATTGCGCCGCGATCAATCGCCGCCTGGATGCGGTCGAGGTTCACCACATTCAGCTTCAGGGCGAAAATGTTGTTGAAGCCGCGCTTCGGCAGCCGCCGATGCAGCGGCATCTGGCCGCCCTCGAAGCCCTTGATGCGTGCGCCTGCGCGCGCGGTCTGGCCCTTGCCTCCGCGACCGCCGGTCTTGCCCTTGCCGGATCCGATCCCACGGCCAATGCGCGTGCGCTCCCGGCGGGCCCCCGCGTTGTCAGAAATCTCATTGAGCTTCATGGCGCGTTCCTTTGCGGAGCGCGGGCGTCCGGCCCGCTCTTTCTTCCTTCATGACGTTGTTCTTCTCTTAAAGAAGCAGATGCGCGCGAGGCGCCCGCGCTCACTATCTCTCCTCATCTCTCCTCAACCACGCGCACGAGATGCGCGACCTTGGCGATCATGCCCCGCGCCGACGGCGTGTCCTCAAGCTCGCTTACGCGGCCGATGCGATTGAGCCCGAGGCCGATCAGGGTCTCGCGCTGGTCGTGCCGGCGCCGGATCGGGCTGCCAACCTGCTTGATCTTCAGAGTTTTCCTGGTGGTCACACCCATGGTCGCCATCGGCGAACTCCTAAAGCTTCATTATTCGGTGGCGGCGGCGGGTTCGGCGTCGGTGTCGCGGCGGCGCGCCTGCAGCGACGACACCTTGAGGTTCCGCCGCGCCGCGACCGCGCGCGGGGAGTCCTGGCGCTTCAGGGCGTCGAAGGTGGCCCGCACCATGTTGTAGGGGTTCGAGGAGCCGATGGATTTCGCCACCACGTCCTGCATGCCGAGCGTCTCGAAGACCGCGCGCATCGGACCACCCGCGATGATGCCGGTACCCGCCGACGCGGCGCGCAAAAACACCTTGCCGGCGCCGTGGCGGCCTTCCACGTCATGATGAAGCGTACGCCCTTCGCGCAACGGCACCCGCATGAGGCCGCGCTTGGCCGCGTCCGTTGCCTTGCGGATTGCTTCCGGCACTTCGCGGGCCTTGCCGTGTCCGAAGCCGACTCGGCCCTTCTGGTCGCCAACCACCACCAGCGCTGCGAAGCCGAAGCGCCGGCCGCCCTTCACAACCTTGGCAACCCGGTTGATGTGGACGAGCTTGTCAGTGAATTCGCTGTCGCGCTCTTCGCGCTCGCGGTCCCGCTCTCGATGTTCCCGTTCACGTGCCATCAGGATATCCGTCTCGCTAGAAATTCAACCCGCCTTCGCGCGCAGCGTCCGCCAGCGCCTTGACGCGTCCGTGATAGAGATAGCTGCCCCGATCGAACACCACGTCTTTGACGCCGGCCGCCGCAGCTCGCTCGGCGACGCGCTTGCCTACCGCCTTGGCGGCGCTGATATCGGCGCCGGTCTTGAGGCTCGTGCGCATATCCTTCTCGAGCGAGGACGCGGACGCCAAGGTCGCGCCTTTGCGGTCATCGATCACCTGGGCGTAGATGTGCTTTGAGGAGCGAAACACGCTGAGCCGCAACCGCGCCCCTGCGGCCGCTTTGATCGTGCGTCGGATGCGCGCCTTGCGCCGTTCGGCCTGCTTGCTCGCCATGGCAATCCCGCTCGAATCCCTCTCGCTATTTCTTCTTGCCTTCCTTGCGGAAGATGCGTTCGTCCGAATATTTCACGCCCTTGCCCTTATAGGGCTCAGGCGGCCGGAAGTCGCGGATTTCCGCGGCCACCTGGCCGACCTTCCGCTTATCGATGCCGCTCACCACGATTTCGGTGGGTTTCGGCGTCGCGATCGCAATGCCGTCCGGGATCGGATAGACCACATCGTGGCTGTAGCCGAGGGCAAGCTGGAGGTTCCTTCCCTGGACCGCGGCGCGATAACCGACGCCATTGATTTCGAGCTTGCTCTCGAACCCCTTGGTAACGCCGGTGACGAGATTAGCAACCAGGGTGCGCGAAGTGCCCCACATGGCGCGGGCGCGCTTGGTGTCGGAGCGCGGATCGACCTTGATCGCGCCCTTGTCCATCTTCACCGCGATCTCGTCGGGCGCCACAAATTGCAGCGCGCCTTTTGGTCCCTTCATTTTCACCGTCTGGCCTTCGACGCTCGCCGTGACGCCCGACGGGATTGGAACCGCTTTCTTGCCGATGCGCGACATGACGATCCCCTTTTAGAATACCCGACAGAGGATCTCGCCGCCCACATTCGCTTCGCGAGCGGCGTGGTCCGCCATCACCCCCTTGGGAGTCGAAAGGATTGCGACCCCGAGGCCGTTGTTGACGCGCGGCAGATTCTTCACCGAAGCATAGACGCGGCGTCCGGGTTTCGACACCCGCTCGATGGCGCGAATGACCGGCGCACCGTCAAAATACTTAAGCTCAATCTCGAATTCAGTGCGCCCGTCGCTGCGCTCCAATGTCGAATAGTCGCGGATATAGCCTTCGCTCTTGAGCACATCGAGCACGCTCTTGCGCAGCTTCGAGCCCGGAGTCGACACTTTCGGCTTGGTGCGGCTCTGGGCGTTGCGGATGCGGGTGATCATGTCGCCGATTGGATCGTTCAGGTTCATCGTCGGCAGCTCCTTACCAGCTCGACTTGACCAGCCCGGGGATCAGCCCGTTGGCGCCAAATTCACGTATCGCGATGCGGCTCATTTTCAGCTTGCGGTAATATCCCCGCGCACGGCCGGTCACCTCGCAGCGGTTGCGGATACGAGTCGTCGAGCCGTTACGCGGCAGAGCCGCAAGCTTCATCGCCGCATCGAAACGCTCCTCAAGCGGCCGGTTCTTGTCGCCGACAATCACCTTGAGCCGCGAGCGTTTGCCAGCGTACTTCTTGGCGAGCCTGCGCCGCCGGTTGTTCTTCTCGACCGAACTCGTCTTCGCCATTCTTGTCTCCTGGGTATCCGCGTTTGAGAACGTCGCCGTCCTCACTGCCGGAACGGGAAATTGAAGGCCTTCAGCAACGCGCGCGCCTCATCGTCCGTGCGCGCCGTCGTGCAGACCGTGATGTCCATCCCCCAGATCGCTTCCGTCTTGTCGTAGTCGATCTCCGGGAAAACGATGTGCTCCTTGAGGCCGAGCGAATAGTTGCCGCGGCCATCGAAGCTCTTCGGGTTAAGGCCGCGGAAGTCGCGCACGCGCGGCAACGCGATGTTGATCAGGCGGTCGAGGAACTCAAACATCCGGGCCTTGCGCAACGTCACCTTGCAGCCGATCGGCTGGCCCTCGCGCAGCTTGTAGGTCGAGATCGCCTTGCGCGATTTGGTGATCACGGCCTTCTGCCCGGCAATCAGCGCAAGATCGCTCGCCGCCGATTCCACCTTCTTGCGGTCGGCCACCGCCTCGCCGATGCCCATGTTGATCACGACTTTGTCGACGACCGGCACCTGCATGGCGTTCTTGTAGCCGAACTCCTCCGTCAGCTTCTTTCGCACCACCGTATCGAACAATATTTTCAGGCGCGGCGTGGGCGTCGCTATCTCTACTGGCGCAGAGACTTCCGCCTTGCCCGCCTTGGCAGGCTTCTTGCCTTTCTCGTCTTCAGGCTTTCCGGCTTCCGGCTTTGCAGCTTTCTTGCCTTCAGCCTTTTTGCCGTCAGCTTTTTTGCCTTCAGCGCCGGCCTTCGGCCCCTTGCCGGCCTTGGGTTCGTCTTTAGCCTTGGCGGACTTCTTGGCTTTCTTTTCGTCCTGATCAGCCATCGATCTCTGCTCCCGAACGCTTGGCGACGCGCACCTTGCGGCCATCAGGCCCGATCTTGAAGCCGACGCGCGTCGGCTTGCCGTCCTTGGGGTCGGCGATTGCAATGTTGGACAGGTGAATCGGCAACTCCTTGGAGATGATGCCGCCCTCCTGCCGGGCCGTCTGGCGCTGGTGCCGCTTGACCAGATTGACGCCGCGCACCAACGCCCGCCCCGCCGTGGGGTTTACCTCGACGACTTCCCCGGTGCGGCCCTTGTCGCGGCCGGCGAGAACGACGACCTTGTCGCCCTTGCGAATCTTCGCGGCCATCACAGCACCTCCGGCGCGAGCGAAATGATCTTCATGTGGTTTTTGGCCCGCAGCTCGCGCGGCACCGGCCCAAATATGCGGGTGCCGACCGGCTCCATCTGCGGATTGATCAACACGGCCGCATTGCGGTCAAACCGGATAACCGATCCGTCGGCGCGGCGGATGTCCTTGCGGACGCGCACCACGACCGCCTTCATCACATCGCCCTTCTTCACACGGCCGCGCGGAATGGCCTCCTTCACCGACACTACGATGACGTCGCCGATCGTCGCGTATTTGCGCTTCGAGCCGCCCAGCACTTTGATGCACATCACGCGCCGCGCGCCGGAATTGTCCGCCACGTCGAGGTTGGTCTGCATCTGAATCATGGGACGCCTCTCTGTTTATCGAACCTCCTCCACCGTCATGCCCGTCCCCGGACTTGATCCGGGGATTGTCGCGGGCATCCACGTCTTCCTCGCCGAACCCTCTGCAAGCAAGGCGTGGATGGCCGGGACAAGCCCGGCCATGACTCCGGAGAAATGATTCAACATAACCACAACACGCTTTAACCTTAGCTCTCGCTGTTGCGCTCAGCTCGCCTGCTGGTTCCCCTGCACCACGATCCAGCGCTTCAACTTGGAGATCGGCGCATGCTCCTCGATCTTCACGATGTCGCCCACCGCGCATGCATTTGTCTCGTCGTGAGCATAATATTTCTTCGACCTGCGCACCGTTTTCTTCAACACGGGATGCGTAAACCGGCGCTCGACCCGCACGACGACGGTCTTCGCCTGCTTGTTGCTCACCACTTCGCCCTGCAATACGCGCTTTGGCATCTATCGGCTCCTCGGAACTTCAGCCAGTTCACCTGGCGGCGGCGCGCTTGCCCTGCGCAACGGTCTTGATACGGGCGATGTCGCGGCGGACCTCGCGGACCCGCGCCGTATTCGCGAGCTGCCCGGTTGCGCGCTGGAAACGCAAGTTGAACTGCTCTTTCTTGAGCTTGATGAGCTCGTCGTCGAGCTGGTCCAGCGTCATCGCCCTGAGGTCATCGGGTTTAAGCATCGGATAGTCCCTACTCCGCAATGCGCTCGACGAAACGCGTCTTGATGGGGAGCTTGGCTGCGGCGAGATCGAGCGCCTCGCGGGCGACCGCCGTAGAAACGCCGTCGATCTCAAACAGGATGCGGCCCGGCTTGATCCGCACCACCCAGTATTCCGGCGCGCCCTTGCCGGAGCCCATGCGTACCTCGAGCGGCTTCTTCGACACCGGCACATCCGGATAGATGCGGATCCACACCCGGCCGGCGCGTTTCATGTGGCGCGTCATGGCGCGCCGGGCGGCCTCGATCTGGCGGGCAGTGACGCGATCCGGCTCCATTGCCTTGAGGCCGAACTGGCCGAAACTCAGCGTCGCTCCGCTGGTCGCAACGCCTTTGATCCGGCCCTTGTGCGCCTTGCGGAATTTCGTACGCATCGGTTGCAGCATGGCACTTGCCTCTCGTTAAAGACTTCCGATCCGCCTCGATGCTTCAACTGTCGCGGCGCGGCCGACCGGTGTCGCTCTCGGCCATGCGCTTGTCCTGCGCCATCGGATCGTGCTCAAGGATCTCGCCCTTGAAGATCCACACTTTCACGCCGCAGGTGCCGTAGGTCGTGAAAGCAGTGGCGACGCCGTAATCGACGTCGGCGCGCAAGGTATGCAGCGGCACTCGGCCTTCGCGGTACCATTCCATGCGGGCGATTTCAGCGCCGCCGAGCCGTCCCGAGCAGTTGATGCGGATGCCTTCCGCGCCAAGCCGCATCGCCGATTGCACGGCGCGCTTCATGGCGCGGCGGAATGCGACGCGCCGCTCCAGTTGCTGGGCTATCGATTCGGCGACGAGCCTTGCGTCAAGCTCGGGCTTGCGAATCTCGATGATGTTGAGAACAACGTCGCTGTCGGTCAGTTTCGCCACTCCCCGGCGGAGCTTCTCGATGTCGGCGCCCTTCTTGCCGATGACGACGCCGGGCCGCGCGGAATGAATGGTCACGCGGCACTTCTTGTGAGGCCGCTCAATCACGATCTTGGAAACCGCAGCCTGCTTGAGCTGCTTGTTCAATGTCTCGCGAATGGCCATGTCCTCGTGCAGCAGCTTGCCGTATTCGTTCTTGCCCGCATACCATCGCGAATCCCAGGTGCGATTGATGCCGAGACGCAAGCCGGTCGGATTGACCTTCTGACCCATCGGGTTCTCCTTTAAGCGCTCGCCTCGACCTGACGGACGACGATCGTCAGATGCGAGAACGGCTTGAGAATCTTGCCGGCGCGGCCCCGGCCGCGGGCATGAAAGCGCTTGATGACGAGGCCTTTGCCGACATGAGCGCGCGCAACCACCAGATCGTCGATGTCGAGATCGTGATTGTTCTCGGCATTGGCAATCGCCGACTCCAGGCACTTGCGCACGTCCTTGGCGATGCGCTTACGCGAGAATTCCAGCTCGGCGAGCGCCTTCTGCACCTTCTTGCCGCGGATGAGCTGCGCCACCAGGTTGAGTTTCTGCGGGCTGATGCGCAGCATGCGGGCAACGGCTTTGGCCTCGTTGTCGGCGAGACTGCGCGGATGTGAGATCTTGCTCATCTTGCGCCTCGCTTACGCTGCGCCCGGCGTCGGGGCACGCTTGGCCTTCTTGTCCCCGGAATGCCCGTGGAAGGTACGGGTCGGGGCGAACTCGCCGAGCTTGTGGCCGACCATCTCCTCGGTCACCAGCACGGGGATATGCTTGTGCCCGTTGTGCACCCCGAAGGTCAGGCCGACGAATTGCGGCAGGATCGTCGAGCGGCGGCTCCAGGTCTTGATCACATCGTGCCGGCCGGACGCCCGCGCAACCTCCGCCTTCTTCAGGAGATAACCGTCGACGAACGGCCCTTTCCACACCGAGCGCGCCATCTTGCCCTCGCCTTACTTCTTCTTCCGCGCGTGGCGGCTTGAAATGATGAATTTCGTGGTTCGCTTGTTGGTCCGGGTCTTCTTGCCCTTGGTTGGAAAACCCCAGGGGGTCACCGGATGCCGCCCGCCCGAGCTGCGGCCTTCGCCGCCGCCGAGCGGGTGATCAACCGGGTTCATGGCAACCCCGCGATTGTGCGGCATGCGCCCCAGCCAGCGCTTGCGGCCCGCCTTGCCGATCGAGATATTCATGTGGTCGGGATTGGACACCGCGCCGACCGTTCCCTTGCATCGCCCGTGCACGAGGCGCTGCTCACCAGAGTTAAGGCGCAAAATCACATATTCCTGGTCGCGGCCGACGATCTGCGCATAGGAGCCGGCCGACCGCGCGAGCTGGCCGCCCTTGCCGATCTTGAGCTCGACATTATGCACGATGGTGCCCACCGGCATGTTGCCGACCGGCATGGCATTGCCCGGCTTCACATCAACGTGCTCGCCGGCGACGATCGTATCGCCCTCGCCGAGCCGCTGCGGCGCCAGAATGTAGGCGAGTTCGCCGTCCTCATATCTGACGAGCGCGATGAACCCGGTACGGTTCGGATCGTACTCGATCCGCTCGACGCGGGCCGGCTGGTCATGCCTGCTGCGCTTGAAATCGACCGTGCGCAGCGCGCGCTTGTGACCGCCGCCGCGAAAGCGCACCGTAATGTGCCCGTTGTTGTTGCGCCCTCCCGAGGAGATCTTGCCCCTGGTCAGCGCCTTCACGGGCTCGCCCTTGTAGAGCGCGGACCGGTCGACCAGGACAAGCTGGCGCTGGCCCGGGGTCGTCGGCTTGTAATGCTTGAGTGCCATGATTCGTGCGTCCCGCCGCTCTAAAGCCCCGTGGTGACGTCGATGCGGTGCCCCTCCTCAAGGGTCACAACAGCTTTTTTCACGTCCGACAGCACGCCGCGCCGGCCGCGGAAATTGCGGACCTTGCCCTTGTGGATGAGCGTATTGACGTGTTTGACCTTGACGTCGAACAGCTTTTCCACCGCCTCCTTGATCTGCGGCTTGGTGGCATGCGGCGCGACCCGGAAGATCACCTGGTTGTGCTCGGAGGCATGCGTCGCCTTTTCGGTGATGACCGGCGACACGATGATGTCGTAGTGGCGCGGATCGTTGGTTGTCATTTCAGCCGCGCCTCCAGCGCATCGACCGCCGCCCTGGTAAGGACAAGCGTGTTCCGCCGCAGAATGTCGTAGACGTTGATGCCCTGGACCGGCAGCACGTCGATATTGGGAATGTTGCGGGCGGCAAGACGAAAGCCGTTGTCGACCTCGGCGCCGCCGATGATCAGAGCATTGGCGACGCCAAGCTTCGCGAAATGGCCTTTGAGCGACTTGGTCTTGCTCTCTGCGAGCCCGGTGTCCTCGATAAGGACGATACCGCCGTCCTTCGCCTTGGCTGAAAGCGCGTGCTTGAGGGCAAGAACGCGCACCTTCTTTGGCAGGTCGATCGCATGGCTGCGCACAACCGGACCGAACGAACGGCCGCCGCCGCGGAACAGGTTGGCGCGCTGGGAGCCGTGACGGGCGCCGCCGGTTCCCTTCTGCTTGTACATCTTCTTGCCGGTTCGCCAGATTTCCGCGCGCCCCTTCACCTTGTGGGTGCCGGCGCGGCGCTTGGCGAGTTGCCAGACGACACAGCGCTGGATGAGGTCCTCCCGCGGCTCCAGGCCGAAGATGGTGTCGGACAGATTGACCGACCCCTTCTCCTCGCCGTCGAGAGTCGTGATTTTGAGTTCCATTGTCACGCTCCTTGCGCTGGCGGTGAGGCTTCCGCGGGGCTCGCCGCGACGCGGAACTTGCCGGGCTGTGGGGCTTCTTTCGGCAGGGCCTTCTTGATGGCGTCGCGCACCATGATCCAGCCGCCCTTGGCGCCCGGCACTGCGCCCTGGACCAGAATGAGGCCGCGCTCGACATCGGTCTGCACCACCCTGAGATTGAGCGTGGTCACGCGATCGACGCCCATCTGGCCCGGCATTTTCTTGTTCTTGAACGTGCGTCCCGGATCCTGACGGCCGCCGGTCGAACCGATCGAGCGGTGCGAGATCGACACGCCATGCGAAGCGCGCAGGCCGCCGAAGTTCCATCGCTTCATGCCGCCCGCATAGCCCTTGCCGATCGAGGTGCCGGTGACATCGACGAACTGGCCGACGATGAAATGGTCGGCCGTGATCTCCGCGCCGACCGGAATGAGCGCGTTTTCGTCCACGCGGAACTCTGCCACCTTGCGCTTGGGCTCGACCTTGGCAATGGCGAAGTTGTTGCGCTCCGCGCGCGTAAGCCTGGACGCCTTGCGGGCGCCGGCGCCGAGTTGCAGGGCGACATAGCCGTTTTTGTCCTTGGTGCGATGCCCGATAACCTGGCAATTGGCGAGCCGCAGCACCGTCACCGGCACATGCTCGCCCGCCTCGGTAAAGATGCGGGTCATTCCCACCTTCTGTGCGATCACTCCGGAACGCATCGATGTCATCCTTTAGCTGCTGCGCGCCGCCTAGAGTTTGATCTCGACATCGACGCCTGCCGCAAGGTCGAGCTTCATCAGCGCGTCGACCGTCTGCGGCGTCGGATCCACGATGTCGAGCAGCCGTTTGTGAGTACGCATCTCGAACTGCTCGCGGCTCTTCTTGTCGACATGCGGCGAGCGGTTCACCGTGAATTTCTCGATCTTGGTCGGCAGCGGGATCGGCCCTCGCACCTGCGCGCCGGTGCGTTTGGCGGTTGCGACGATCTCGCGCGTCGACGCATCGAGGATGCGGTGATCGAACGCCTTGAGCCTGATTCGGATGTTCTGGCCGTTCATTTTTCGCGGAGGACGGATAACAGGCGACCGCGGACGGATTGTCCCGCTCGCCTGCGGCGCCCTTCCCTTCCTCGATATGGCGGAAGACAGGTCACAGACGGCGGATGGCATATCGTCCTAGTCGGCTGCGTGCGCCCTTCCCTCCTCTGTTTGGCGGCGGATGACGCCTGGGTCATCCATCATCCGCTGTCCGTTCCCGGTCATCTGTCCGTTGCCGTCCGTCATTCGATGATGCTGGTGACGACGCCCGAGCCAACGGTGCGGCCGCCCTCGCGAATGGCGAAGCGCAGTTTCTCCTCCATGGCAATCGGCACAATCAATTCGATCTCCATGGCGATGTTGTCGCCGGGCATCACCATTTCCGTGCCCTCCGGCAGTTTCACCACGCCGGTCACGTCGGTCGTCCGGAAATAGAATTGCGGGCGATAGTTGGTGAAGAACGGCGTATGGCGGCCGCCCTCCTCCTTGGTGAGGATATAGGCTTCCGCCTTGAACTTGGTATGCGGCTTGACGCTGCCGGGCTTGCACAGCACCTGTCCGCGCTCGACTTCCTCACGCTTGGTGCCGCGCAACAGGCAGCCGACGTTGTCGCCTGCCTCGCCCTGGTCGAGCAGCTTGCGGAACATCTCGACGCCGGTGACCACGGTCTTCATGGTCGGCCTCAGCCCGACGACCTCGACTTCCTCTCCAACTTTGATGACGCCGCGCTCGATGCGGCCGGTTACCACGGTGCCGCGGCCGGAAATGGAGAACACGTCTTCGACCGGCATCAGGAACGGCTGGTCCTTCGGGCGCTGCGGCTGCGGGATGTAATCGTCGACCGCTTTCATCAGCTCGAGGACCGACTCCTTGCCGAGCTTCGCGTCACCGTCTTCCAGCGCCAGCTTGGCGGCGCCCTTGATCACCGGGATCTTGTCGCCCGGAAATTCATATTTCGACAAAAGCTCGCGCACCTCGAGTTCGACCAGCTCCAGGAGCTCGGGGTCGTCGACCATGTCGACCTTGTTGAGGTAGACGACGAGCGCCGGCACACCGACCTGGCGGGCGAGCAGGATATGCTCACGGGTTTGCGGCATCGGGCCGTCGGCCGCGCTCACCACCAGGATCGCGCCATCCATCTGGGCCGCGCCAGTGATCATGTTCTTCACGTAGTCGGCATGGCCGGGGCAGTCGACGTGAGCATAGTGGCGCTTATCGGTCTCATATTCCACGTGGGCAGTCGAGATCGTGATGCCGCGCGCTTTCTCTTCCGGCGCCTTGTCGATCTCGTCATAGGCCGTGAATTTCGCCTTGCCCTGCTCGGCCAAAATCTTGGTAATCGCCGCGGTCAACGTCGTCTTGCCGTGATCGACATGACCGATCGTGCCGATATTGCAATGCGGCTTGGTTCGCTCGAATTTTGCCTTGGCCATCGCAGTCTCCGTTGCCGTTGGCGTTTTGCTTCCGTTTTAGCCGACAGGATCAGGCAAACTTGGCCTGAACCTCCTGAGCGACATTGTTGGGAACCTGTTCGTAGTGGTCGAATTGCATGGTGAAGGTCGCGCGTCCCTGCGACATCGAGCGCAGCGTGTTGACGTAGCCGAACATGTTGGCGAGCGGCACCATGGCGTTGATGACGTTGGCATTGCCGCGCATGTCCTGGCCCTGGATATGGCCGCGCCGCGAGTTGAGATCGCCGATCACGGAACCCGTGTAATCCTCGGGCGTCACCACCTCGACCTTCATGATCGGTTCAAGCAGCACCGAGGCGCCCTTCTGCAAGGCCTCACGCAGCGCAGCGCGCGCGGCAATCTCGAACGCCAGCGCCGATGAATCGACCTCGTGGTAGGCGCCGTCCACCAGTGAGACCTTAAGATCGACGACCGGGAAGCCGGCAAGCACGCCGGAACCCAGGACCGACTCAAGGCCCTTCTCGACGCCGGGCACGAATTCCTTCGGCACCGCCCCGCCCACGATGGCATTTTCGAACACGAAGCCGCTGGCGGGCGGCAGCGGCTCAGCGATGATCTTGACCCGGGCGAACTGACCGGCGCCGCCGGTCTGCTTCCTGTGGGTGTAGTCCACCGTCGCCGCCCGCGTGATCGTCTCGCGATACGCGACCTGCGGCGCCCCGATATTGGCGTCGACCTTGTAAGTGCGCTTCAGGATGTCGACCTTGATGTCAAGGTGCAGTTCGCCCATGCCCTTGAGGATGGTCTGTCCGGACTCAGGGTCGGTGGAAACGCGGAACGAGGGATCCTCGGCCGCAAGCTTCGCCAGCGCAACGCCGAGTTTTTCCTGGTCGGCTTTTGACTTCGGCTCGATGGCAATCTCGATGACCGGGTGGGGAAATTCCATCTTTTCGAGGATCACCGGCTCTTTCGGATCGCACAGCGTGTCGCCCGTGCGCGCCTCCTTGAGGCCGGCAAGCGCCACGATGTCGCCCGCATAGGCCTCCCTGATGTCCTCGCGGTTATTGGCGTGCATCAGCAGCATGCGGCCGATGCGCTCGCGGCGCTCGCGCGTCGAGTTGATGACCCCCGATCCGCTCGTCAGCGTGCCCGAATAGATGCGCCCGAACGTGATGGTGCCGACATAAGGATCGTCCATGATTTTGAAGGCCAGCATCGACAGCGGCTCGTTGTCGTCCGCCCTGCGGACGACCTCATTGCCCTTGGGGTCGATGCCCTTGATCGGCGGCACATCGAGCGGCGAAGGCAAATAATCGACCACGGCATCGAGCAGCGGCTGGACGCCTTTGTTCTTGAATGCCGAGCCGGCGAGCACGGGAAAGAATGCGCCGCTGATCGTCGCCTTGCGGATGAGCCGCTTCAGCGTCGCCTCATCCGGCTCCCGGCCGTCGAGATAGGCCGCCATGGCGTCGTCGTCGAGTTCGACCGCCGCCTCGATCAGCCTTTCGCGATATTCCCGAACCTGATCGGCCATTTCGGCGGGAATCTCTGTATCATGATATTTCGCGCCGAGCCCCTCCTCTTCCCATACGACGCCCACCATGCGAACGAGGTCGACAATGCCCTTGAATTGGCTCTCCGCGCCGATGGGAAGCTGGATCGCGATCGGCTTAGCGCCCAGGCGATCCACGATGTCGGAAAGGCAGCGGAAGAAGTCGGCCCCGACCTTATCCATCTTGTTGGCGAAGACGATGCGGGGAACCCTGTACTTGTCGCCCTGACGCCACACCGTCTCGGTCTGCGGCTCGACGCCTTGGTTGGAATCGAGCACGCAGACGGCGCCGTCGAGCACGCGCAGGGAGCGCTCGACCTCGATGGTGAAATCCACGTGCCCCGGCGTGTCGATGATGTTGAGACGCTTTCCGCGCCAGAAGGCGGTTGTCGCGGCGGACGTGATGGTGATGCCGCGCTCCTGCTCCTGCTCCATCCAGTCCATTGTGGCTGCGCCCTCATGGACCTCGCCCATCTTGTGGCTTTTTCCGGTGTAGTAGAGGATGCGTTCCGTGGTCGTCGTTTTCCCGGCATCGATGTGAGCCATGATGCCGAAATTGCGATAGTCCTCGATCGGGTGGACGCGGGGCATGTTATGTCCTCAGAAAAGCCGGCTGCGCGCGCTCAAGTCCTACCATCGGTAATGCGCGAAGGCGCGATTCGCCTCCGCCATCCGGTGGGTGTCTTCGCGCTTCTTTACTGCGTTCCCTCGATTATTCGAGGCGTCAAGCAGTTCGGCTGACAGCCGCTCAGTCATCGTCTTTTCGTTGCGGTCGCGCGCGGCCGTGATGAGCCAGCGGATGCCGAGCGCCTGACGACGATCGCTGCGCACTTCGACCGGAACCTGATAGGTCGCGCCGCCGACCCGGCGGGAACGCACTTCGATGGTCGGCATGACGTTATCGAGCGCCTGCTCGAAAATCGTCACGGGGTTTTGCTTGGTCTTGCTCTCGATCATGTCGAATGCGCCGTAAACGATCTTCTCGGCAACCGATTTCTTGCCGGCATACATGATCGAATTCATGAACTTCGATACCACCATGTTCCCGAATTTCGGATCGGGAAGAACATCGCGTCTTTCGGCACGGTGACGGCGGGACATCGGTCTCTTTCCTTGAACCTGGGGGCCGGGTTGCTTCCGGCCGTCTCGTCTTAAACTCTGTCGATCACGATCCCCGGTCTCTGCTTCGCTCCCGGGAGCCCCCTTACCCTCCCCCGCAAGCGGCGAGGGACGGGAGGGCACACTTATTTCGGCCGCTTGGCGCCGTATTTCGAGCGGCGCTGCTTGCGGTTCTTAACGCCTTGCGTGTCAAGGACGCCGCGCAGGATGTGGTAGCGCACCCCGGGCAGATCTTTGACGCGGCCGCCGCGAATCATAACCACCGAGTGCTCCTGAAGGTTGTGGCCTTCGCCTGGGATGTACCCGATCACCTCGAACCCGTTGGTCAGCCGCACCTTGGCGACCTTACGCAGCGCCGAATTCGGCTTCTTGGGCGTGGTCGTGTAGACGCGCGTGCAGACTCCACGCTTTTGCGGCGACTGCTGCAGCGCCGGCACCTTTTTGCGCGCCTTCTGCGCGACCCGCGGCTTGCGGATCAATTGGTTGATCGTCGGCATCGTCAGCCTTCACCTTCCGTTTCGCGACCCAAGCCGCCCCATCACTGAGGCGCGCACCCGTCAAGCGGCCCGCCGCCCCATGCCCTCCCGCTCATGGCGAGGGCCGGGAGGCCGGGAGAGGGCGGGCAAAAAAAACAAAAGCCCGCCCGCCCGCGTGATACCGCGGACCGACGTTTTCCGTCACAGAGGACCACGACGCCGCGCCGCCTGCGGCGCCGCCGCGGTCATGCCCTCACATCCGACAGTTCGGTTTCAGAGGCAGCGTCTGAGCTTCATTCGTCGAGGCCCAGGGTGTTCGCAATCCGTCAAAAGAGCTGGTCTTCCAACAGCTTATCTTTCAACGGGTTGCCGAACGGCCATTCCGACTGGCGAAGCTCACCGCCTGCCGCAAAAAGTGCGCGTTTTTAGCGGTGCAGCGGCATGAAGTCAAGGCATTGGACGCTGAGAAAAGCAAAATCGGAATGCAGCGCCGCAGCCTTTCGATGCGCGCGGAAATGGTGATTGTTGCGGCAGGTCGCAAGGCCATCGTTGCCATCAATTCGCGTGCCGATCGATGGGAACGCCGAGCGACTTTGTGGTCGCTCCGTTCGCGGCCTGACGCGATAGAAAGGTTGACGGGCGACCACAAAGGTCGCCCCCATAAGTCTTAGGTTAAGGCCACGACGTTGCCACGGATTCCTCCCCTCCACTTGTGGGGCCTTGAGGGGAGGGGTCGGGGGGTCGAGCCAGTTGGCACTGCTATGCCTTATGGCACGACCCTATCCCTCCCCCACAAGGGCGGAGGAAGTTCCGAGTGGTTCGGCCACCGCTTAACCTCACGCCAATGAGGTCGCCGCGCGCAACGGCCCCGGCTCGCGTCGCGAGCGGTTTGGAGGCGCCGCCGCAGTCACGCGGCTGCTTACACCGCTACTCCGCAGCCGGGAGCTGCACCTGTTGCTCAGCGGCCTTGAGCGCCTGCTCCTTCTCGCGTTCCTCAAGAATGAGCTGGTCGCGTCTCGCCGCCACCTCGCGGAGTTGAGCCATCACTGCCCCGGTGCCTGCCGGAATCAACCGGCCGACGATGACGTTCTCCTTAAGGCCATCCAACGTATCGATCTTGCCATTGACCGCTGCCTCGGTGAGGACCCGGGTGGTCTCCTGGAATGACGCCGCCGAAATGAACGAGCGGGTCTGCAGCGAGGCCTTGGTGATGCCGAGGAGAACCGGATAGCCCTGGGCGGGTTTCTTGCCCTCTTCCATCGCCTTGGCGTTGATCTCGTCGAGTTCCAGCCGGTCGATCTGCTCGCCCTGAATGAGATCGGTCTCGCCCACATCGCTGATCTCGACCTTCTGGAGCATCTGGCGGACAATCACCTCGATGTGCTTGTCGTTGATATGGACGCCTTGGAGGCGATAGACCTCCTGGATCTCGTTGACCAGATACGACGCCAGCTCCTCGACGCCTTTGACGGCCAGAATGTCGTGAGGTGCAGGATTGCCCTCGACGATGTAGTCGCCCTTCTCGATGACGTCGCCGTCCTGCAGGTGGATGTGCTTGCCCTTGGGAATGAGATACTCCCTCGGCTCCTCGCCCTCCACGCTGGGCTCGATGGTGAGGCGGCGTTTGTTCTTGTAATCGCGGCCGAACCGCACCGTGCCTGAGATCTCCGCAATAATCGCGGCTTCCTTCGGCCGTCGCGCCTCGAACAGCTCGGCAACCCGCGGCAGGCCGCCCGTGATGTCGCGGGTCTTGGCGCTTTCGCTCGGCATGCGGGCAATGACGTCGCCGGCCTTCACGTGGCTGTCGGGATCGACCGAAAGGATGGCGTCGACCGCCAGCAGATAGCGGGCCTCGCCGCCGCGCCCGAGCTTGAGAATCTTGCCGTCCTTGCCCTTGACCACGATGGCGGGACGCAGATCCTGCTGGCCGCGGGCTGCGCCGGTGCGCCAGTCGATGACCACGCGCTTGGCTATGCCGGTCGACTCGTCGAGCGTCTCCGACATCGACTGGCCTTCGACCAGGTCCTCGAACCCGATCGTACCCTCGACCTCAGTGAGGATCGGCCGCATGTAGGGATCCCACTCGGCGATGCGCTGGCCGCGCTTGATGTGATCGCCCTCGTCGACCCTCAAGCGGGCGCCATACTGGACGCGGTGAACCGCACGCTCGGTGCCGTCCTGATCGACCACCACGACGGCCATGTTGCGCGTCATGCAGACGAGGTCGCCAGCCGAGTTGCGAACCACGCTGCGGTTCTTGATCCGGATTGTGCCTTCGAAGTTCGATTCGATGAACGACTGCTCCGAGATTTGCGCTGCCCCGCCGATGTGGAAGGTGCGCATGGTGAGCTGCGTGCCGGGCTCGCCGATCGATTGTGCTGCGATGACGCCGACCGCCTCCCCCATGTTGACGGGCGTACCGCGCGCGAGATCGCGGCCATAGCAGGCGGCGCACACCCCGCTCGGGGCTTCGCAGGTGAGCACCGAACGAATGCGCACCTCCTGGATTCCGGCCTGCATGATCCTGTCGACCTCGGGCTCGCCTAGGAGAGTGCCGCGCGGCACGATGATCTCCGTACCGCCCGGATCGCGCAGATCCTCGGCCGTGGTGCGGCCGAGGATGCGGCTCGACAGCGAAGCCACCACCTGACCGGCGTCGATGATGGCCCGCACTTTGATCCCGGACGCCGTGTGACAGTCATAGCTCGTGATGATGCAGTCCTGGGCGACGTCCACGAGGCGGCGGGTCAGATAGCCCGAATTCGCGGTTTTCAGCGCGGTGTCGGCCAATCCCTTGCGGGCGCCATGGGTCGAGTTGAAGTATTCGAGGACCGACAGCCCTTCCTTGAAGTTGGAGATGATCGGGCTTTCGATGATCTCGCCCGACGGCTTCGCCATCAGGCCGCGCATTCCGGCAAGCTGCTTCATCTGTGCGGCCGAGCCGCGGGCGCCCGAATCTGCCATCATGTAGATCGAGTTGATCGGATGTTCGCGCCCGGTCTCCTTGTCTTTCTTGACCGCCGAAATCTCGCGCATCATCTCGTCGGCGATCTTGTCGGTGCATTTCGACCACGCATCGACCACCTTGTTGTACTTCTCGCCTTGGGTGATGAGCCCCTCGTTGAACTGCTGCTCGAACTCCTTGGCAAGCGCGCGCGTGGTGTCGACAATTTTCCACTTCGCGGCCGGCACCACCATGTCGTCCTTGCCAAACGAGATGCCGGCCTTGAAGGCGTGGTGGAAGCCGAGCGCCATGATGTGATCGCAGAACACCACAGTGTCCTTCTGGCCGCAGTGGCGATAGACCGTGTCGATCAGCTTGGAAATTTCGCGCTTCGTCATCAGCTTGTTGACGACTTCGAACGGCACTTTGTGGTTGCGCGGAATCACCTGACTGAGAATGACGCGACCGGGCGTGGTGTCGTACCAGCGCGACACCGGGTTGCCCGCCTCGTCGGTCCCGCGCCAGCGGTATTTGATCTTGCTGTGCAGCGTGATCACCTTCTCGGCGAGCGCATGATCGATATCGGACAAAGCGCCGAAGATCTTGCCTTCGCCAGGCTCGTTTTCGCGCATCAGGGTCAGATAGTAGAGGCCGAGCACGATGTCCTGGCTGGGCACGATGATCGGAGAGCCGTTGGCCGGATGGAGGATGTTGTTGGTCGACATCATCAGCACGCGGGCCTCGAGCTGGCTTTCGAGGGAGAGCGGCACATGCACCGCCATCTGGTCGCCGTCGAAGTCGGCATTGAAGGCAGCGCAGACCAGCGGGTGGAGCTGGATCGCCTTGCCTTCGATCAGCACCGGCTCGAACGCCTGAATGCCGAGGCGATGGAGCGTCGGCGCGCGGTTGAGCAGCACCGGATGCTCGCGGATGACCTCGTCGAGAATATCCCAGACTTCCGGCTTTTCCTTCTCGACGAGCTTCTTTGCCTGCTTGACGGTGGTCGAAAGGCCCTTGGCGTCAAGGCGCGAATAGATGAACGGCTTGAAGAGCTCCAGCGCCATCTTCTTCGGCAGCCCGCACTGATGCAGCTTGAGTTCGGGCCCGACAACGATCACCGACCGGCCCGAGTAGTCGACGCGCTTGCCGAGCAGGTTCTGGCGGAAGCGGCCCTGCTTGCCCTTGAGCATGTCAGCGAGCGACTTGAGCGGACGTTTGTTGGCGCCGGTGATGACACGGCCGCGGCGGCCGTTGTCGAACAAGGCGTCGACCGCCTCCTGCAGCATGCGCTTTTCGTTGCGGATGATGATGTCGGGCGCACGCAGTTCGATCAGCCGTTTAAGGCGGTTGTTGCGGTTGATGACGCGACGGTAGAGATCGTTGAGATCCGAGGTCGCGAAGCGGCCGCCGTCAAGCGGAACCAGCGGACGCAAATCCGGCGGAATCACCGGGATCACGGTGAGGATCATCCATTCCGGCCTGTTGCCCGATTGGATGAAAGACTCGATGAGCTTGAGGCGCTTTGCCAACTTCTTCGGCTTGAGCTCGGACTTCGAATCCGCGATCTCGGCGCGCAGATCCGCCGCGAGCTTCTCAAGATCGAGCGCTTTGAGCATTTCGCGAATGGCCTCGGCGCCGATCGTAGCGGTGAAGCTGTCCTGACCGTACTCCTCCTGCGCCCTGAGATACTCTTCCTCCGACAGCAGCTGACGATCCTGGAGCGGGGTGAGGCCGGGCTCCAGCACCACGTAGTACTCGAAATAGAGAATGCGCTCGAGATCCTTGAGCGTCATGTCGAGCAGGAGCCCAATCCGGCTCGGCAGCGACTTCAGGAACCAGATATGCGCGACCGGCGCCGCCAGCTCGATATGGCCCATGCGCTCGCGCCGAACCCGCGACAGCGTGACTTCGACGCCGCACTTCTCGCAGATGATGCCCTTGTATTTCATGCGCTTGTACTTGCCGCACAAGCACTCATAATCCTTGATCGGCCCGAAGATGCGGGCGCAGAACAATCCATCGCGTTCGGGCTTGAAGGTGCGGTAGTTGATGGTCTCGGGCTTCTTGATTTCGCCGTAGGACCAGGACAGGATCTTTTCCGGACTCGCGATCGAGATCCGGATCTGGTCGAACACCTGCGCCGGCGTTTGGGGGCTGAAAAGGTTGATGACTTCTTGATTCATCAGAGGCTCCATCTGGAGGCTTTGTGCCGGCCGGGCCGGCTCATTTGCGTCTGGCGACTGTTCTATCTGGCGACTGTTCGACGGCGGTATTCTTAAGCCCGATTTTGGGTCAGCGTGGCGCCGCGGCGATTTCGCCGCGGCCCAGGCGGGGACCAGCCGTTCTACTCGGCGGCCTCCGCGGCGCCGTCGCTCGCGCGCACCGGCAGTTTGGAATTGTGCAAGTCGACGTTCAGGCCGAGGGAGCGCATCTCCTTCACCAGCACGTTGAAGGACTCAGGGATGCCGGCCTCGAATGTGTCGTCGCCCCGCACGATGGCCTCGTACACCTTGGTGCGACCCGCAACGTCGTCCGACTTCACGGTCAGCATCTCCTGGAGAGTGTAGGCGGCGCCGTACGCTTCGAGCGCCCAGACCTCCATTTCACCGAAGCGCTGGCCGCCGAACTGCGCCTTGCCGCCCAGCGGCTGCTGGGTAACGAGGCTGTAGGGCCCGATCGACCGGGCATGGATCTTGTCGTCAACGAGATGGTGCAGCTTGAGCATATAGATGTAGCCGACAGTCACCTTGCGATCGAATGGTTCGCCGGTGCGGCCGTCGTAAAGCTTCATCTGGCCTGAATGATCGAGGCCGGCAAGATCGAGCATATGCTCGATGTCGGCTTCCTTCGCGCCGTCGAAGACCGGCGTCGCGATCGGCACGCCGTGCCTGAGGTTGGCGCCAAGCTCGATCAGGCCCTCCTCGTCCAACGACTTGATGGTCTCTTCATCGCCATAGACCTTCTTCAGGGTGTCGCGCAGCGGCCTGAGGTCCCTGCGCTGGTAATAGGCGTCGACCGCCTGGCCGATGCGCTGGCCGAGGCCGGCGCACGCCCAGCCCAGGTGCGTTTCAAGGATCTGGCCCACATTCATGCGGCTCGGCACGCCCAGCGGATTGAGGACGATGTCGACCGGCGTCCCGTCGGCAAGGAACGGCATGTCCTCGGCCGGGACGATCTTGGACACCACGCCCTTGTTTCCGTGACGGCCCGCCATCTTGTCGCCCGGCTGAATCTTGCGCTTCACGGCGACGAAGACTTTGACCATCTTCATCACGCCGGGCGGCAATTCATCGCCACGCTGCAGCTTCTCAACCTTGTCGAGAAACCGCTGCTCCAACCCTTTCTTCGACTCGTCGTACTGCTTGCGAATCGCCTCGATCTCAGCCATCAGCTTGTCATTCGGAGACGCAAACAGCCACCATTGCGAGCGCGGAAATTCCTCCAGCACGGCGCGGGTGATCTTGGAGTCCTTCTTGAAGCCCTTCGGACCCGCAACGCCCTGCCGTCCCTCCAGCATCTCAGCAAGGCGACTGTAAACGTTGCGGTCGAGAATGGCCTGTTCGTCGTCGCGGTCCTTGGCCAGCCGCTCGATCTCCTCGCGCTCGATAGCAAGTGCGCGCTCGTCTTTGTCGACGCCATGGCGGTTGAAGACCCGCACCTCGACCACGGTGCCCTGGACGCCGGGCGGCACGCGCAGCGAAGTATCGCGCACATCGGAGGCCTTTTCGCCGAAGATGGCGCGCAGGAGCTTCTCCTCGGGCGTCATCGGGCTTTCGCCCTTCGGCGTTATCTTGCCGACCAGGATGTCGCCCGCATGAACCTCCGCGCCGATATACACGATGCCGGCTTCGTCGAGGTTCTTCAGCGCCTCTTCGGAGACGTTCGGGATGTCGCGGGTGATTTCTTCGGGGCCGAGCTTAGTGTCCCGGGCCATCACCTCAAATTCCTCGATGTGGATCGAGGTGAATACGTCGTCCTTGACGATCCGCTCGGAGAGCAGGATCGAATCCTCGAAGTTGTAGCCGTTCCACGGCATGAAGGCGACGAGGACGTTGCGGCCAAGCGCGAGCTCGCCGAGATCGGTCGAAGGACCGTCGGCGATGATATCGCCCTTCTTGACGGCATCGCCGACCTTCACAAGGGGACGCTGGTTGATGCAGGTGTTCTGGTTCGAACGCTGGAACTTCATCAGCCGGTAGATGTCGACGCCCGACTTGGACGGGTCGAGATCCTCGGTCGCGCGCACCACGATGCGGGTGGCGTCGACCTGGTCGACAATGCCGGTTCGCCGCGCCGCGATGGCGGCGCCGGAGTCGCGGGCGACTACGCCTTCCATACCGGTGCCGACAAACGGCGCCTCAGCCCGCACCAGCGGGACCGCCTGCCGCTGCATGTTGGAGCCCATTAACGCGCGGTTGGCGTCATCGTTCTCAAGGAATGGAATCAGCGCAGCCGCCACCGACACAAGCTGCTTGGGCGACACGTCCATGTAGTCGACGCGATCAGGCGCAACCATCTGCACGTTGCCGGCATGCCGGCAGACGACGAGGTCTTCGGTGAAACGCTGCTTGGAGTCGAGCGGCACGTTGGCCTGCGCCACATAGTAGCGCCCTTCCTCCATCGCCGAGAGGTAGACCACCTCGTCCGTTACGCGGCCGTCCTTGACCTTGCGGTAGGGGGTCTCGACGAAGCCGTATTTGTTGACCCGCGCATAGGTGGCGAGCGAGTTGATAAGTCCGATATTGGGACCTTCCGGAGTCTCGATCGGGCAAATGCGGCCGTAATGGGTCGGGTGCACGTCGCGCACCTCGAAGCCGGCGCGCTCGCGGGTAAGGCCCCCGGGTCCGAGCGCCGAAAGCCGCCGCTTATGGGTGATCTCGGACAGCGGGTTCGTCTGATCCATGAACTGGGAGAGCTGCGAGGAGCCGAAGAACTCGCGCACCGCGGCCGCCGCCGGCTTGGCATTGATAAGATCCTGCGGCATCACGGTGTCGATGTCGACCGAGCTCATGCGCTCCTTGATGGCGCGCTCCATGCGCAACAGGCCGATCCGGTACTGGTTTTCCATCAATTCGCCGACCGAACGCACCCGGCGGTTGCCCAGATGGTCGATGTCATCGATCTCGCCTTTGCCGTCGCGCAGGTCGACCAAGGTGCGGATGACGCCGATGATGTCCTCCTTGCGCAGGACGCGGACCGTATCATCCGTCTGCAGGTCAAGACGCATGTTCATCTTGACGCGGCCGACAGCGGAAAGATCGTACCGCTCCGGATCGAAGAACAGCGAGTGGAACATCGCCTCTGCGGTTTCGAGCGTCGGCGGTTCTCCCGGCCGCATGACGCGGTAGATGTCGAACAGCGCGTCCTCGCGCGTCATGTTCTTTTCGATATGGAGCGTATTGCGGATATAGGCGCCGACATTGACGTGGTCGATGTCGAGCACCGGAATCTCCCGGTAGCCTCCCTCATGCAATGTCTTGAGCAGCTTCTCGTTGACCTCGGCGCCGGCCTCCGCATAGATTTCGCCCGTCTTCATGTTGACGAGGTCTTCGGCGATATAGTGCCCGATCAATTCCTCGTCAGCAATCCGCAGCGCCCTGAGCCCCCTCTCGGCGAGCTGACGCGCCTGCCGCACGGTAATCTTCTTGCCGGCCTCAACCACGACCTTGCCGGTGTCGGCATCGACGAGATCGTTCACCGCTTTGTAGCCGCGCATGCGGTTCGCATCGAACGGCACGCGCCAGCCGTCCTTCGAGCGCTTGTAGACGATCTGCTTGTAGAACGTGTTGAGGATCTCCTCGCCATCCATGCCGAGCGCAAACATCAGCGACGTCACCGGTATCTTCCGGCGGCGGTCGATGCGTGCATAGACGATGTCCTTGGCGTCGAATTCGATATCAAGCCAGGAACCGCGATACGGAATGATGCGGGCCGCAAACAAGAGCTTGCCGGAAGAATGTGTCTTGCCCTTGTCGTGATCGAAGAATACGCCCGGCGAGCGGTGCATCTGGGAAAAGATCACCCGCTCGGTGCCGTTGACGATGAAGGTGCCGTTGTTTGTCATGAGCGGAATGTCGCCCATGTAGACATCCTGCTCCTTGATGTCCTTGACCGACCGCGCACCGGTCTCTTCGTCGATATCGAACACGATAAGGCGCAGCGTCACCTTGAGAGGCGCCGCGTAGGTCATGCCGCGCTGGCGGCACTCGTCGACATCGTATTTCGGAGCCTCGAACTCGTAGCGGACGAATTCGAGCTGGGCGGTATTCGAGAAATCGGAAATCGGGAACACCGACTTGAATACCGCTTGCAAACCTTCATCTGGACGCCCGCCAGGCGGCTCTCTGACCAGAAGAAACTGGTCGTAGGACGCCTTCTGAACCTCGATGAGGTTCGGCATCTCTGCGACTTCTTCGATTTTGCCAAAGAACTTGCGGACCCGTTTACGACCGGTGAACGTCTGTGCCATCGTGGCCTCTTTACTTCCTCCGGACTCCCCTCCCTAGCCTGCCTCGGTTGCGGGCGAAGGTAGAGAGGAGCGGCCGGCGCCTTCCGGCGAACCGTCGGAGGTCTGAACCTCGAAGGCCCTGCCCGGAAGAGAAAACAACACGGCGGAAGGAATAATTTCCGCCTTTTCGGGACCGATCCCGCCGACGCAGACACATGAGGAGCAGGGATTCGGCTACTCTCAACGTCTTGTACGCTCAAGCATGCTGTGATTATTCAAAGCCATATATAGGCGTCCGTTTACCCATCGCCAAAGCTCGACCGCCTCTCTTCGGCCCGTCCATGTTTTCCCCGCAAGTGGCAGGGTCGAGACGAAGCCGCAAGCGCACGCACCACCTTGCACTACCCGCCCTGCCCTCCCGGCTTATCGGAAGGGCAGGGAGGAGATTTTTGCGCAAATTCCTCCCATGTGTGGGCTTGGGCAAAAGCAGAATTTGACCAGAGTGCTACTTGAGTTCCACCTTGGCGCCTGCCTTCTCGAGCTGGGCCTTGACCTTTTCGGCCTCTTCCTTGGACACGCCTTCCTTAACGTTCTTAGGCGCGCCTTCGACGAGATCCTTTGCTTCCTTGAGGCCCAATCCGGTAAGCGCCCGAACTTCCTTGATGACCTCGATCTTCTTGTCCCCAGCCGCCGCCAGCACGACGGTAAACTCGGTCTTTTCCTCAACCGGGGCCGCAGCCGCCGCGGCGCCCCCGGGCGCCGCAACCGCGACCGCGGCCGCCGCCGAGACCCCCCATTTCTCTTCCAAAAGCTTCGCCAGCTCCGCGGCCTCCAGCACGGTGAGGCTGGAAAGTTGGTCCACCAGTTTCGACAAGTCAGCCATCTTATTGCTTTCCTTCAGGTTCGAACTTTAACGAGACTGCCCACCCTTCCCTTCCCCGCGAGCGGGGGAGGGTCAGGGAGAGGGCCCGTCAGGCGGCTTCACCCTTATCGGCATAGGCCTGAACCACCCTCGCCAGCTTCGCGGCCGGGGCATTGACAAGCTGCGCAATCTTAGTGGCGGGCGCCTGGATAAGGCCGACCAGCTTGGCGCGCAGTTCGTCAAGCGACGGCAGCGCGGCGAGCGCCTTGATGCCATCGGGGTTCAGGGCGGTCTTGCCCATTGCTCCGCCCAGGATAACGAACTTGTCGTTAGCCTTTGCGAAGTCTGAGGCGACCTTCGGCGCAGCCACGGGATCGCCCGAATAGGCGATCACGGTCGGCCCCTTGAGGAGGGGCGCGACCACGGCCGCGTCGGTGCCGTCAAGAGCGATCTTGGCAAGACGGTTCTTGGCGACCTTCACCTTCGCGCCGGCCTGCTTCATCTGCATGCGCAGCTTCTGCATTTCGGCAACCGTGAGGCCGGCATAGTGAGCCACAATCACGACGCTCGAGGCTTTGAAAACCTCATTCAACTCCGTGACGAGCTCTTTTTTTGCCGCTCGATCCACTTGCTCTCTCCGGTTGGCGGCATTCGTCCCTCCGGGGTTAAGTGCTCAATCCCGGACGTCTGGGCTTAAAGCCGCCGGTTTACGATCTTCTGCACCGCCTCGAGCTCCCGCGCTGTCCTCGCGTGTGCGGGGAAAGCAGGGCTGGCGGTACAGCGCTCCTCGCGCCCTGCCCCCTTGAGCCGACGCCGTCGTGGAAAGCGAGCGCCGCCAAGGTCTTTAAGGTTCGAACCGTAGCGGGGTTGCCCCCGAAACCGATCTTCACCCGTCTGTGCAGGCACCACGCTTAAGTCATTGCCTAAGCTGTGAGAATTAAGCCCTCGCGTGTGCTCGAACACCTGCAGTCTTGGACAGGACGCCACCCTCCTCCTCACCCATCCCGCAGGGAAGAGCAGGGAGGCGGATGGCCACGCCGCCTTCATTGCAACAAACGGAAGCCCTCTCACCTTCCTTTTCAGACTGATCCGGCCGGATATCTGATAAGGAAAAAGTTCCTGACCGCCGATCTCGCTAGAAAACGCGCGAAAGCGCGCCGGCACCTGATGCTCGGCGCGCAAGTGCACCGTTATTTAGCGGCTCGGCGCGCTGCTGCCAAGTGGTTTTTATGTTTTTTTTGCGGCGGCGCCGGTAGCTACCCGCTTTCAGCATGGCCCGCCTGGTCTGAGCCGGGCCGCACCGCCGCCGGCGCGCCGCGGTCCCGCTTCCTGATGCGCTATGCGCTAATGCGCCGCGGTGCTGCTGCCCGTCATCACACTCGCCGGCTCTATCTTCACGCCGGGCCCCATGGTGGAGGAGATGGCGATCCGGTTGATGAATTGGCCCTTGGCGCCTTGTGGCTTTGCTTTCTGCACCGCATCCGCGAACGCCCTGATGTTTTCCACGAGCTTGTCTGCCGGAAACGAAGCTTTGCCGACGCCGGCATGGACGATCCCAGCCTTCTCGACGCGAAATTCGACAGCGCCGCCCTTTGAGGCCTTAACGGCCGCGGTCACGTCCATGGTCACGGTGCCAACCTTGGGGTTAGGCATCATGCCGCGGGGCCCAAGCACCTTGCCGAGCCGCCCCACCAGCGGCATGAGGTCGGGCGTCGCAATGCAGCGGTCGAAATCGATGTTGCCTGAGTTGACGCGTTCGACCAGGTCCTCGGCGCCAACCACGTCGGCGCCTGCAGCCCGCGCCTCATCGGCCTTGGCGCCGCGGGCGAAGACCGCAACTCTCACGGTGCGGCCGGTGCCGTTCGGAAGGGATACGACCCCGCGAACCATCTGGTCGGCATGGCGGGGATCGACCCCGAGATTCATGGCGATTTCGATGGTCTCGTCGAATTTCGCCCTGGCCCGGTCCTTGATCATCTTCACGGCTTCATCGAGGGGGTAGAGCTTTGCCCTGTCGATGCCCTCGCGGGCCTTCAAGACGCGCTTCCCGTGGCTCGCCATGGCAGCTTACTCCCTCACCTCAAGACCCATCGAACGGGCCGAGCCTTCGATCATCCGCATTGCGGACTCGATGGTGTCGCAGTTGAGATCCTTCATCTTCTGCTCGGCGATTTCCTTCACCTGCGCCTTCGTGACGACACCCGCCCTTTCGCGACCCGGAGCCTTGGCGCCGGACTGGAGGTTCGCTGCTTTCTTCAAAAAGTAAGAGACCGGCGGCGTCTTCATCTCGAAGGTGAAGGAACGGTCGGCGTAGAAGGTGATGACGACCGGAATCGGCGAGCCTTTCTCAAGCTTCTGGGTTTGGGCGTTGAAGGACTTGCAAAACTCCATGATGTTGAGGCCGCGCTGACCGAGCGCGGGTCCGATCGGCGGCGACGGGTTGGCGGAACCCGCCGGCACCTGCAATTTCACGTAGCCGGTGATTTTCTTTGCCATGACCAACTCCCTGCGGCACGCTCCCTCGGACCGCAGAGGCGTCCCGCCCGCAATTTTTTCTCATGCCGGCGGGACGCCTGCGCTCTCAGGGGTGCCGGGCTCGTGGTGCGGCTCAAACGAGCGGCGGCAACCGCCCGTCGCCTCCCACAACAACACTAAGACTCGGCAGGTTACGACCTGCCGACTCCCGCCGCTCCGACAGCCGGGACGCGGCGGCAATCGCGTCACTTAACCGCAATTACGCCGGATGCAAGAACTTTCTTGCTCACGTCTTCTCGACCTGGCCGAATTCGAGCTCGACCGGTGTGGCGCGGCCGAAGATCGACACCGCGACCTTGAGCCGCGAGCGCGCCTCATCAACCTCCTCCACGACGCCATTGAAGGAGGCGAACGGTCCATCCGACACGCGCACCTGCTCGCCGACCTCGAATGAAACTGACGGCTTCGGCCGCTCGATGCCCTCCTGCACCTGGTGCAGGATGCGCTCTGCCTCGGCATCCGAGATGGGCGTCGGCTTGTTATCTGCGCCCAGGAAGCCCGTGACTTTCGGGGTGTTCTTGATGAGGTGGAAAGCCTCGTCAGTGAGGTCCATTTTCGCCAGCACATAGCCGGGAAAGAACTTGCGCTCGGCATCAACTTTCCGCCCGCGGCGCACCTCGACGACCTTCTCCTTCGGCACCATCACCTCTTCAAACAGATCCGACAGGCCGCGTTGCTTGGCCTGCTCGCGGATCGATTCCGCGACCTTGTTTTCGAAGTTCGAATAGGCGTGGATGATGTACCAGCGCTTGGCCATGGCCGTTGTTCCCACGGTTTTCATTCAACCGACGATGCCCAGCAAAAGAATCGCCTGGCGAATCACGCGATCTGCCAACAAGACGAATACGCCCGCACGTGCCGCGAACATGGACACCGCCCCCTCCCTGCCCTCCCCCGCAGGGCGGCGGAGGGCAGGGAGGGGGCTGACCACGTCTATGTCCATGAATGGTCCATTCAACGCCCGATGCCGAGCACGAACGTCACGCCCATCCGGATGATCTGATCCGAGACCAGGAAGAACAAGCCCGCAGCCGCCGCGAACACGAACACCATGATTGTCGTGACGGTCGTCTCACGCCGGCTCGGCCAAGTGACCTTGGCGACTTCCTGGCGCACTTCCTGCAAGAATTTGAAGGGGCTGATTTTTGCCATTACCTCGATCCCGATCGTACCGGTTGCAGTTCCCTTCCGAATTCCCTTCCGATTCTTGCGCCTCCACCGCGCCGGCGATCCAGGTTGCCGCGAGAACGTGAGGGAAGCCGCACACCCCCGCTCTTGCCCAATCCTCGACGGATGAGACCGCTCGCCGGCCCGCTTGTGGGGGATACGAACGCCGCGGAAGTCCGAAACCGGGCCGCAGGCGTTCGACCTACCTAGTCCCTGCCGCTGCTAAAATCAAGTCGCGACCCGGACCGTGGTTCCGCTTCCAGAGCGGGTTCCGATGAGAGGGAAGCCAGTCGCCAGCCGCTTGCCGGATGACGGCAACGATGCCACAACGCGGCGAGCAATCGGAGAGGGCCGTCCATGCGCACTGTCGCCATCGAAGAGCATTTCACGGTTCCGGCGCTGACCAGCCGGATCGATCCGGCCGCAATCAGCCGCCGCGGATTCCGGAAGCGAACGCTGCCGCCAGGCGGCCCCAATCCGCTTGAGCTGCTTCCCGAGATTGGCGAGCGGCGCCTGCAGTCGATGGACGAGGCCGGCATTACAGTGCAGGTGCTCTCAAATACCGGCCCCGGCCCCGATCTCGTTCCTGGTCCCGGCGGTCTCGCGATGAGCCGCGAGATCAACGATCACCTCGCGGCAGCCATCGCCCGCCATCCCGATCGTTTCGCAGGTTTCGCCACGCTGCCGATGCAAGACCCGGACGCGGCCGCGAACGAGCTTAAGCGCGCCGTGAAGGAGCTTGGCTTCCTGGGCGCGCTCATCAACGGCACGACCAATGGCCGCTTTCTCGACCACCCAAGCTACGACGGTCTCTTGGCCGCGGCTGTCGAGCTTGACGTGCCGATCTATGTCCATCCGCACCTGCCGCCGGAGCCCGTGCGACAGGCCTATTTCTCCGATCTGCCGGCAGGTCCCGCGCGCGTGCTGGAGACGGCCGGCTGGGGCTGGCATTCGGAGACCGCGATCCACGTGCTGCGCATGGCGATTGCCGGAACGCTGGACCGCCATCCGCGGCTCAAGCTGATCATCGGCCACATGGGCGAAATGCTGCCGATGATGCTGGCGCGGGTCGATGAGGTCTTCGCCCTCGATATCGACCATCTGAAGCGGCCGGTCAGCCGCGCCATCCTTGATCAGGTGTGGCTCACCACGAGCGGAATTTTCACCGAGCCGCCGTTCCTGGCGGCGCTCCTGACCTTCGGCATCGACCGCATCATCTTCTCGGTCGACTATCCCTATGCGCCCAACGCCAGGGGCCGCGCCTTCCTGGACCGCCTCTCCCTCGCGCCGGACGACATGACGAAGCTCACCCACGGAAATGCAGATGCGTTGCTGAGGCTGAACGCCGTGGCGAAGTAAAGGCGCGACGGTCGGCAGGGCGGGGCCCTCGCCGGCGCCTTTGCCCACCCTGCACCCTTTATGACGTTCGCAGGCGGCCGGGCGCGGCGTCAGGCATGATGGCGCTGCCCCTTGGGGCAGTGCGCACATGGCTTTGGAGAAGACCTCGCAGGGCTCTCCTTTCAGGCGAAGCAACAAGGATGCTCGTTTCAATGACCCACGACGAAATCAAACAGAAGCTGATCCTCGCCGGCAAAGTGCTTGTTTCCGAAGGTCAGGACGATTTTACGCGCGGGCATATCTCCGTGCGGCTGCCCGACGATCCCTCGCGTTTCTTCATGAAACCGCACAGCGTCGGGCTTGATGAGGTCACGATGGCAAACATCCTCACCATCGACCTTAACGGCGACGTCGTGGCGGGCACGGCGCGGCGTCACAGCGAAGTCTTTATCCACTCGGAAATTTTCAAGGCGCGGGCAGATGTGCAATGCGTCATTCATACCCATCCGACCTATGCGGTGGCGCTGTCGGCGAGCGGTCGTCCGCTCAAATGCTTGAGCCAGCCGGGCGCGCTGTTTTTCGAAGCGCTCGGGGTCTATGGCGACACCGTCTCGCTCATTCGCACTCCGGCCGCCGGCAAGGGGGTCGCGACGGCGCTCGGCCCGCACCGGGCGGTGCTGCTCAAGAGCCATGGGGTTGCCGTCGTCGGCGCCTCCATCGAGGAAGCCGTGATCAACGCGATCATGCTGGAAACCGCCGCGAAGGTGCAGATGATCGCCGAGGCGTCAGGCGGCGCAGCGCCCGAGTTCCCGCGCGCCGACATCGAGAAGCTGAAGCAGGAAATCTCCCAGCCAGAGCAGTTCGTGATCAACTTCAATTATTTGGCGCGCCGCGTCCAGGGCAAGGCATAGGATGGGTTGAGCACAACGAAACCCATCCTACGCAGAGTCGCGCGAAACGGCCCCCATGGGTCTCGCTGGCGCTGCCCGCTCAACCCATCCCACCGCTCACCGGCGGATCAAGCCTCGCCGCGCGTTTCGAACATGATCGACTCGAGCGCCGCGCGGGGGTTCTTGCCGGCCCACAGCACGAATTGGAAGGCCTGATAGTGGCGCTCGCAGGCGTTAAGGGCGATACCGAGCAGAGCCTCGCACTGTGCATCCGCCGCCGCGATGCCGCCCGTAAGCACGAGCGCGTGGCGGAACATGATGATGCCGTGTTTGAACCAGACGTCGAAATGTCCGATCCAAAGCTGCTCGTTGACGAGCGCTGCAAGCTCGGTCACTTCGGCGCGGCGGCGCTCCGGCACCTTAAGATCGAACGCGCAGGCAAGATGCAGCGCCTCGATCTCGGGCATCCAGGTGAAGGAGACCTGGTAGTCTGTCCAGCGGCCGGCGACCACGAGCGTGACTTCATCGTCGCTGGCGCGGGCGAACGACCACTCGTTGACGGCCGCCAGCCGTTCAACGACGTCGACCGGATTGGTGTTGTGCTTTTCGATATCTGCCCGCGACATATCCGAGCCACCTATCATCTAAACCCAAACAAAACGTTTCAACCCGCGGCGCTGCCCAGGGCGATCCGGCCCCGGGCGGCGCCAAGATTCATCCCGCGCAGGGTCTCCCCTCCTTAACCCTCGCCGCAAGCGGGAAGGTCCGTCAGAGACGCTCCCGACGATGGGGAAGGTTAACAGGGGCGGGCCTTGAATCATGAGCGGCCCTCTCGGGCCGCTCGCATCCAGCCGTTGGAAGTATCTGACTCGTCGACTGTTCTAAGATTCGCCGTAAGCCCGCAACGGCGTTTGAACGGCCTTCCACAAGCGTACCTGAAAAAACGTCTGCGACAAGTTGACTCGGGGCGCGCGCGCGC